>JANYJV010000074.1 GCA_025361725.1 Acidimicrobiia bacterium | reverse complement strand
GTCGACACCGTGATCCGGGTCCGCACCGGTGAAGCAGGTCCCGACGCCTTGTGACCGACCCGCTCGGTTCGGAGTGGCTCCGCGCGCGGCGGGCCGCGCTCGTCGACGACCACACGCTGCGAGGTCGCGCCTTTGGTGCTGCGCTGAGCGTTGCGGTCGATGAGGTCCTCGCGGCAGTACTCGAGCGGGTGGGCAGTGACCGAGTCGCCGTCTTGGCCTTGGGCTCGTATGCCCGTCGCGAGCTGGCACCCGGCTCGGACCTGGACATCCTGCTGCTGCACGACCGTCGGGCCGACATCGCGGGCGTGGCGGATGCGCTGTGGTACCCGCTGTGGGACGCCGGCTTCGTCATCGGGCACGCCATGCGTACTCCGAAGGAGACGGGCAAACTCGCGGGAGAAGATCGGGACACGCTGACGGCGCTGCTCGACGCGCGCATCGTCGCCGGTGAGCTGGACCAGCGCGCCGGTCGGGTCGTGGAGGATGCGCGAGCCCTTGCGCATCGTCACCGCGATCGCTTGATCGGGTCGCTGGCTGACGCGGCGGCGGGCCGCCGCGTTCACCCCGGTCCGGTCGCCGACATGCTGGAACCGAATCTCAAGGAAGGTGCAGGAGGGCTTCGGGACCTCCAGGCCTTCGATTGGATCGGTTGGGCACTCGAGCCGGGCGGTGGCGGCGAGCCGCTCGTGGCGCGCGGGGCGCTGCGGCCGGGCGACGATGTGTTCTTCACAGCCGCGACGGCAACGCTGCTCGATGTGCGGCTCGCGCTTCATCGCGTGACGGGCGGTCGCTCGGACGTTCTGGCGCTCCAAGATCAGGACGCCGTCGCCGCGGCGCTGGAGTTCCCAGACGCAGATGCCCTGGTCCGAGACCTCGCCGCCAGCTCGCGTCGGATTGCCTGGATCGCAGAAGATGCCTGGGCGCACCTCCGCCCCGGCCGAGCGCGGACGCCGGTGCGAGACCACGTACAGCAACTGCCGGCCGGGATGGTGGAAACCGTCGGACGCGTCGGCGCCGCTGACGATTTCGCGATCGACGACACCTCGGTGTTGCGGGTGGCGCGCGTTGCGGCCGAACGGCGCGTCGGAATCGACCGGACCACGCTCGCCCGGCTCCGATTGGCGCCACCACCGGATTGGAACCCGGATGCACGCGCCGACTTCTTCGCGCTGCTGCGTCAGGGCTCGGGCGCGATCGAGGTGTTCGAAGCCTTGGACCACGAGGACCTCGTCACCCGGGTTCTCCCTGAGTGGGAGACCGTTCGGTTCCTTCCGCAACGCAACGCCTACCACCGGTTCATGGTCGACCGACATCTGCTCGAGACCGTGTCAGAAGCCGCACGTTTGTTGGACGAACCCGCCGCGCCGGACGCGCGCGCGGCGCAGTCCATTGCCGACCCGGATCTCCTGTTGCTCGGTGCACTCCTCCACGACATCGGAAAGGGCCAGCCCGGCGACCACGCCGTGACCGGGGCGAACGCCGCACGGCGCATCGGCGAACGGTTGGGCTTGCCCGCCGATCTGATCGAAACGCTCGTCTGGCTCGTGCGCTGGCATCTCCTGATGGCCGATACGGCGACTCGTCGAGATCTCTCGGATCCGGCCACTATTCGTCGCTTCGCCGGCCGCGTTGGTGACGTCGAACGCCTGAGGCTGCTCACCTTGCTCACCGTCGCCGACTCCCGGGCGACTGGACCTTCGGCGTGGGGTTCGGGAAAGGCTGCGCTCGTGCGCGAGCTCTACGACCGGACTCTGTTCGCGTTGACCCATCCCGATCTCGACGTGGCCGAGCACACGCTTGAGCTTCCGGTCGACGAGTTGATCGGGCCGGGAGTGATCGTGCAGTGGGAAACCCTCGACGATGCTCGGCTGCGCTGCGCCGTCGGCGCTCCCGATCGACCGGGTCTGCTCGCCGGGGTGGCGGGCGCGCTGGCCATCGAAGGGTTCGACATCCTGTCGGCAGATGGTCAAACCCTTCCCGACGGTCGGGCCGCCGAAGTGTTCGTCGGAACGGATCGATTCGATCGCTTGGGCGACGACGCCGGACGCAACCGAGCCGCGTTGACGATCCAGGGAGTCTTGAACGGGCACATCTCGGCCGCCGACGCCATCCAGGCTCGGCAGTCCACCTACGGCCAGCCGGCGGTCGCAACCGCGGACGAACGAGTGCGTGTGCGCGTGGCCCAGGATGAGTCCGACGATGCAACGGTGGTCGAAGTCTACGCTCCGGACGAGATCGGTCTCCTCGCGACCATCGCATCCGTCTTCACCGAGCAGGCCCTCGATGTTCGCGTCGCCAGGGTCGCCACGACGGGTGAGCAGGCCGTCGACGTGTTCTACGTCCACGAAGCGGGGGGGAAGGTCACCGACCCGGCACGGGTCGAGCGCTTGCGGGCTGCACTCTTCGATTCCCTGAGGCGCGATTAGTTTCCGCGCATGGACGATGTCATTGCTGCCTCCGATGTTCTGCGCTGGGCCGAGACCCTTTCCGCCATTGCGCGCACTGGTCTGGGCTTCACTCAGAGCCTCTACGAACAGGAGCGGTTCGAGGAAGTGCTGAAGGTGGCGGCGGACATACGCGCGGCGGCCGTCGACGAAGCCGAGTCGCAGGCGCTCTACGAGGAGTGGCTCACGACCGTCGGCAAGGGCGTGGCCGGGTACGTGACGCCGAAGGTTGCGGTGGCGGCCATCGTCGGCAACGAACGCGGGGAGATCTTGCTGACCCAGCGGGCGGACAGTGGCATCTGGCTCTATCCCGTCGGTTGGGCCGACGTCGGATACTCCGCCTCCGAGATCGCGGTGAAGGAGGTGTACGAGGAGACGGGAATCGAGGTCGAGCCCGTGGCGCTTATCTCGGTGCTCGACGGACTCCGCCTCGGATTCGCACACGTGCCGATGTACTCACTGCTCTTCCATTGCCGGATGATCGGTGGTGAGCTGCGCGGCCATCCGCTCGAGACGCGTGCCGTCGGCTTCTATCCACGTGAGCGGCTTCCGCAGCCGCTGGCCGGCGCTCACCGATGGGGTGACCTCGCGTTCCGTGCGATCGACGGCGAGTCGTTCCCGGCCGACTTCGACCTGCCTCGTACCCCACCCTGGCGCGAGGGCTGATCCGATAGCCAGAGGCTGAGAGAGGGCGAGCCCGGCGCGCTACCCGAGGAGTTGACGGCTGAGGAGATCGAGGACCGAGACGGCCCCGTTGGTGCGCTCCCACTCGTCGCCGACGGCGTCGTGGTCGACCAGGCCACTCAGGTCCGGGTCTCGGCCGAGCGTTTCTCGCGCTCGCTGGACGACGGCCGCGGGTTCCAGCTCGTCTCCATAAGCGGGAAAGCATTCGAGTCCGTCCCACAGTTCGGTGAGTTCCATCGCGCCAGTGTCGAAGGGCAACGCTGAGGGATCGGCGCCCGCAGCGATCGCATCGACGACCATCTCCCAGAGGTCGTACGGAGAGACGCCCTCGGGCGCGTGGTATCCCGCAACCGGGTGGAGTCGCCACTCGAGGACTGGTTCGCCGGTGAACCAGGTCTGGGCACCGTTCACGTAGCTGTCGACCGGCGGTCCCAAGTGTTCGCCCATGGCGAGCACGAGATCGCCGCTCGTCCTCCAGATGGCCGCGGCGGTCTGCATCCGGCGAAGTTACCCGGGCGGCGCAGAGGGTGGTGGCTCCCGCTACGTTTGGCGATCCGTGAGCCCGAACCGGACGACCACACGCGCGTGGAGCGCCGGAGTGGGTCTCGCGGTGGCGCTGGGTTTCACCGGATGCAGCAGTGATGCACCCAAGACGGCTGCCCAGTACCGGCATGAAGTCAATGCCGTGTGTCGGGCCGCACGGCGTGCGGTGGCCGAGCTTCCCAAGGCCAACGCTGCCGATCCGGTCGCACTCGTGAAGGCTGCGCGGCGTGCACTCGTCGATCAACGGGATGCGGCGCGGTCCTTGGAAGCGCTTCGCCGTCCCGCGCAACTGTCCCGCGCCGCGCGTGCGTGGTTGGCACTCGTCGGGCGCGCGCTGAACGCAATCGACGACTCGTTGCGCGCGCAGGCGCAGTCGGATCTCCCGGCGGCGGAGCGCGCCAATGCGTCGGCGTCGAAGCTCGTTCTCGAAGCGGACGCGGCGGCGCGCGCACTCGGTGTTCTGGATTGCGCCACACCGCCCACATGAATCGTGACGGAGTTCTCACCGGCGGTATCGGTTCCGCCGGTACGATCGATCCGTGACGGACTACGACCGCTTGTCGGCGCTCGACGCGTCGTTTCTACATCTCGAATCCCGCGCCACGCCGATGCACGTCGGGTCGCTGGCGATCTTCGAAGGGGAACTGTTCTTCGATGGTTCCGGGAGGTTTCGGCTCGCAGCCGTCCGGGATCTGGTGACCTCACGACTCCACCACATTCCGAGATTTCGTCGACGGTTGAAGACGGTCCCGATGGAACAAGGCCGGCCGATCTGGGTAGACGACGACCGGTTCGACATCTCGTATCACGTGCGTCTTACTGCCCTTCCCGGGCCCGGCAACTGGAACCAGCTGCGAGCGTTGACGGCACGTATCCAGATGCACGAACTCGATCGGTCGCGTCCCCTGTGGGAACTCTGGTTCGTCGAAGGGCTCGAGGCGGGGCGAGTCGCCTTGGTGCAGAAGACGCATCACGCACTCGTCGACGGAGTCTCGGGGGTGGACGTTGCGACGGTGCTGCTGGATTTCGACCGGAACGCCACCACCGAGGTCGGGCCGTCGTGGTCGGCTGCGCCGATGCCATCGTCGGCCCGACTGCTGGCGGACACGATGCGGGAACGGGCGACGGAGCCGGCGGAGTTCGTTCGTACCGCTCGGGGACTGGCGCGCACACCGCAACGCGCCGCGACCCGCGCGGGTGAGGTTGGACGCGCGGTACGAAGCCTGGTGGCGTCGTCGCCGCTCGCCCCCGCGACGTCGTTCAATCGTCCGGTCGGTCCACGTCGTGAGTTCGTTGGTGTGAAGGTCGATCTGGCCGACGTTCGACGCGTGCGATCGCAGGTTGGCGGCACCGTCAACGATGTCGTTCTGGCCGGCGTCGCCGGTGCACTCCGCCGTCGGTTCGTCGCGCGGAACGAACCACTCCCCGAACGCGTCCGCGTGTTGTGCCCGGTCTCGGTGCGCGACGAGAGCGAGACCATGCAGCTCGGCAATCGGGTCTCCGCCATGTTCGTGGACCTCCCGATCGAGGAGCCGGACCCTGATGCCCGACTGCAGACGATTGGGAAGCTGACACGCGATCTGAAGGACCACGAACAGGCGCTCGGGGCATCGTTCCTCCTTGGTCTGACGGAATATGCGGCACCGACGCTGCTCGGCCTGGCGGCTCGGTTGGTCCAGCGTCAGCCCTTCGTGAACTTCGTCGTGACCAACGTCCCGGGTCCGCAGGTACCGCTGTACTGCCTCGGCGCAAAGATGATCGAGGCGTATCCGATGGTTCCGCTTTCACACAACCTCGGCCTCGGGATTGCGATCCTCTCCTACTGCGGGGTCCTCCACATCGGGCTCATGGCGGATGCGGTGGCCAATCCCGACCTCGCGGACCTGGCCGCCGATCTCACTGCGGCCTTCGCCGAGTTGGGGCATGCTGATGCGCGCGACGATGCCGCACGGGGGACGAACGGATGAGCGAGTTGTGGAAGCGTGACGCCTGGGACCTGGCCGATGCGATCCGGCGCGGCGAGGTCACGTCGCGTTGCGCGGTCGAGGAGTCGCTGGCGCGTCTCGCGTCGCACGATGGCGCACTGAATGCGATCTGTCATCTCGACGCCGACGGTGCGCTTGCTCGTGCAGACGAGATCGACCACGCAATCAGCCGCGGCGACGATCCCGGACCGTTCGCCGGAGTACCCGTCGGTGTGAAGGAACTCGCCCAAGCCAAGGGGTTCCCGGACACCCACGCATCACTTGTGTATCGCGATGACGTCGCGGTGGCCGACTGTCCCGAGGTCGAAGGCTTGCGGCGCGCGGGAGCGGTGATCACTGCGCTCACCACGGCACCCGAGTTCGGGATCCCGAGCTACACCGCAACGCCCTTTCACGGGGTGACACACAACCCCTGGAATCTCGACCGCACGCCGGGTGGGTCATCGGGCGGATCGGCTGCCGCAGTCGCCAGCGGAATCTTCGCCGTGTGCACCGGAAGCGATGGCGGCGGTTCGATCCGCATCCCGTCGTCGTACTCGGGCCTACCGGGGATGAAGCCGACCTTCGGACGGATCGCGCACGGTGGCATGCACGATCCCTTCGACACCGGACTCACTTCGGTGAGTGGTCCGATAGTGCGGTCCGTTCGTGATGCGGCGCGCTACCTGGACGCGACGAGCGGACCGCGCGTTGCGGATCCGACGTCGCTTCCCAAGCCCGCGCCGTACGAGCCGCTCGTTGCTGACGTCGACCGAGCTCGAGATCTGTTGCGCGGGCGACGGGTCGCGTGGACGTCCACCCTTGGGTACGCCGAGACCGATCTCGCCGTCGAAGCATCGACCCGCGCCCTGGCCGAGGCGCTCGTGGAAGCCGCCGGACTCGAACTCGTCGACGTCCCGATGCAGTTCCCGAAACCCGGCCGGGCGTGGGGAGTGTTGGGCGCCGGCAACATGGCCGCGTGGAAACTCGATCGTTGCGCCGAGAACCTCGACGACTTGGACTTCCTCGCCCGTGTCTCGGTCGAAGGGATGCCGCACCTCCGCGCCCGTCACATCGGTGCTGCGGTGCGGCGCCGGCAGGAGATCCTCTGCGCCTCGGCCGAGGTGTTCGATCAGGTCGATCTGTTGCTCACGCCGACCACACCGACGACCGCGTACCAAGCAGAGGGCACGCTCACGGGCGAGGTCAACGGCCGTGAGGTCGACCTGATGTATCTGTCGGCTCCGTTCACCGCGCCGTTCAATATGACGGGACAGCCGGGCCTGTCGATTCCGGCGTCGCTCGTGGGCGGCATGCCGTGCGGCTTGCAGATCCTGGCTCGCCGTCTCGAAGATGAACTCTGCCTGGCCGCCGGTGCCGTCCTCGAAGCGGTGCGTCCCTGGCCCAAGTTCGCCCCGAGCGCCGCGGCGAGCTGACCCGCTCGGGCCCGGCCCGCAGGGCCAACCGAACCGAGCCAGTACGATCCGAGCGTGACCGACACGGCGAGTCGGCCGGGCGACCCCAAGGCGCCCAGGCCTCCGAAACAAGAGCAGGAAAAGGCGTCCGAGGAGATCACCGAGGTCGCCCCGGGTGTCCTGCGGATGCAGCTCCCCATCTGGATGCCCGGGCTCGGGCACGTGAACATGTACGGCCTGATGGACGACCGCGGACTCACCGTCGTGGACCCCGGACTCCCGGGACCGTCGAGCTGGAAAGCACTGAAGGCTCGCCTCGCCTCGGCGGGCTATCGGGTCAAGGACATTCACACCGTCGTCGTGACCCATTCGCATCCGGATCACTTCGGCGCTGCTGGTCGGATCCGAAAAGAAGCCGGCGCGCAATTGATCGCGCACCAGGCGTTCACCACCTGGACGATGGACAAGCGCCGTGCCACCCTGAGCGATGCGGATGCGGAACGCCTCGAACAGCAGGCCATCGATGAGGCGGCGCACTATGACGGCCCGTCCTTGGAAGAACTCCCGTCGCTTCGTGACGACGACCAGGCCGCAATGGACGACATCACCGCCGAGACCCAGCGGATGTCCGTGCCGTGGGGCGGCACCACGCCCTGGGGCGGGAGCAAACACCCGGAACCACCCCTGTCTCGGCGGCTCATGATCCGAGCCATGCGGCTCTTGTTCGCGCCGCCAGACCCCACGCGCCGCGTTCGTCACGGCTCATCGATCACGTTGGCCGGACGAGAATGGCGGGTGGTGCACACGCCCGGCCACACCCTCGATCACCTGTGCCTGTACGACCCGGAGAACGGTGTCCTGCTGTCCGGCGATCACGTGTTGCCCACCATCACTCCGCACATCGCCGGTTCCGCTCAGGGTGATGCGCTCAACTCCTACCTCGCGACGCTCGATCTCGTCGGTTCACTCGACGATGTCCGTCTCGGTCTGCCCGCGCACGGCCATCCCTTCACCGACGTGCCCGGCCGCGTGGAAGCGATCAAAGAACATCACTTCGAACGTATGGAGAAGTTGCACGAGGTGTCCGAGGCGCTCGGCCCGGCGAACGTGGTGGCCCTCTCACACGAGCTGTTTCCCGAGAAGCATTGGGGCGTGATGGCCGAGAGTGAGACGTTCGCTCACCTTGAGCACCTCCGCCAGTCCGGCCGCGCCGAACGCTGGGATGACGACGGCACCTTCGTCTACCGCGCGGGCTGATCCGCTCTTGGCCCTGCGGGCCGGGCCGCTCGGGCCACGCTTCGCTGGTGGTACGGCTGCCGGCGCGTCGGCTTTCCGCTTCGCTCTCGCTGATC
>JANYJV010000054.1 GCA_025361725.1 Acidimicrobiia bacterium | reverse complement strand
GTACTGTGATCGACGAACGCACCCGGCACGAGATGTATCTCGGCCTCGAACAGAAGTTGGGCACCCTCGTGGCCGACGCAGTGATGCAACACCTGCCACCCATCGGCTGGGCCGACGTCGCCACCAAACACGACCTGGCCGGTCTCGAAGAGCGGATCGACCTTCGGTTTCAGGTCGTCGACCTCGGGTTCAGCGCACTCGAAGCTCGAATGAGCGGAGCGATCGAGGCAGCACAACGGCGGATGATTCAGTGGACGGTCGGGACGATGATCGCGCTCACCACCGTGTTCACCGCCGTCGGGGCGATCGCCCAACTCCACTGACCGCGAGCGCGCGACCTCACCACAGTCCGAGCGCCTGCGTTCTACGCGCTCGCCGAGGACCGGATCGGGAGGCGGACGCGCATGACGGTGCCAGCAGCACTGGCGTCGATCACGATCTCACCGTGGTGACGCTCCATCACGATCCGGCGGGAAATGTCGAGCCCGAGGCCGGTGCCTTTGCCCACATCCTTGGTGGTGAAGAAAGGCTCGAAGGCGCGCGCTTGCACTTCCGGCGCCATCCCGGGGCCGGTGTCAGCAATCTCGACCACCACGTGGTCCGCCTCCGCGCGCGTCGAGATCCGTAGCTCGCCAACGCCGTCCATCGCGTCGACGGCGTTGTCGATCAGGTTGGTCCAGACCTGATTGAGCTCGCCGGGGTTCGCCTCGATGCGGGGCGTGTCGGTTGCAAAGTTCCGCACGATGACCACGCCGCCGCGCAGCTTGTGGCCGAGCATCACGAGGGTGCTCTCGATACCTTCGGTGACATCGATGAGTTGCAGCGACGCACGGTCGAGTTGTGAGTACGACTTCACCGCGGTGACGAGGGCCGAGACGCGCCCCGTCGACTCCTTCACCTCGGAGAGCAGGGCCGCGGTCGACAGGGTGCCGCCGACCCAGTCCAGGCCGGGACCGAGCGTGTCCGCGCTCAGCAGCTCCGCGGCGCGTTCGAACCAGGCGACGTCCACACCGGCGAGGGCGAACGTGGGTGCAATGCGCCAGCCGTCATCCACGTGATGAGCGTCGAGCCAGGTGAGCAGCGCGTCTTCACGGTCCACGACCGCAAGAGGATCGACGCTTGCGACCGAAGGGTCGATCTCGCGCCGTAGTGCGTCCAGCGCCATGAACTGTTCGGCCGACAGCGATCGTTCCGCGAGTTGGACGAGCGACGAGAGCAGTGTGGTGCAGGTGGCCTCGAGCGCATCGACGGCGCGGGTGGCCGCGGCCGCCGGATTGTTGAGCTCGTGGGCGAGGCCGGCCGCGAGGGTTCCCAACGCGACGAGCGCTTCGCGTTGGCGCGAGAGCGCTTCCATGTTGCGCACGGTCTGGAAGAACCCCTCGATCATGTGCACACCGAATGGGAACCACGCGCGTGCTCGTTCGCCAAGTGCAGCGGCCGGGACCCGCAGCATCCGGACGGGACCCTCCGCGCGGCCGGTCGTGAGGTAGCCCGCTTGATCGGCCCACGCCCGGAAACCACCGGCCCACACACCGGGCCGGTCCATCACGTTGACCACGGCTTCCTCGCGCCCGGCGCGCCGCAGCAGATCGATCCGGCCCTCGAGCAATACCCACCAGAAGTCGGCCGGATCGCCCTGCACGAAGAGCACATCGCCGGCGTCGAACGCGACCTCGTCAGCGACCGCGAGGAGTTCACCGAGCTGGTCGTCCTTCAGCCCGTCGAACAGGAAGAGCCCGCGCAGCTCGCCAACATCCATCAGATCGTGGCCAGGTAGCGGTGCACGAGGTAGACCGACATCGCGCCTTCGCCGACGGCGGACGCGACCCGCTTCATTGAGTCGAGCCGCACGTCCCCGGCCGCGAAGACCCCCGGGACGCTGGTCTCGAGGACGAACGGGGCGCGAGCCAACGGCCAGCGCGGGCCGTCCTGACCCAGGCAGAGGTCCGGGCCGGTGATCACAAAACCCTTGCGGTCGCGAGCGACGTCGGCGCCGAGCCAATCGGTGCGGGGCGAGGCACCGATGAACACGAAGAGCCAGTTCGTGAGCACTTCCGTTTCGGTGCCGGTGGAGCGGTCGACGAGCGTGATCGCTTCGAGGTTGGTGTCGCCACGCCCGGCCGATACCTCGGTCTGCAGCCGGACCTCGATGTTCGGCGCGGCGTGGATGCGCGCGACGAGGTACTGCGACATCGATTTCTCGAGCGAATCAGACCGGACGAGCAGGACCACCCGCCGGGCGTGGCGCGCGATGTTCAGCGCGGCCTGGCCCGCCGAGTTCGCCGCGCCGACGATGTACACGTCGTCGCCCTCGCACGCCTGCGCCTCGCTCGCCGTCGCGCCGTAGTACACGCCGCGGCCGGTGAGTTCCCCGAGGCCGGGACCTTCAACCAGGCGGTACGACACGCCGGTCGCGACGATGACGGATCGCGTCTCAAGCTCGGTGCCGTCGGCGAAGCGAACGGCGCGGACCGGCCCGCGGGCGTCGAGGCCCACAACGTCTTGAGCAAGCACCATCTCGGCGCCGAACCGCCGGGCCTGGGTGACGGCGCGGTGGGTCAGATCCGCGCCCGACAACCCCTTCGGAAATCCCAAATAGTTCTCGATCGATGCGCTCTGCCCGGCCTGGCCGCCGGGGGCCTCGCGTTCGATGACGACGGTCTGGAGACCCTCGGACGCGCCGTAGACCGCCGCGGCGAGACCCGCCGGACCACCACCCACAACGCAGAGGTCATAGAGCGGTTGTTCGGCGGTCGTGCGCAAGCCGAGCGCGGTTGCGAGGTCGATCGTCGACGGTGCACGCAGGGTCTCACCGTCGGGCACCAATACCAGAGGAAGATCGATACTGGTCGCGCCGGCCAGGGCTTCGAGTCGGGCGGCCTCTTCGTCGCGTTCGAGGTCGAGCCAGCGGTACGGCACGTAGTTGCGCGTGAGGAACGTCTTGATCTCGTGACTCCGTTCCGACCAGCGGTGCCCCACCACCCGCACGCCGCCGACGTCCACCGGATGCGCCGCGAGCCAGTCGCTGAGGAGATCGTCGAGCACGGGATAGAGCCGCTCCGCCGGCGGGTCCCACGGTTTGAGCAGGTAGTAGTCGAGCCCGATCTCGTTGATCGCTCGGATCGCCACATCGGTGTCAGCGTAGGCGGTGATGAGCACGAGCTTCGCGTCGGGCGCGTGTTGGCGAGCTTGATCGAGGAACTCGACGCCCGTCATCTCCGGCATCCGCTGATCCGACGCGATGAGCGCGACCGGTCGGTCCCGCAGCGCGAACTCCGCCAAGATCGCGAGCGCGTCCGCACCCGACGACGCGCGGACGATCTGGTAGTCGGCACCGTATTGCTGGCGCAGATCTCGTGCGATCGCCTGCGAGACCGCCGGATCATCGTCGACGGTCAGGATCGTGGGCTTGGCCACCGGATGCCTTTCGTTTCAGTGCGTTCTTGGAGCGAGCGCGACAACCTACGAGCTGCGGCCGAAGAGCGCGAGCAGCTTCGTCTGCTGCGGCGAGTCCGCGGGCACGGGAACCGGCGGCGCGAAGAGTCCGGTCTCCTGAAGTCCTTCCGCAATCGGCAACGTTCTCTCGTACACGAGGTCCACGAGCTCCGCGTCCAGGGTCTCGTCGGCACCGATACCGCGGGCGAGGTCCCAGGAGTGGATCAGCGCGTCCGTGGTCATCTCCCAGCAGTACTCGTTCATGGGCTTCTCACCCGAGGACAGCGCCACGGTCCCGGCGAGAGCGCCCGGTGCGGTGAACGCACTCGTCGACGCTCGCAGCGCCGCATCCCACGTGGCGACCGCATCGGTCCCGAGCTGATCGCCGTCGAGACGATCTCCGACGTCCGCGACGATCGACCCGCCAGCCAGGAGCGGCACCCACAGCTGCTCGACGGTCACGTGGTTCACGAGCACGCGCACGTCCCAGTCCGTGCAGGGTGTGGGGTTGTGCCACTGATCGTCACCGATCGCGTGAACGTGGCGGCCGAATCCATCCGCAGCTCGTTGGAACAACACCTCGAGATCAGTCATGTCCGCTCCCTCCGCTCGCGGCCGGCCCGTCAGCCTGACATGAAATCACCACGACCGCCTCGCAGATCGACGTCATCGCCAATCCACCGCCTCTATCACGATCTGTCATACCGACTTCCATGGCACGGGCGATCTCCGTACGACTCGATGATGAAGCCGACCAGGCGCTCCGCGCACTCGAAGCATCGGGACTCAGCCAATCGGACGCGATCCGCAGCTCACTGCTCGCGTGGTACTCGTCGCCCAGACCTCTCGGAGCGCTCGGTCCGCGTCGTTCCGGCCGACCGTGCGGATCGCGGGGAGCGACAGCCGAGTGCTCGTGGAACAGCTCGGTGCGGTCGACGAGCAACGGCTCGGCAAGCGCATCCGCCAACTCGACCCGGACGAGATGTGGGCGGTCGACGAGGCGCTGATGACGGTGCTCGGTCTCTCCTGACCGGCGAATCGCCAGGTTCATCGTTCACAAGCTGCGCGACGCGCGCCCACGAACGCGTGGCTGGGGCCCTGAGCCGAGGACCAGGAGACCGTCGACGTCGGGCGGATCTGGGGTCCAATCCCCTCCGGCCTCGTCGGGGAGATCACCGACGCGGAGGCCCAGGTTGGCGGTGCTTAGGAGTGGAACACCGTGGCACCGCGAGATTCCAGATCGTCGAGGCGCGGGAGCCACGCGGCCATTGCGGCATGCGTGCTTCGGTCGCGCGCCGCGGCAATGGCCGCGGCGAAGCACGCGGCATCTCCGGCGGGCCCGAGCCGGAGTTCGACTTCGGCCGCGTTGAAGTCGACTGCGACGATCAAGGGCTGGGAGTCCCGGTCTGCGAGTACCCGTCGCGCTTCAGCGAACCAGTGTCGGGCGTCGTCCGGCCGGCCGTCGAGCGCACAGAGAAGCGCGTAGGACCAACGGGCGTCGACCTCGGGATAGTCGAGGTCTGGATCGAGCCACTTCTCTCGCACGTTGCGTTCGAGCGCGGGCACGTAGCCGGCATCACCCAGGCACCAGGCGACCTCCACCGCGTACGCAAAGGCGATCTGCGCGTTCGGCGCCCACGCTCCGGCCCGGTCGAGGGCCGGCAGCGCCTCGTCGAGGATCAGCCGCGCGCGCTCGTCCAAGCCCCCCAGTACGAGCGCACGCGCCGCTGCGAGCCGCAGTGCGAGCCCCGCCCACCTCGTGTCCGGTTGCTCCGAAGCCGC
>JANYJV010000044.1 GCA_025361725.1 Acidimicrobiia bacterium | reverse complement strand
GGTGAGAACGAAACCATCGGGCGTTCGCTCGAACAGGCGCGCCTCGAGTCTGCGCTCGACGTCTCCCAAGCGAGCCGGTTCGTACGCGCCCTTCCCGAAGGTCTGGACACGTTGCTTGGTGAACGCGGCGTCACCCTTTCCGGCGGCCAACGCCAGCGGCTCGCGCTCGCCCGCGCCTTGGCCCGTCGACCTCAGTTCCTCGTGCTCGATGACGCCACCTCCGCGGTGGACCCGCTGGTGGAGGCGCGGATCCTGAACGCGCTGCGCAACGAACTCCGCATGACCACACTCGTCGTCGCCCACCGGCGCTCGACCGTGGAACTTGCCGATCGAATCATGCGCATGGCCGACGGCCGCATCGTCTCCGCCGGCACCCACGAGGAGTTGCTCGCCTCGGACCCCGAGTACGTCGCCATGCTCACCGCGTACGACGCGGTCATCGCCGAACCCGACGACGAGTTCGATCCCGAGGAATCCCCACGCGCCGACGGGAGCGAACGATGAGCCCCTCCGCCCACGACGCCGCGCTCGACTCGTTGGCCGAGACCGCGCACGACGCGTCTCTGGACGAGCTCGTCGACCGCAGCCATGCGCACCGCAATGAAACCGTCGGCAACGATCCCGGCCGCGGCGAGGCCGACGCCGACGCGGCCGCCAACGAGTCGGACAGCGAACCGTCGGGCGCGCTGGCCGTGTTGCGCAAGGGCATCGCGGTCATGCCCGAGGTGCGCGTCGGGATCCGCGTCTCGCTCGCCTTCGCAGTCCTCGTTGCGTGCGGCAAACTGCTGATCCCCGTGGTGATCCAGCAGGTCTTGGACCGGGGAGTCATCGGCAAGCACGGCTTCCAAGCCGGGTTCGTCATTGGTGCCTGCGTGGCCACCGCCGTTGCGGTCCTGGTGATCATGGTGCTCTCCCGCATCACGTACCTGCGGCTGGTGCGTACTGCCGAGGGAGCCCTCTATCACCTCCGCATTCGCGTCTTCGAGCACATCCACCGCCTCAGCGTGGCGGAACAGAACGAAACCAAGCGCGGGATCCTCGTCGCCCGCGTGACCAGCGACATCGAGACCCTGGCCCGCTTCGTGAACTGGGGCGCGGTCAGTTGGGTCGTGAACTCCGCGCTCGTGATCGGCACGCTCGTGGTGATGGCGATCTACTCCTGGCAGCTCACCCTGATCACGATCGTCGCCTTCCTCCCCGTGATCCCGATCCTGCGATTCTTACAACGGCGCCAACTCGTTGCGTACGACAAGGTCCGGGTACGGACCGGCGACATGCTCGGTGAGTTCTCCGAGACCATCACCGGCGCCGCGGCGGTGCGCGCCTACGGCCTCGAGACCCGGGCGCGGGATCGGCTGCACGCGCGGATCGAAAGTCTGTACCTCGCACACCGCGAGGCGGGTCGCTACTTCGCGCTGATGTTCCCCGTCGGCGACATGTTCGGGTCGCTCGCACTTGCGTCGGTCATCGCCATCGCCGCGTTCTCCGGGGTCCAGCTCGGACTCGACCTCGGCACGGTCGTCGCGTTCGCGTTCCTCATGAACCTCTTGCTGTTCCCCATCGCCGAGATCAGCGAGATCATCGACCAGACCCAGACCGCCATCGCGGGTTGGCGCAAAGTCCTCGACATCCTCGACATCCCGATCGACGTGGCCGACGACCCCGACGGCAGTGACCTCCCGAGCGGTCCGCTCGCGGTCCGAGCCGAGCACGTGGACTTTTCCTACCGCACCGGCGCGCAGGTCCTCTCCGACGTGTCCATCGACATCCCCGCCGGCACCAACGTGGCGGTCGTCGGTGAGACCGGTTCCGGCAAGACGACGTTCGCGTCGCTGCTCTGCCGGCTCGCCGATCCGACCGCCGGCTCGATCATCGTGGGCGAACAGAATGTGCGCCGGGTCAACGGCATGTCCCGCCGCCGTGCGATCCGCCTCGTTCCCCAAGACGGATTCCTCTTCGACACCACCATTCGCGAGAACGTACGCGTCGGGCGCCTCGACGCGACCGACCGCGACATCGAGCACGTCTTCGTGCAACTCGGCCTGGACGACTGGCTCGCCCGGATGCCGTTGGGTCTCGACACCGTGGTTGGCGAACGCGGTGACGGACTCTCCGTGGGCGAACGTCAGCTCGTCGCACTGGCCCGGGCCCAGATCGCCCATCCGGGTCTCCTCGTGCTCGACGAAGCCACCAGCGCGGTAGACCCTGAGACCGAACGGGCGCTCACGACCGCGCTCATGCGGGTGGCCCAAGGCGCGACCACCGTGAGCATCGCTCACCGCCTCTCGACCGCCGAAGCCGCCGACTTGGTGTTGGTCTTCGACGCCGGTCGCATCGTCGAACACGGTTCGCACCACGAGCTGGTCACCCTCGGCGCCGTCTACGCGTCACTGCACGCAAGCTGGGTCGGCGCCACCCACTCCCAGCCTTAACCGTTGAGTCAGCCGGTGAGCGCTGCACGCGCTTCGGCCGGGACATCGGTCACCACGGCGTCCACGCCGGCCGCCGCCAGGCGCGCGATCTCAGTCGGCTCGTTCACGGTCCAGGTGTTCACCGCGATCCCGCGCACGTGCGCGGCCTCGACCACGGTCGCCGCACCCTCATCCGCCAACATCCCGAAGAAAGGATGCACCGCGCGATGACCGCCCGCGACGGCCGCCACGATCGCGTCGATCGGCGTGACCTGGAGGCCGGTCAGATAGCCGGTCGGCACCGAGGGATCGAGCGCGTGGACGCGTTCGATCGACGGGAAGTTGAACGACGAGACGATCACGTCATCCCCACCGCGTGCGCGCAGGAGTTCCACCACCGCGTGGGCGACTCCCTCATCAGGATCGAAGTCCGCGTCGGGCGGTGAGTTCTTGATCTCGATGTTCACCAACAGTCCAATGCACTCGTCGAGCACCTCGGCCAGGGTGGGTAACCACGGGAACGCGCCCCGAATCCGGGCGAACGGTGCCTGGGCAAGGACGCCGAAGTCCTCGACTGCGGCGTCGTGGAACACCACCAGTTCGCCGTCGATGGTTCGGTGCACATCGAGCTCCACGCCGTCGGCGCCGTCCTCGCGCGCCATCCGAAATGCGTCGACGGTGTTCTCCCGAGCGCGCCTCGGACTCCCCCGGTGGCCGAGGATCAGAGGGCGTGAAATGCTCATCTCAGGAGCGTATTCGCACACCGTCTGCAAAATGGCAGGTCAGGCCCCTTGCAACGCGTTCTCGCGCGGTCATAAGTTGAACGGAGCTTCGAGGCTTCGACCCGGGGACCCCGGCTTGTGGTGATCGCAAGCCCCAACCGAAAGGCGCGCAGTGGCACTTACCTGGATTCGCACGCACGACTGGGACGCCGACGATTGGCGGAAGCGTTCACTGTGCCGGGACTCGAACTCGGAGCTGTTCTTCCCCATCGGCGCCACCGGCATTGCCCTCGACCAGATCGACGCCGCCAAGGACGTCTGCGGCGTGTGCCCGGTCCACGGCGAATGCCTCGAGTTCGCGCTGGCCACGAACCAGGAAGCCGGCGTCTGGGGTGGCACCACCGAGGACGAGCGCCGCAAGCTCCGCAAGACCTGGCTCGCCTCCCAGAAGACCGGCTGAGCGAACCCGCCACGGCGGACGCGGCAAACTCGAACTCGCACGACCCACGACTCGGAGCGCGTCAGCTCGGTTCCACGACCCGAGTCGCCGATGCCGTCGCCAGCGGAATCTGCAGGTGGAATCGGGTGCCGCGGCCGTCATCTCCAGGCCCAACATCCAGCGTGCCACCGAGTTCACCGGTGACCAGCGCCTGCACGATCGACAAACCGAGGCCCTTGCTCCCGTCCAGGGTGAAACCTTCGGCCAGACCGACACCGTCGTCGACGACATCGACATCCACTTCACCGTCACGACGCCGCAGCCGAACTTGGACGGTTCCGTGCACCGGGTGGTCATCTTCGCCGTGTGGGAACGCGTGGTCGACGGCGTTCTGCATCAACTCGTTCAGGACCACCGCCAGTGGCGTCGCGAGTTCGCCCGGAAGTTCGCCGGCATCGCCTACGACTTCGAATCGCAAGCCACCATCACCCGTGGACACAGATTCCTCGACGAGGCGCACGAGCTGTTTGATGATCTGTTCGAACACCACGAACTCGCGCGCTTCGCGGGAGAGGGTCTCGTGCACGATCGCAATCGACCGGATGCGCCGCTCGGATTCCACCAGCGCGGAGGCGGCTTCGGGTGAGTCGACCCGGCGGCGTTGCAACCGCAGCAGCGACGCGATGGTCTGCAGGTTGTTCTTCACCCGGTGATGGATCTCACGGATGGTGGCGTCCTTCGACATGAGCATGCGATCCCGGCGACGGAGGTCGGTGACATCGCGCAGCAGCACGAGCGCGCCCGCCGGCTTCCACCCGTCGAGCAATGGGATCACCCGCACCAAGACCGATGCTTCGTCACGTTCGACCTCTTCCAGCACCGGCAGACGACCGCGCACGGCGGTGTCCACCGCGCTCTCGTCGAATCCGATCTCGGCCAGGCGCACCCCGGACGTGTAGGCGTGGATCCCAATCCGGTGCAGTGAGCTGACCGCGTTGGGGCTGGCGTACCGCATGCCGCCTTCGGGGTCGAGCACGATCACACCATCGCCGACGCGGGGCGCGCCTTCGATCTCCACCTCTTCTCGGGCGAACGGAAACGTGCCGTCCGCGACCATCGACACGAGCCGGTCGTACACCTCGAGGTAGTACCGCTCCAGTTCACCCGGCCGCCGGCCGGACGTGGTGGGCGCCTCACGCGTGAGCACTGCGATCTCGCGCCCGCGGTAGCGGACCGGCACGCTCTGGAGCCGGACGCGTTCTTTCCCTCCGAGCACGTTCGCGTCACCTTCGTAGATCTCTGCGTGCCGCCACGCGCGCGCGAGTGGCGGGCGCTCCACTTCGTCCACGACGTGACCGACCAGGTCATGCACGTACAGCGTCTGGCCGGTTGTGGGCCGCACCTGGGCGAGGATCACGAACCGGTGGCCGTCTTCGTGGGCGATCGGGGCCAGGAGCAACAGGTCGGAGAACGACAGGTCCGACAGCAATCGCCACGACACCGCCAACCGTTCGAGGTGGGCGAGCGCATCGCCGTTGAGCTCGGTACGCAAGATCGCAAGCTCGGGAAATGCGGCCATGAGCGAAGGGTATTCGGCGCCCTCACTCCGGATCGGACTTCATTGCCGCACCGGCGCGGGTGTCCGCTCTTAGATTGACGGAAATGGCGCGCACATCCCTGGGCGGCAACTTTCACCGCCTCTGGACCGCGGGTGCTGTCTCCAACCTCGGCGACGGTGTGGCGCTCGCCGCCATGCCGCTGCTGGCGGTATCGATCTCGCACGATCCCACCACCGTCGCGTCGGTGACCGCCGCCGGGACGCTTCCGTGGTTGCTGTTCTCACTCCTCGGCGGCGCGATCGTGGACCGAGTGGATCGCCGCCGCGCCATGGGAGTGGTCGACGGGTTCCGGTTCGCGGCCATGGCGCTGCTCGGTTTCGCACTCGTCACCGGCGTGGAGTCCATCGCGTTGCTCGTCATCGTGAGCTTCTCCCTCGGTATGGCCGAGACGGTGTTCGACAATGCGTCCCAATCCATCCTCCCGAGCCTGGTCACCGATGATCAGCTCGAGACCGCGAACGGTCGCCTCGAAGGCGCGCAGATCGTGGCCAACCAGTTCGCCGGTCCGCCGCTCGGTGCGTGGCTCTTCGGCCTCGCGGCATCGGCACCCTTCTTCCTCGACGCCGCCTCATTCGGATTCGCCGCGTTGTTGGTCCTCACCCTTCGAGGATCATTCCGAGCGCCGCGCGAGGAGCACGACACCGCGAGCGTGCGGGCCGACATTGCCGAAGGCGTGCGCTGGCTGTTCGCTCACCGATTGTTGCGTTCGTTGGCGATCGCGCTCGGGGTCATGAACCTCGTCGGCATGGCCGCAATGACGATGCTCGTCCTGTACGCGAAGGACGTCCTGCATCTCACCAACACCCAGTTCGGCCTACTCCTCACGACCGAAGCCGCCGGCGCCGTGCTTGGATCGATGATGGCCGCGCGTCTCGCACGACGGTTCGGCAACGGCGTCACCCTGACCGTCGCGATCACGGTGTCCGCCGCGTCGTTTCTGGTCCCCGCACTCTGGGCGCAGCCGGTGGCCGTCGCCGCGTCCCTCGCGATCGGCGGCTTCGGCGGTCTGGTGTGGAACGTCCTGACCGTCTCGATGCGCCAATCACTCGTGCCCGACGCACTCCTGGGCCGGGTCAACAGCGCCTACCGCTTGTTCGGTTGGGGAACCATGCCGCTCGGAGCGATCAGCGGTGGTCTGATCGCCGACGCATTCGGCCTACGCGCACCGTTCCTCGTCGCCGGAGTCGTGGCCTTGATGCTCGCCGCCTGGGTCTCGACGCGGGTCACGAATCGATCGATCGATCGGGCCCGCCGCCGCGCCCAGGCGGACGCAACTGCTGGTACGGACCGGACCACGCGCGACGGTCCGGCTCAGGACGGCATCAAATAGCCGGCAATGCGGGCCAACCCACCGAGATCTGCGATCTCATCCGCGAAGGTCGGCACGTCGACGACGACGTCCGGCTGATGCGTCAGTTCCTGGCGCAGCTCGTTCTCCCGGTGCGCAACGACGGCGAAGTTCTCGAACGATCCGCCGATCGTCGCGAGGACACGCGCGGCACCCTCGGTGTCCGCGATTCCCGAAAGGGTTGCTGCGACTGAGCTGCTGTCCGTACAGAACTGCTTCGCCGCGGCGGCACCGTCGCGGCTGAACAGATCCTGGGGCAGGGTCTTGTTCAGAACGAGCGCGCCGAGGTGATAGTTCCGTTTGACCAGCTCCTCGCAAAACCGCTCGCCTTCCCGCAACGGCGCATCCTCAAGGGTGGTCACGACGCCGAAGGTGGTGCGTTTGTCGCGCAGCAACTGTTCCACGGCGCGTGAACGCTCGACAAAGCCGTCGTACATCGATTGGAAGTTCAGGAAGAACTCCGCGATGTCTTGCAGAAACTGACTGCCGATGAGTCGGTCGGCCACTTGGTAGAACGGCCGACTCGCAACGTTGAGGATCCGCGCGCCTCGGCGACCACCGACGCGGTACGGAGCCGTGAGCCACCGCAGGAGGCGGCCACCGAAGAACTCGGCCATCCGCGCCGGCGCGTCCAGGAAGTCCAGCGCGTTCCGGGTTGGGGGCGTGTCGACGATGATCAGGTCGTACTTACCCGTCTGGTGGATTTCGAACAGTCGCTCCATGGCGACGTAGTCATGGCTCTGCACGAATCGACTGGTCAAGCCGTCGTACAGCCGGTTGTCGAGAATCTGGCGGGCGGTCGCCTCGTCCGGCGCGTGCCGCATCACCAGCGCGTCCCAGCTCTGCTTCGTGTCGAGCATCGCTGCGTACAACTCACCGCGGGGTTCGATGCCGGCCTTCCGGAAGGCGGCGTCCGGTACGCGCCGCTCGACGTTGCCGATGCCGTCGACACCGAGCGCGTCGGCCAACCGCTTCGCCGGATCCACGGTGACCACGAGCACCTTGCCGCCGAGCCGGGTCGCCGCGGCGATCCCCGCCGCAGCCGCCACCGAGGTCTTGCCGACCCCACCGGAACCGCAGATGATGATGATCTCCTTGGTGGCCAACAAGCGCTCGAGGCTGGCCGCCGCGTGGGCCGGAGCCGTCACAGCCCCATCTCCCCGGCGAGGGCGTGCGCCACCATCGCCGTCTCGCGCCGACCCTGGGAACGGGCGAACAGGTACGGCAGGTAGAGCGTCGGGAGATCCACTTCGTCCCGCAACCGGTTCAGGTGTTCGAGGCGGCTCCGCCGCATGGCGACGGCCAGGCGCGCCGCGTCCATCACCGCAGGAACACCGGGTCCGACGGCGCTCGCCAGCTGGTCGAGCACCGGCGCATCAGCCAACGTCTCGAACATCGCTTCGTCGTCACGGGTGAAGAGCTCGGGCAGCACGCGATTGACGATGACCACGCCGAGCGGCACCTTCAGTTCGGCGCGAGCGCGGCCGACGAGATCGATCGTCTCCTCGACGGGCATCTCCTCGGGTGTGGTCACGATGTTGAGCGCGGTGACCGCCGGGTCCGACAGCAGCTCACTCATCCACTCGGTCTGGCCGCGCACGGGACCGACGGCCACCAGTTCGCCGATGGCGTCGGCCGCACCCAGCTGCGCAACCACGTGGCCCGTTGCCGCGGCGTCGACGATCACGAGGTCCCAGTCCGCGCGGCCTTCGATCGACTCCCGCACTTCCCAACAGATCTTGCCGATGGTGAGGATCTCCCGGACTCCGGGCGCGGCAGTGGCGACGAAATCAAGGGCTCGTGCGAGTGGCCCGAGCCGACCGATGATCGGCACCTTCAGGTTCAACCGGATGTACTCCGCCAGGCTCGCCTCGGTGTCCATCGCCATGAGCGAGATGCCCGGCAGGACCTCGCGGGGTTTGAAACCGATGGTGCCGGCTTCGAAACGGTCCGCGATCGTGCCTTTGGCATCCACGTCGACCACGAGGACCCGCTTGCCGTGCTGGGACGCGACGAGCGCCAGCCCAGCAGCCACCGTGCTCTTGCCGACGCCACCCTTGCCGGTGACGACCAGCAGTCGACGATCGAGGAGATTTGGCTCCACGAGGTGCGCGGTCCGAACGAGCGTCGACCTACCGGCCGAAGCCCATCTTGTTGCTGGCCTCATCGGTCTTGAACTCGACGTACGCGATCTTGTCCGCCGGCACACCGAGCTTGCGACCCTTGCCGTCTTCCAGCCAGATGAACGCCGACCCGGCCGTGACCGCGTCTTCGATCGTCTTCAGGACCGAGTCAGGATCGGCGTCGGACTCGAGCGTGAGTTCCTTGGGCGTGTGTACGACACCGATACGGACTTCCATGCCTGAGCCTCCAGGGCTGATCGAACGAACACGCGAACTTCGGTCCGCGAATGGGGTTCGCCGATCGTAGGCGAGGGCTCAGCGAGCGCCCGTGTTGGCGAGGTTCTGTCCGAAGCGAGGCCACTGCCGCAGCCGGTTCGCGCGGGTCGGCGTGTGCCACACGAGCAGCGTGCCGTCCCTGCGCACCGTCGCGAGTTCGGCGCGCCCATCACCGTCCCAGTCCCCCATACTCGGCGTCCCGACGGTCCAACCACCGGTGAGCTTCGGCCAACCGTCGGGAATCGTGCCGTCGGGCGTCACCGCGCTCAGTGTGTAGACCCCGTTGCCGGCGATGACCTCGGTCCGCCCGTCCCCGTTGACATCCGCGATCGCCGGGGTGACGAAGAACGCCAGATCCGGAGTCTCCCGCGGAAACGCCGGACGCATCGACCCGGTGGTGGGATCCCACGCCGCGAGTTGGTCGTCCGAGGGCAGCTGCAACTCGGGCGAGGTCGTGTCCAACAGGCGCGAGAATCCCGAGATCGGGGCGGCGACGTCGAGATGCTCGCGCGTGCTGATCTTGCCGACGGCCGGGCCACCGAACGCCACCAGCAACAGGCCGACGTCCCTGGAGTTGCGGGCCGCGCCGGTGCCGTTGCCGTCGTTGGCGAACAGGCCGCCGAACCAATGGAGCGGCACGTCCTTTCCTCCCACCTGTCCGAGCGCCGATCGGCCATCGGCGCCGAACACGTAGAGCGGACCGACGGCCGCGCCCACCGCGATCTCCCGGCCCGGGTGGCTCGGAATCAGATCGCCGATTGCGGCCTGGGCGGAGACGCCGTTGCCGATCACGGGAAGGACCTCGCGCTGGAACATGCCGATCTTCGCCGGCCAACCGGGCAGATAGGCCTGCGCATCCGGGTGCGCCGGGTTCGGGTTGGGATTCGTCGCGTTTCGCCCGAGCGGCGAGATCACGTACTCGCGCGTGTTGCCCGACGTCCCCGCGATCCCACCGAACTCGGGGGCGTTGAAGGGCTCGTCGTACTCCTCCTGCGCACCGACCACGATCTCGGCGCGGCCGTCGCCATTCAGATCCGCCAACGCGGGCGTAGCAACGAGATCGCCACCATCGCTGACGCCGGAATCGGCGCGGAACGTGACGTGATGGGTGACCGGATCGACGGCCGCGACCTTCGTCGGGTCCACCACCAGTACGGGGAATCCGGCGACCGGGCTGCCGTCGCCGTGCCAGGCGTAGACGTGACGGTCCATCGCCGCGCCGACGAGTTCGGGATGGCCGTCGCCATCGAGGTCCGCCGCCGCGAGCGACCCGAGGAAGCCGCGTTGGGTCCGGTTCACCGAGTCCTGCGCGGTCACCGAATCAGTGGAGTAGGCCGGGTTCGTGTGCACGTTGGCAAAGCCGGGCAGCGGGTTGCCGCGGTGATCCCACGCGCGGACCCGACCTTCGAGGTCGCCGACCGCAAGGTCCAACTGCCCGTCGCCGTTCAGGTCCGCGATCACCGGCGCGCCCACCATGACCGCGCCACGGGTTGGCCGGATGCCATCGACGATCGACGTGAAGCCGCGTACCCAGTACGGCGCGCGGTCGGTACGAACCGGAAAGCCCGGAATCTCGCGCATGTCGGCGCGGTACGCATGGATGCGCCCGTCATCGGTGGCGATCACCATCTCCGAACCGCCACCGGGTTCGAGATCGGCGAACACCGGACTGGACGTGCCGCTCCCCCCGACCCGACGCGGCATTCCGGCGACGAGATCCGGGTCGGCGTGGACGAACACCTGCTTCTGCATCTCGCCCCGCAGGCCGTCGGTCGCGCCACCTTCGGCGGTCACGACCACTCGCAGCCGAAC
>JANYJV010000137.1 GCA_025361725.1 Acidimicrobiia bacterium | reverse complement strand
ATGAACGCGGTGATCGCCGATGCCTTCTCGCGGTTGACTCCCGGGGTGACGTCCACGAGCACCAACCGTCGGACCAGTTCGGGCGCGTGCTGACTCAGCGCGAGCGCAGTGAGGCCGCCGAGCGACATCCCGACGACGGCCGCGGCGTTCGGTGCGAGTGTCCGAATCGCCTTCGCCACCGCCCGGGCGTTTTCCTGTGGCCAGTAGGCCTTGTCCTCTCGCCAACTGGACCGGCCGTGACCAGGGAGATCGAGCGCGAGGAGCGGTTGGCCCAACGCCAACGCCACCGTGTCCCAGGTGTGCGCGTTCTGCGCGCCGCCGTGCAGGAAGACGAGTTCGGGCTCGCCGTCTCCCCACCGCAACCCACTCAGATGCTGACCGGGCGAGACCTCGGCCTCGACGCGCACAACCGTCGGCGGCGTCGAGAAGGGGAGGCCCACCTCGGCCGCGTTGTCGGCGAAGAACGCGAACTCGTCATAGACCACACTCGACATCTCGTCACCGTACGCTGCGCCGATGGAACCCCGCATCCCTCCCGTGTCACTGGCCGACGCCGACGCCGAGACTCACGAACTCCTGAGCCGCTTCTCACGCTTGCGGGGCGATGACGTCGAGGTGTTGAACGTGTTCGGCACCGTCGCGAACCACCCGGCACTCTTGCGACGATGGTTGGTCTTCGCCACCCACGTGCTCGCGAAGTCGACCCTCGATCCCCGCACCAGGGAAATCGTGGTCTTGCGGGTGGGGTGGCAGTGCCGGGCGCCGTACGAGTGGGGCCAGCACGTGGTGGTAGGCCGAACCGTCGGGCTGACCGACGCCGACGTGGCCCGCGTTGCGGCAGGTCCTGATGCCGACGGTTGGAGCGTGCTGGAGTCGGCCGCCCTGCGCGCCACAGACGAACTGCACGAGCGCTCCACCATCACTGACGCGACCTGGGCGGACCTCCGCCCGCACCTGACCGACGAGCAGATGCTCGACTTCGTGTTCTTGGTGGGTCAGTACCACCTCGTGTCGTTCGCGCTCAACGCGTGTGGCGTGGTGCGCGACGACGACGTGGATGACACCACTGTCCCGTTCCCACCCGCCGCCCACTGAGGCTGCCCGGGCGCGACGAGACGGCGAGCAGGACACGACGCACGTCGATCAGCCGACGGAACCGCTCCGCCCGTACCATGACCGGCTCATGCAGCGCGTGCATCTGAATCCCGAGCAGTACCGGCGCATCACTGTCGCCGCCGCGTGGTCGCTGGCGGTGATCATCGTCACCGGCGCTGCCGTCCGGCTCACCGGTTCCGGACTCGGTTGTCCCGAATGGCCGAACTGCACCGCCGGCAGTCTCACACCGACGCGCGCCGTGGGCTTCCACGGCGTCATCGAGTTCGTGAACCGGATGGTGACCGGCATCGTGTCCGTCGCGGTGATCGTCGCGGTCCTCGGTTCACTCGTACGTACACCCCGCCGACGCGACCTCGTGTGGCTCTCGTGCGGTCTCGTGCTCGGCGTCATCGCCCAGGCCTTGCTCGGTGCGCTCGTGGTCAAGAAGCTCTTGGACCCGCCGTTCGTGATGGGCCACTTCTTACTCTCGGCGGTCCTCCTCGCCAACGCATTGGTGCTCGTCTGGCGCGCGGGTGTGTCCGACGGCGCGCCGAACCCCATCACCGTGCCCGCCGTCGTCCACCGGCTCGCGATCGCCGTCGTGGTACTCGCCGGCGCGGTCCTCGTGACGGGGACCGTCGTCACTGGCGCCGGTCCGCACTCGGGGGATGCGGGCAACTCGGCGAAGATCTCGCTGCGCGCCACTCGCTTGAATCTGCGGATTGGCGACGTCGCGCGCGTCCACGGCACCACAGTCATGGTGTTCCTCGGGGTGGTCGTTGCCCTGTTGATCGTGCTGGTCCGGACCCGAGCATCCGCCGCGTTGTACCGACGCGTCACCGCGCTGCTCGGACTGCTCATACTCCAAGCCGGTGTGGGGTATTGGCAGTACTTCACCGATGTGCCCTCCGGGCTCGTCGCGGTGCACGTCGCCGGGGCGACGGCCGTGTTCGCCGCGGCGGTCATGGTGCTCCTCGGCTGTCGGACACCACGGCTCTCCAACCCGGCAATGCCACCGCACGTAGAGCGGATTGCGGCGTTCGTCCCGAGTTCAGGCATTCGCTGAACCGATGATACGAAAGTCGGAGAAGAATCTCACTCTCCGTGCTCAATAGATCGGGGCCTGAACGCCGATAGAGAGATGTGCCGTCGAACGCTCTGAACCTCTCACGTCGTCTCGCCGCGCACGTTGCGACCGTTGCGGTGGCGGCAACGTTCGCCCTGGGAGCCTTGGCCCCGGCCGGTGCGATCGCCGCACCGGCTCCGTCGGACCCGCCCGCAGACGCCGAACACCTCGAAATCGTCGCCGAGCAATACAACTTCGCGCGGGTGCGGGTGGAACGAGCAACAGCTGCGCTCGAAGCCACGGACCGCCGCATCGAAGCCGCGCACCTCCGGGTCCAGCTCGTGCAGGCGCGCGCTCGGAGCCGGGCCGCATCGTTGTACGTCGGTGCCGGCGCCACGACGTCCTTTCCGATCGGCGATGGGCAACACGTCTCTGACGTCCGCCGGCGCAGCCGGTATCTCGACGCCGCCGAGGCGCCGGATCGCGCGCTCGTCGACGACCTCCAAACAGTCATGACCCAGTTGCGCACCGAACGGCAAGGCCAACGGGCCGCCCGGGACCTCCTCGAACGCGACGCACGGTCCGCTGCGGCGATGAAACAACGGCTCGAGACGCTGGCCGCGCAAGCCGCCGCAGCCGCGAGGGCGACCCAGCAGGCATTCGAAGCTGCGGCGAAGCCTGCGGCCACGCCCGCACCCACCAACCTCGCGGGCACACAACCGCGACCGACCTCGCCGACGGGCGCGACCCCGCCGTCGGTCGGTACGCCCCGGCCGGGCCCGGCCCGCCCGCCCACGACACCGAACCCGACGCCACCTCCACCGACCCCGGAACCCCCGACCGGCAACGAGCCTCCGGTCAGCTCGAACGCCGGTGCCGCGGTGGCCTTCGCTCGGGCGCAGCTCGGCAAGCCCTACGCCTTCGCCACCGCCGGACCCAGCACCTTCGACTGTTCGGGTCTGACCATGGCCGCATGGGCCAGCGGCGGGGTTCGGATGCCGCACTACTCCGGCTCGCAGGCCACGATGTTCTCGCGAGTCTCCTACGACCAGCTCCAGCCGGGCGACATCGTCGTCTTCTATAGCGACCTGCACCACGTCGGCCTGTACATCGGTGGCGGCATGATGATCCACGCGCCCCAGACCGGTGATGTCGTCAAGATCGCACCGGCCTGGCGCGACAACTTCCAGTGGGGCGTCCGCCCGCACTGACCTGACGCTCGGTCGAACCCGCGCGCAGAAACGGCGAACGCACGCGACGCGGAGCGCGCCTCACGGGCCAGACGTGGCACGATCCGTTGGTGGAGACTCCCAACGAAGATCAACGTCCCGACGGCTGCAGCGACGGCGCGCCATGAACGTCCACCTCGTCGACGGTACGTATGAGTTGTTCCGTCATCACTTCGCGGTCCCGTCTCACCTCGATCCCGCGGGCGTGGAAGTGGCGGCCACTCGCGGGGTCATCGGATCGATGCTCATGATGATGGAGGACGGCGCCACCCACGTGGCGGTCGCCACCGACCACGTGGTCGAGTCCTTCCGCAACGATCTCTACGCGGGATACAAGACCGGCGAAGGCATGGACCCCGTCCTCCTCGCACAGTTCCCGCTCCTCGAGGACGCCCTGCGTGCGCTCGGTGTGACCGTGTGGGCCATGGTGGACCAAGAGGCGGACGACGGCATGGCCGCGGGCGCAGCCGTCGCCGGCGCGGACGAGCGCGTGGAACGCGTCTTCATCTGCACGCCGGACAAGGACCTCGGTCAGAGCGTCGTCGGCGATCGGATCGTGCAGTTCGACCGCCGGAAGAACGAAGTGCGCGACGCGGCCGGGGTCAAGGCCAAGTTCGGTGTACCCCCCGAGTCCATCCCGGACTACCTCGGCCTGGTCGGCGACACCGCCGACGGTTTCCCCGGCCTCGCCGGCTGGGGCGCCAAATCCGCAGGGACCGTGCTGGGCCACTACCTCCACCTGGAACAGATTCCCCCGCTCGCCAAGGACTGGACCGTCGACGTGCGCGGCGCGGTGAAGTTGGCCACGATTCTCAGCGAGCAGCGCGCCGCGGCCGAACTCTTCCGCCTCATCGCCACGTTGCGGACCGACCATCCCGTCGGCACTGTCGACTCGTGGCGCTGGACCGGACCCACCCCGGAGTTCGCGGCGTGGACCGAGCGGCTCGGCGCGCCGAACCTGTTGTCGCGCGCCGAGCGGCTGGCGTCCCAGCGCGCCTGACGGTCAGGATTCGGCCGTGACCACCACCGGGGATGCCGTCGTCGTCGATCGGCCGCGCGAACAGATCGCGCGCATCACCCTGAACCGGCCCGAGCGACGCAACGCAATGAACGCCGATCTCCTCGCCGGGCTCTACGACGCGCTCGGCGATCTTCGGGACGACCCCACGTGCCGGGTCATCATCCTGACCGGCGCCGGTGCCGGTTTCTGCGCCGGACTCGACCTGGCCGAAGGCGTGAAGTTGCCCGACCTCGCGGGCATGGGCCGCGCCCGCGCCGGCATGCGCGTGCAGCAGTACATCGCGAATCTCATTCCCCTGATGCGATCACAACCGCAACCGATCATCTCGGCGGTGAACGGCGCGGCATCGGGCGGGGGACTGGCACTCACGTTGGGATCGGACATCCGCGTCGCCGGTGCATCGGCGCGATTCAATGTCGCCTTCATCAGGGTCGGTCTGTCCGCGTGCGACATCGGCACCAGTTGGATCCTGCCCCGGCTCATCGGCGCGTCACGTGCGTACGAGCTGATGCTCACGGGTCGCTTCGTCGACGCGGAGGAAGCGTTCCGGATCGGGCTCGTCACCCACCTGGCACCGGACGACGAGTTGATGGACGCCGCGATCGGTGAGGCCGAGCTCATCCTCGCCAACGGACCGTTCGGGGTGCGTATGACGAAGGAAGTGATGTGGAGCCAGCTCGAGATCGGTTCGATGCAGGCCGGCATCGATCTCGAGAACCGGACGCAGGTCCTGTCTTCCTTCGCCGGTGACATGGAGGAGGCCATGGCCGCCTTCCTGGAGAAACGACCCCCGAACTTCATGGGTGAGGACGATCGAACATGAATGCACTGAACGGACGGCGTGCGTTCATCAGCGGCGGTTCACGCGGGATCGGCCGGGCCATCGCGCTCGCACTCGCCGCCGACGGCGCAGACGTGGCCATCAACTACCGCCGAGACGAAGCTGCGGCTGCGGAGACCGTCGGCGACATCGAAGCCATGGGTCGGCGTTCTCTTGCGTTTCCCGCCTCGGTCGACGATGCCGACGCGTGTGTTGCGATGTGCGCGAGGGTGCTCGACGAGTTCGGGCCGGTCGACGTGTTGGTCCACAACGCGGGGATCGCGTCGCGCGGCCAGAGTGTGGTGAAGACCGAGATCGGCGAGGTGGAGCGGAACTGGCGCACCCACACCCTCGCCGGGTTCATCCTCTCCCAGCAGTTCGTTCCTGGGATGCGCGATGCGCAGCGCGGTGACGTCGTCATGATCTCGTCGGTGGCCACATCACACATGCAGGCCGGTGGCGCGCCGTACACGATGGCGAAAGCGGGCCTCGAGGCGCTGGCGATGACTCTCGCCAAGGAGGAGCGGCGCAACGGCATCCACGTCAACGTCGTCGCGCCGGGGTTGGTCGAGACCGAGATGGGTCGGCGGCTGGTGAAGGGCGCGATGGGCGTCGAGGACATCCACACGCTCGACTCCGGCTCACCGTTCGGTCACGTTTGCACCCCCGAAGAAGTAGCGGGCGTGGTGCACGCGCTGGTCACCGATGTGGGCGGCTATCTCACCGGCATCAAGGTGACCGTCGACGGCGGCACTTTCTAAGAACCCGACGAATAGGACCGAACATGACCACCGGATCAGCCAGCATCGTGATCGACCGAGACCCCGCGACTGTGTTCGCGCTCATCACCGACGTCACGCGAACGGGAGAGTGGAGTCCCGAGTGCCTCGGCGGACGGTGGGTGGGCGGCGCCGGCGGTCCCGCCGTCGGCGCGAAGTTCGAAGGGGACAACGCCTTGGTCGTCGGCGGTATGACGCTGAAGCGCTGGACCACCACCTCCGAGGTCACCGAATACGTACCCGGTGAGCGCTTCGCGTTCGTCGCCGAGGAATACACCACCTGGCGGTACGAACTCGAGCCCGTCGGCGACGCGACGCGCGTGACCGAGTCCTTCGACTTCCACACCGCAAGCGCCACCCAGCGGTTCTTGTACGAGACGATCGCCCGCCGTCCGGCGTCGATGGTCAAGGGCATGCAGAAGACCCTCGACCGCATGAAGTCCCACCTCGAGGCCTCTTCCTGACCGTCCGGGCCTGGACTTGGTACCGAACTCCACCGACCAACGCCCCGACCAACGCCCCGTCAGGACTCGGTACGAGATTCCACCGAAACGGTGGATTTTCGTTCCAGGTCCGCAGTGCCTGGCCAGCTTTCGGCTGGTACCGACGTGCGCCGTCGGCGCCGGGACCCGTCGTGGTGCGACCCGTTTTGACCGTTTTGCACAGCGTGGTCGCACCCTCGTGAGACGGTGACCACATGATCAGCATCCTGCTCGTGACCTTGCTCATCGTCGTCGTGATCGGCGCCGCTGCTGGCACTGCTGCGGTCATCGTCCAACGCGGACAAGTCGAAGCGCCCGTGGGCCCCGACCCCGAAGAGATCGCCAACCGCATCGCCCGCAGCGCGGCGCAGCAGCAACAAGCGGCGCTCGGCAACCTCATCGAGACCAACCGCGCACTCCTGGACGCGGAACGCGCACGCGCCGGAGAGACGCTGGCCCACGAACGCACCCAGATGGAGCAGCAGTTCAGCACCATGCAGGAACAGCTCGGGAAGGTCACCGAACTGGTCCGGGACTTCGAGACCGGGCGCGGCGCGAAGATCGAGCAGTTGTCCGGTGCCCTCGCGCAGCAACGGGCCGGTATCGCCGAGTTGGCCCAGACCGCACAGGGTCTGCGCGAGGCGCTGGCGAGCTCGAAGACTCGGGGCCAATGGGGCGAGCGCATGGCCGAAGACGTGCTCCGCCTCGCCGGCTTCGTGGAGGGAGTGCAATACCGCAAGCAGAAGTCGGTCGAGCAGGGGAGCGGCATCCCTGACTTCACGTTCCTGCTGCCGCAAGAGTCGATCTTGTACATGGACGTGAAGTTCCCGTTGGACAACTACCTGCGCCACGTCAACGCCGAGTCCGAGTTGGAGCAAGTGAGGTACCGGGAGGACTTCCTCAAGGATGTCCGGGCCAAGGTGAAGGAACTCGCGGTGCGTGACTACACCGGCGGGTCCACCTCGAGTGTGGACTGCGTGCTCCTCTTCATCCCGAACGAAGCACTCTTCGCGTTCGTGCAGGAACACGCGGCGACCCTGCTGGACGACGCGATGCGCCAGCGGATCGTGATGTGTTCGCCGATGACGTTGTTCGCGGTGCTGGCCGTGGTGCGCCAGTCGGTCGAGAACTTCCAGATGGAACGCACCGCGAGCGAGATCCTGGACGTGCTCGGTGATTTCACCAAGCAGTGGAGCGCCTTCACGGACAAGATGGACGCGCTCGGTCGCGGCCTGAACACCGTCACCAAGGCCTTCGACGATCTGTCCGGCACCCGCAATCGCGCGCTGACCCGCCAGATGGATCGGATCGACGATCTCCGCCGCACCCACGCGATCGTGGAACTCGACGACGATGCTCCGATGCGCGCCGTCACCGCCTGACAATCTTTCTTTGAGGCACCGCCGCGGTCCGGTACGGCACCGGCTCAGTCGGACTCGGGTTCTACGCTGAGTGAATGATCGTCGTCCTGATCATCGCGTTGGTCGTTGTACCACTCGTCGAGCTGTTCGTGTTCGTCCAAGTCGGGCAATGGATCGGCTACCTCCCCGCGATCGTCCTGCTCCTGGTGTTCTCCGTCGTCGGCGCCTATCTGGTGAAACGGGAAGGCCTGAACGCGTGGCGCCGAGCGCAAGCCCAACTGCGGGCCGGTGAGATCCCGGCCGCGGAACTGGTCGACGGCGCGCTGATCCTGTTCGCCGGCGCGCTCCTGCTCACCCCTGGCTTCCTCACCGACCTCGTCGGACTGCTGCTGCTCATCCCCGCGATGCGTTTCTTTCCGCGCCGGTGGGCTCGCAACCACCAAGTCACGCGCGCGGGCGGCGCGGTCTACGGACGAGTGGTCGGGGGAGGCGGTCGTTTCCGTCCGGCACCTCCGATCGACGTGCGCGGGACCGCCGGGCGGCCGTCACGACCCGATGTCGACTCACCGCCCCCAGCGATCGACCACCCCATCGACCCACCGACTGACGTCAGGTGACGCGGAGGAGTTCGGGTGCGGGTGGACAGTCGGCGCGATGGTTCAGTATGCCGATACCTTCGAGACCTTCGGGTCCCACGACCATGTCGAACAGCGACGGCGCGCACTCGACGTGCGGGAGATCGTCGTCGCCGAGTTCGGCACGAGCGGCACGGTCGAGGGCATCGACCATCCGGCCCGGCAACGCAAAGCCTCGCGGCACCACGAGCCACGCCTTCGAACCGACGCTCCGTGCCGCTTCAACCAGTTCGGCCGTCCCGGGGGTAACGAACACGCGACCCTCGCCGCACACGACCGGCGCTGCGATGATGTGGCTCGGTTCGAGGACAAGCAGTTCGGCTTCGTCGATCACCCGCACGGATTGCACCGACACCCGTAGTCGGCGGGAGAGTTGCGAATCACGACGCCCCGAGCGCACTGCCAACAGTTCGAGATCGATTCGCTCCGCGAGTCCGTCGCGCACGACATCGGGCCAGCCGACGACCGCAACCGGCGATTCATGCGGAAACGGCAGGGCACCGGCAAGTCGGGACGGCGTCAGGTCGGAGCGGTAGTCACGCCACGCGCCCCAGGCGCCTTCGTGCGCATCCGGCGCGCCCAGGACCCGAGCACACAGCCACCACAGCGGTGCAACGGTGGGGTGGTAGGCGAGCAAACGCCTGCATGCGACCACCACACCGAACGGGTCGTCGGCGAATCCCGCGAGACAGTCGGCTGACTCTTCCAGCAACGCGACGTCATCGTCGTCGGTCCAGCGGGCGAGGTAGCGAAGCCGTTCGAACGGTTGCATCAGCCGGACTGCCGACTCGCCGCCGGAGACCGCAAGTCCTGATGCCCACGACAACCGACCCGAGCGGCTTTCGAAACTTCGACGATCGATCCGTCCGCCATTGCACCTCCTCACGACCGGCAACGATCGTACCCAGCAGTGGTGCAGCAGCCCCCACTCGTTCCTCGGACGGCACGCCGGTCGTGACCCGTCAACTCGATGGTTCTAAGGTCCACCGGATGTCCGAACGCCTCGACGTTGCGCCGATGGCGCCACCCAGCCTCGCCCTGGTGGGAGCGGCGACCGAGGCCCGAGTGAAGACGCTGCTCGACGGCGAAATCGAGCGGTGGACGCTGGTGGACGAGACGCTTCGGGCCCCACTCGAAGCGCTGCGGTCGCTGGTCCTGGCCGGCGGCAAGCGCCTTCGTCCCGCCTTCTGCCACTGGGCGTTTGTCGGCGCTGGCGGGGACCCTGCGGACCAGACCGTCGTCGACGTCGGGGCTGCGCTCGAGCTTCTCCACACGTTCGCGTTGGTGCACGACGACGTCATGGACAACGCGGACATCCGTCGCGGCCGACCGTCGGTGCATGCGGCTGCGTTGGTCGATCACGCTGGTGCCGGCTGGCGTGGGGAAGGAAGACGATTCGGCGAAGGCGTTGCGATCCTCGTCGGCGACTTCGCGTTCGTCTACGCGGACATGCTCGTGGCCACGCTCGGACCGGAAGCACGCGCGCTGTACGACGAGTTGCGCATCGAATTGTGCGTCGGTCAGTACCTCGACCTCGCCGCTACGGCTTCGGGCGCACGCGATTCTGCCCAGGCCCGCCGCATCGAGTGGTACAAGAGCGGTAAGTACACCGTCGAACGACCGTTGCATCTCGGTGCATCACTCGCCGGGCGCGCCCATGATCTCACCGGGCCGTTCTCCGCCTTCGGTTTGCCGCTCGGTGAGGCGTTCCAGATGCGCGACGACCTGCTTTCGGTCTTCGGTGATCCGGCCGTGACGGGCAAACCGGTTGGGGACGACTTACGCGAAGGCAAGCTCACGCCGCTGGTGGCGGCCACCGCCCAACTCGCAGACCCGGCCGGACGCCAACTGCTCGATCGCATCGGCGCCACCGACATCACGATCGACGAGATCGCGGACCTGCAACAGGTGATGGTCGAGTGCGGTGCTGTCACCTTCGTGGAGCAGGCCATCGAAGCCCTCGTCGCCGAGAGTCTCGAGGCGCTCGATCGTGCACCGATCACCGACGACGCCCGTACAGCGTTGGCCGACCTCGGCGCGTTCGTGGCGTGGCGGGATCGGTGACGGCACCGGCCGTCGCGATCGACGGGTTGGTCAAGCGGTACGGCGATCGCGTCGCGGTGGACCATCTCGATCTCGAGATCGGCGTGGGGGAGATCTTCGGATTGTTGGGCCCGAACGGCGCCGGCAAGACCAGCACCGTCGAGATCCTCGAGGGCTATCGCCGCGCCGACGAAGGTTCGGTCCGGGTCCTCGGTCTCGACCCCGACCGTGACGCGCCGGCACTGCGACCCCGCATCGGCGTCATGTTGCAGGAGGGCGGTCTCTACCCGGGCGTCAAACCGCGTGAACTCCTCCGCTTGTTTGCCGCGTTCTACACGAATCCGGATGATCCCGACCGGCTCCTCGAGGTCGTCGGGCTCTCCGAGGCGGCGAACACGATGGTGCGCCGCCTCTCCGGTGGTCAGGCGCAGCGACTCTCGTTGGCGCTCGCACTCGTCGGCCGGCCTGAGCTGCTGTTCCTCGACGAACCCACTGCGGGCATGGACCCGCGCGCCCGCGCCGACACGTGGCAACTCGTTCGGGAGCTGCGCGAACGTGGCACCACCGTGGTGCTCACCACGCACTACATGGACGAGGCCGAACAGCTGTGTGACCGCGTGGCCATCCTCGATCGCGGATCGGTGGTTGCTGCAGGCACACCGGTCGAAGTCACCAACAACGTGACCGAACCAACCCTGCGGTTCACGACCGCGCAACCCGTCGACATCGCGCGGCTCGGTCAGCGACTCGATCGGGAGGTGTGCACCGCCGGACCCGAGTATCTGGTGAGTGGCGCGCCGTCACCCGCAGTCATCGCCGCGGTCACGACTTGGCTCGCCGACGAGGGTGTGCAACTCACGGAGATGCGAACCGGCCACGCGAGCTTGGAGGAAGTCTTCCTGCGTCTCACCCAGGAACCACCCACCGCCAAGATCGTCCCGGCGCGTCGCAGTCGACGGAGCGCACCATGAACGGCTCCGCCGTCGCCGCCCAGACCAAGTTGGAACTGGCCATGACGCTGCGGCGGGGCGAGAGCCTCCTCGTGACCCTCGCCATTCCAATCGGGATTCTGGTGTTCTTCGGCAAGGTGAATCCGCTGAGCTCGATCACCGGGGACCCGATCGACTTCCTCGTGCCGGGCGTGTTGTCACTCGCAGTCATGGCCAGCGCGATGGTCAGTCTCGGCATCGCGACGGGCTTCGAGCGCCGGTACGGCGTGTTGAAGCGACTCGGTTCCACACCCTTGTCGCGCGGGGGACTGCTCGCGGCCAAGACGCTCAACGTGCTCGCAATCGAAGTGCTCCAGGTGGCGGTGATCGTCGGTACAGGCATGGCGCTCGGATGGAAGTTGGAGAGCACGATCATCCCGGCGATCGGTGTGCTGCTGCTCGGGACGATTGCGTTCGCGGGCATCGGCATGTTGATGGCCGGGACGCTGCGCGCCGAGGCGAACCTGGCGCTCGCCAACGCGGCGTTCCTCGTGTTGATGTTCCTCGGTGGGATGGCATATCCACTCGCCAAGTTGCCGAACACCGTCGAGTCGGTGGCGCGCCTCCTGCCCGCAGCGGCGCTCGCCGAGTGTGTGCGGGCCGTGCTCGGTCACCATTCGTTTCCCGTCGGCAACTTTTTGGTGCTGCTGGTCTGGGCCATCGCCGCGCCCCTTGCCGCGGCGCGTTGGTTCAAGTGGGAAGAAGCCTGAGGCGGTGGCCACTCGGCTCGTGTCCGTGGTGTTCGACGCCATCGATCACCGAGCCCAAGCCCAGTGGTGGGCCGTCGCGCTCGACACGCCGGTCGCCGGCGAAGACGCGGATGAAGCCTGGCTCACGCCCGACCACTGCCCGGAGATCCTCTTCGGAACCACGACCGAACCGAAGCGCGCGAAGAACCGCGTGCACCTCGACCTCGCGACGTACTCGAAGGCCGAACCCACCGCGCTCGTGGAAACGTTGATCGAGCGTGGGGCGACTCGGATCGACCTCGGGCAAGGCGCTGTCGATTGGGTGGTCCTCGCCGATCCGGAAGGCAACGAGTTCTGTGTGGTCGAACCGCGTCCGCTCCACCATTACTCGGGGCGGCTCGCGACGATCATGCTCGAGACCGTGGACGCGGAGGCGACGGGCCAGTTCTGGGCCACCGCCAGCGGTTGGAACGTCTTCTCCCATGGACCCGACGGTGCGATCCTCAGAGATGCATCCTGGCGCGGACCGTGGTTGGTGATCGGCGACCACGACGATCCGCCGAACGTGAAGAACCGCATCCACCTCGACGTCGCGCCGATGCCGGGGGACGACCAGCCCGCCGAGATCGAGCGCCTCGTCGCGGCCGGGGCCCGCCGCGTCGACATCGGCCACGGCGACGTTCCCTGGGTCGTACTCGCCGACCCCGGCGGCAACGAGTTCTGCGTCCTCACCCCCCGTTGACGCACCGCGAGTTCCGTGGACATGACGCCTGGGTGCATCAGCCGGTCACTCGGACGCGGTGGTGATCTGCACGCCTCATCCGAGCGAGAAGTCATCCCCCGGTTCGAGGCGGGCGATCCCGTCGGCACTGAAAAGCAGAACGGGCGATGTGCCGAGGCTGCGCAGTTGCCCGGCCGAAGCCGCCGCACCGGAATCTTCCGATAGTGCAATCACTTTCGCGTCGGCCGTTGCGCACCATTCGAGAAGCGATTCATCGTGGCGTTGGTCGTAGTGGCACGACACGCTCCAACCATGGACTGCGTCCGCACCTCGGTGGTCTGTCAACCCGATGAGGTCTGGGTCTCCCGCAACGGCCCCTGTGGTGATGTCAGCGCCCAGGACGATGGCCCCTGCGCTTCCTCCGTATACCACCAGACCGGACGCTGCGGCGGCTGTTACCTAGGCGAGGAGTCCAGTGCGACGTAACTCGCTCAGCAGGTAGTAGGTGTCGCCCCCGCCGAGGTACACGGCCGCGACCCCCGATACGTCACCGAGATTTTTGCCGTCGAGCGACTCCCAGACCACAACGTCGGTGATACCGAACGGCGCGTATGTCGCACGAAACCACGCTTCTGCCTTCTCGAAGTGGGGCGACTGGGCGAGGGCAGTCGGCACGTACACCACGGGACCGGGAGCCAGCGCGGCGGCGAAGTAGCGATCGAGGATTTCCGATTGTGCTGCGTCACCACCGCCGCCGAGAAAAATCGTCACGAAGAGATCGTGCCACCCTTTGTAAGGGATCACATGGCCGGGTCGCATCGAGGTGCGGGTCGACGACGGCGCGCTTCGACCTCTGTGACATTCAAGCGCCCTGGGTGAGAACACGGGCGTGTCACCCGGATGCCAGGGTGGCGGCATCTCACATCGTGTGGCGACGTCTACGTGGGGACATCGGCGCACGCCTGGGTGACGCGGCGAGGTGGCGCGGCCCGGTCAGGGGATTCTGCCCGGTGTCATTCCCCACTCCCCTCGGTGGGACGAGTGCGGTCGAGTCGTTCACTGTCCCGGGAACCACCGTATCGGTGGCTGTAGGGACATTGAACAGCCTGGACAGGAACGGGTTTCGTGCAGGCTTGCCGCGCGACGAACGGCGCGGGTCAGCGGATGAGGGACTTGCGCATACACACCCGGGTCGCTGGGTCGAGACCGTGGGCGGCTTCCTCGGTCACCAGTGAGCGCAGCTCCGGACCAACGTCGGAGTCCGCCATCGCGTCGAAACCCAGGTGGCGGTACAGCGGCGCGTTCCAGGCCACGTCGATGAACGTCGTGAGTGTGATCGCTGCTCGTCCCGCCTCAAGCGCCCAACCCTCGACCACGTCCATGAGCGCACGGCCGACGCCCTGACCTTGGCAGTGGGGGAGCACACTCACTTGCTCGATGTGGGCATCACCGTCGACCACATCCACCACGACGTACCCGATCGGCTGATCGTCGGCGTCCAGGGCTACCCAGCTCCGCCCGGCCCGCTCGTAGACCGCGAGTTCATCAAGCGAGAACGGATCGTGATCCGCAACGGCCGCGTAGGCCGTCAGACGAAACTGCTCACCCGCAAGGAGCTCGATCTGTTGGAGCCTGGGTGCGTCCGTCGGCGTTGCGGCTCGGACCTGAGCCGCGCTCACACGTCAGGGAAGCAGGCTTGGATGCCGAGCTGGTGCAAACCGCGGAGATCACCGTCGCCGTAGTTGCGCACGGTCGGTTGCTCCTCCGCGTACATGAGCTGCGAACGATCAGAAACATGGTCCAACCCGACGACGTGGCCGAGCTCGTGCAAGATCACCGCGCGCACGAGGTCAGGACTTGCGTCCGAGGAAAGTTGGTCCCGGTCGAGGACGAGCTGACCACTGATGTTCACGAACCGATTCGCCGCGATCGAGATCGCCTGGGCCCCGCCGATACCGGCAACGCTGCCGGCCAACGTCGGATAGTTCCGCTGGTCACGCCACGCGATCAACACCGGCGCCCACCGATCGCCGTAACGGTCGGGTTGATACGCCACGCGATCGGTGCGAGGGATCTCGGTGGTAGAGGCGTCCTCGATGAAGCGCAACCCCGTCGCACGCGAGACGCGCGCGATCGCATCGCGCACGAGCGCGCGGCCGTCGGATGGTGAGCCGGAAAGGTTCATCGCGTAGTGGACCGGTCGGCACGGATCGAACGCAACCGGCGTGGCACGATCACCCCGCTGGGTCCGGACGAACCGGTATCCACCGCGCCCCTTGGGCGCAGCCGCCGGTCGTCCGAGGGGAGCCGATGCTTCCTCGGAAGACGGCGAGGGACGCTCCGTGAGCCGCGACACCGTGGACCGACTCTGCGCCGGGTCGGCGACCGGCGTGCTGGTGCTCGTCGAGCTCGAACGGGAGTAGCTCTGGTAGCCCCAAACCAAAGCGAACAGGACGAGCAATGCCACTGCGGGACGCCAGGACCGGCGGGACCGACGGGACCGGCGAGGAGTGAGCGGTTCAGGATCGACGACGTCCATCGGGATCGAATGACGGGCACGGGGTCGCTCGCTCGAACCCCAGAGTTGGCCGTCGAAGTAGCGCTCACCCTGACCGGTTGCACTCCACGGATCGGGGTACCAGCCCGGCGCGGCGGGCGTCTCCGGCATCTCGTGCTTGGGTCCCGCCACGGCGCCACGATATTCGCGCCGGGAGCACCACTCTCATCGCTACTTGCTGATGCGGGAAACCACGTGCTCGAGGGCGGCGCGGCCGGGCAGGCCGAACGCTCGAGCGCGGATCACCCCGGCCCGGTCGATGAAGAACGTCTGGGGAATGGCGCGGACGCCGTACGCCCGGCCGACGGGATCGCCGTCGCCTCCCTTGGCGAGCTCCCAGGTGGCGTGGTGGTCCCGTGCGAACCGGCGGGCGTCGAAGGCCAGGTCGTTGTAGGTGATACCGATCACCGTCACGCCAGGGTGCGTGCGGGTGATCTCGGCCAGCAACGGGAACTCCGCCTTGCACTCGGCGCACCACGAAGCCCAGAAGTTGAGCACGACCGGCTTCCCCCGCAGCGCGTCGAGCGAGATCCGACCGGAGCCGTTCAGGGCCGCGAGATCGAACGGCGGTGCGAGGGCCCCGGTGGTGGCGACCCCGGCGATACGAGTGCGGGCCGGCCCGGCGTCGATGGTGAGGTCGGCGGGGTCGGACTTGCGTACCGCACCGATGCCGGCGGCAACCGCGATGCCGAGCGCCAGTGCGCCGAGGAGGACTCCGCCGCGCCGCCTTTTCGCTGGCTTCCCGCTCTCGGCGCCTTCGGCACCGGGCCGCTCGGGCCCCGGACGAGCGAACACCGAACGACCGCGTCCTGCCTGTCCGCTCGCCCTCTTTGGCACGAACCAGGACGTCGGCAGCGATGGCGACGAACAGCAGCGAGAGGTACGTGTTCGAATAGTGGAAGAGCTTCATCGCACGCTCGGGCGTGGCGTCGGCCACCAACTGCGCCGCGCCGGCCACGAAGAGCCCGCCGCTGAGGAGCGCGGCGATACCGTAGATCCAACCGAGGTGACCCGTGGGGACCAATGCCAGCGACACGACGACGGTCACCACCGCGTACACCAGGATCTGGCGAGACGCGGCGGCGATACCGATGACCACCGGCAACATGGGGATGCCGGCCTTTGCGTAGTCGTCGCGGTAGCGGACCGACAGCGCCCAGAAGTGCGGCGGCGTCCAGCAGAACACGATCGCGAACATGACCCACGCCGCCACCGACAGCGATCCGGTGACCGAGGCCCAACCGACGAGCGCCGGCACCGCGCCGGCGGCACCGCCGATGACGATGTTCTGCGGGCTACGCGGCTTCAACCAGATCGTGTACACGAACACGTAGAACAACATCGCGGCGACCGACAGTGACGCTGACAGCAGGTTGACCGTCACCGTGAGCCACACGAAGGCAATGGCTTCGAGCGCGAGTCCGAAGATCAACGCGGCGCGGGGCGAGATGTCGCCGTTCGGGAGCGGCCGGGAGTGCGTGCGGCGCATGACCTGGTCACGGTCGCGCTCGATCCAACAGTTGATGGTGTTCGCGCCGCCCGCGGAGAGCGCGCCACCGAGCAGCACTGCGCCGATCAGACCAAGCCCGGGGAGCTGGCCCGCGGCGATCACCATCGCGGGCACCGTCGTCACGAGGAGGAGTTCGATCACCCGCGGCTTCGTGAGCATGAAGTACACGCGGAGGGTAGAGAGGAAACTCCGCGACGACGGAGTTTCTTCCGCTGCGAGTGCGGGTGCGAGGTCTTCCGGGAGAGCCGCCACGGCCATGGACGGTAGCAGCGTGCCGGTGAGATCCACGAAGCCCGCCCACCGCTAGCGTGCACCTCGTGCCCGACCCGACTCCGCTCCGTGCCGCATCCCCGGCAATCGACACCACCCACGCGATCCGCGTCACGGCGGATCGCCTGCTCTGCCACCCGGATGCGGGCGCCGGTGAGCGCACATCACGGTCCGGCATCTTGATTCCGGCCACCGCCAACGTGGACCGGCGCTTGGTGTGGGCCGAGGTCAGCCAGGTCGGACCGACGGTCCGCAACATTGCCGCCGGTGACCGCGTCCTGTTCGCACCGGATGCCGGTTTCGAAGTCGAGATCCGCGGCGATGAGTACTTGATCCTGCGCGAACGAGACGTCCACGCGGTGGCGTCAGAGCGCGAAGGCGGCCAGACCGGCCTCTACCTGTAGGAGCACGGCATGGATGTCCGACTCGACGGTCGCGTCGCGCTCATCACCGGCGGTTCACGCGGCATCGGCCTCGCTATCGCGCAGGAGATGGCGGCAAGTGGCGCCCGGGTGATGATCTCGTCTCGGAAGGCCGACGTCCTCGAAACCGCCGTCGCCACCCTCGACGGTCAAGGCGCGTGGTTCGCCGCCAACGCCGGGGACCCGGATGAGGCCGCGGCGTGCGTGGCTGCGACGGTCGAACGATTTGGGACCGTTGACATCCTCGTGAACAACGCGGCGACGAATCCTTACATGGGCAAGACCATCGACATCGACCGACCGCGGCTCGACAAGACGATCTCGGTCAACTGGGCGGGACCACTCATCTGGACTCAACTCGCGTGGCAAGCCGCGATGCGCGAACGCGGCGGGAACGTATTGAACATCGCGTCGATCGGCGGCATGTCCGTGGAGACGTCGATCGGTGCGTACAACGCGACCAAGGCCGCGCTGCTGCACCTCACCCGCACGTTGGCTGCGGAGTTGTCGCCGGGCGTGCGCGTCAACGCGATCGCGCCGGGCCTGGTGAAGACCGACATGGCTCGCGCGCTGTGGGAGCCGAACGAGGCCGCGATCGCGAAGACCCTGCCGATGCATCGATTGGGCGAGCCGGCCGACATCGGGCGTGCCGCGGTGTTTCTCTGTTCGGATGCCGCGAGTTGGATCACCGGCACGTCGCTCGTCGTCGACGGCGGCGCGCTGCTCCACGGTTGATGCGTTCGATGACTCTGAACGACACCGCCGGGCGTCCCGACTGGGACGACTACTTCCTCGATCTCGTCACCGAAGTGGGTCGGCGCGCCACGTGTGATCGCGGGCGGAGCGGGTGCGCGATCGTGAAGGACAAGCGCATCCTGTGCACCGGGTACGTGGGGAGTCCGGCCGGGTTCCCGCACTGCGACGAGGCCGGGCACATGCTGGGCCGCGTCGTCGCCGGGGACGACGAAACTGTGACCTCCTGACCCACCCCGGGAGCGTTTGTCGTTTGCGCCGTCGCAAGGACGTACCAGGCGACAAACGCTGGGGGTAGACGCTGGGGTTCGTCAGGGGAGGGTCAGTCGCGGATCCAGGTGATGCCGACGCGGTGGCGTTGGGCGAGCTCGGCGTAGGCCGGGGGGTTGGCCTTCACCCAGAAGTCGGCCGGGGAGCCCTCGACCTTGCGTTTGATCACCGCGGGGGCACCGGCCGCGAGCATGCCCGCAGGGATCACCATGCCCGAGGCCACCACCGAGCCGGCGGCCACCAAAGCACCGGCACCGACGGTGGCGCCGTCGAGAACGATCGAGCCGTTGGCGATGAGGCACTCGTCACCGAGGATGGCGCCGTGGACCACACAGTTGTGCGCGACGGTCGCACCGCGTCCCACCTCGGTGGTCAAACCCGGAGGCCCGTGCAGTACGGCACCGTCCTGCACGTTGGCACCGGCGCGTAGGACGACGGGCGCGTAGTCGGCCCGGATCACCGCGCCGTACCAGACGGACGCGCCGTCCTCGACGATCACGTCGCCGACAAGGGTTGCGGTCGGGGCGATGAACGCCCGCGCGTGAACCTGCGGTGAGAGTCCCTCGAAGCCGTAGAGCGGCATGTGTCTCTCCTCAGTAAGGCCGTGCGGGCTCAGGCAGTCTTGCGTTGCGGGGCGCGCTTGGTGCGCGTCGGCGAGAACACCACGTTCGTCGCCGCCGGGTGGCGGACCGGTGCGATCCCCGCCGCGGCCCGCGCGTCGAGGTAAGCGGCGATGTCGTCGTAGAGCGCGTCACCCGCCATCTTGCGGAGCTCGGGCTCGAGGCTGCGGTACACGGGCTCGGTACCGACGAAGGCCTCGGGCGCCTCGGTACACCACCACGCGAACTCGTCGCCACCCTCACCCCAACCATGACGAGCGAACTCGGTCAACCGGTGGTGCACCTTGCCGTCGTTCGCGTCCTCGTCGAACTCCTCGATGTTGCGCAACGGCACCTGCCAACACACTTCCGGCTTGACGTCGCTGTGATGGATTCCGTTGCGCATGCCGAAGGTGTGGAACGCACACCCCGGCCCCGCCGCGAATCCCGGCCGATTCAGGAAGATGCAGGCGTCGTCCACGAGCCGGGTGCGGTAGTCGTCCTTGCCGACCTTCGCCCAGATGCCCTTCTTGGTCCGACCCTTCTTGAGGAACTGCCAGTCGTCGGGAGTGAGCTTGGCCGCGACCTTGTTGACGTGGGCGCGGTCCTTCGCCCCCGACGAGTGCGCGCCGTATGAGCAACAGCCTTGCGCCATCTCCGGCGATTTCTCCGTGAGCACCCCCTGGCAACCCTGACCGAAGATGCACAGGTAGTTCGACGCGAGGAACGTTACGTCTACGTGCCAGATGTGCTTCTTGCGCTTCGGGTCTTGGAACGTGACCCACTCACGGACGGGGGCGGTCATTGCTCTCCTTCGACGGGAACGGAACGAGGGATGGAGCCACCGACGGCCGCAAGTTCGAACCACAACTCGCCGACCGCCACGATGCCCTTCCAGAATTGTTCGAGCACGATGCGCTCGTTCGGCGCGTGGATCTGATCGTCCGGAAGACCCACGCCGAGGAAGACCACGGGTGCATCGAGCACACGCCCGAGTGCTTCCTCGGGACCGGAGCCACCCTCGCGGGTGAACCGCGGCGCCACTCCCCAGACCCGCTCGATGACGCGCGCGGTCGCAGCCACGGCCGGATGGTCGACGGGCGTGAGCGCGGGGGCGACGCCACCTTCCGGCGTCACCGTCGCATCCACGCCGTCGGGCACGTGCGCGTCAAGCCAGTGGTGGAACGCGGCGGCGACGGTGGCCGGGTCCTGGTCGGGGACGAGGCGGAACGTGATCTTCAGTGACGCGTGGGCGGGCACGATCGTCTTGATGCCGTCACCCGCGTAGCCCGCGGCGATCCCCGTGACCTCGGCGGTCGGCCGGACCCAGATGCGTTCGAGCGTGGAGTATCCGGCCTCACCGGTGGGTGCCGCGCCGTTCGCGGTGGCGCGGAAGGTGTCGGCATCGAAGGGGAGCGAGGCGATCGAATCGCGAACTGCATCAGGCATCGGCAGGACCGCGTCGTAGAAGCCGGGCAGCGTGACCCCGCCGTTGGCGTCGTGCAGCGCGGCCACGAGATCCCCGGCCACGTGCGCGGCGTTGCGGACCGCTCCGCCGAAACTCCCGGAGTGGAGATCCCCGCTCGCAGTCCGTAGCGAGACGTCGAACGCGACGAGCCCGCGCATCCCGGTACACATCGACGGCACGGCTTCGGACCACATCGCGGTGTCGGACACCACGAGCACGTCGGCGTAGAGCAGCTCGCGGTACTCAGCGAGGAGGGCTTCGAAGTGAGGACTCCCCACCTCTTCTTCGCCCTCGACGAGCAGCTTCACGTTCACCGGCAGCCGGCCGTCCTGAGCGAGCAGCGCCCGGATCACCTCGAGGTGGTAGAGCACCTGCCCCTTGTCGTCGACGGCGCCGCGTGCGAACAGCTGGCCGTCACGGATCGTCGGCTCGAACGGCGGTGAGATCCACTCCGAGAGCGGGTCGACGGGCTGGACGTCGTGATGCCCGTACACGAGCACCGTGGGTCCGCCGGGCGCGTGGAGCCAGTCGGCGTAGACCGACGGATGCCCGGCCGTCTCCAACAATTGCACGTGTTCGAGTCCGATCGTGCACATCTCGGCCGCGCACCACTCGGCCGATGCCCGCACATCATTCGCGTGTGCGGGGTCCGCCGAGATCGCCGGAATCCGGAGCCAGGCATCGAGTCGCTCGAGGATTTCGGCGCGCGCGTGCTCCACGTATCGCGCCAACTTCAGCTCCACCACAGAGCGAAATGTATTGGACCCGTCGGTAGCATCGGCGGATCGCTACCGATTCGAACACCGTCCGCGACCTCGTCGCCGCGCTTCAGACGCGCTTCGGCGACGGCCAAGCGCGCGCGGAACCCCTCGAACTGACCCTCTATGAACGCGACGGCGGCACCGCGCGCGGGCGCGCGGGCGCGGTGTGCTTCCCCGAGTCCACCGACGACGTTGCGTTCGCGGTCCAGATCGCGAATCAGTTCAAGATGCCGTTCGTGGCACGGGGGAGCGGGACCGGTCTCGCCGGTGGTGCCACGCCGCTCGACGGCGCGCTCGTCATCGTCACCACCCGCATGAACCGCATCATCGAGGTAGATCCGTCGGCGCGCTACGCGTGGGTGGAGCCGGGCGTGCTGAACCTCGACCTGACCCGGGCAGTCACCTACCTTGGCGTGCACTACGCGCCCGACCCGTCGAGCCAGCAGGCCTGCACGATCGGCGGCAACGTGGGGACCAACGCCGGCGGCCCGCACTGTCTCGCCGCCGGGGTCACCTCCGCGCACGTGCTCGCCGTCGACGTCGTCCTGCCCGACGGTTCCATCGAACGGCTCGGATCGCTGGCGCCGGATACGCCGGGTCTCGATCTGCGCGGCGGTTTCGTCGGCAGTGAGGGCACCATGGGCATCGCCACCCGCATCGCGGTGCGCCTGACGCCGAACCCCCCCGAGATCCGCACGCTGCTGGCGGACTTCACCGCGATCGACGATGCCTCCGCTGCGGTCTCGGCGATCATCGCCGCGGGCATCGTGCCCGCGGCGCTCGAGATGATGGACGCGCAGATCACCCGCGCGGTCGAGGATTTCGTCGGCGCGGGGTTTCCCCGTGACGCGGAAGCGGTACTGCTCGTGGAAGTGTCCGGTCTCCTCGGCGGAGTGGAGATCGAAAGTGACGCGATCGACCGCGTGTGTCGTGAGCACGGGGCCCGGACCGTGCGCGTCGCGGTAGACCCTGATGAGCGCGCACTGCTCTGGAAGGGTCGCAAGTCTGCGTTCGGCGCCGTCGCCCGTATCGCGCCCGACTACTACCTGCACGATGCCGTCGTGCCCCGCACCAAACTCGTACCGGTGATTCGCCGGGTCTACGAGATCGCGGAACAGTACGAGCTGATCTGCATGAACGTCTTCCACGCCGGCGACGGCAACCTGCATCCGCTGCTCGTGTTCGACGGGCGCGAACCCGGGATCTGGGACCGCGTGCACGCGGCGGGCGACGCCATCCTCACGGCCTGCATCGAGGCTGGGGGAGTGCTCTCGGGCGAGCACGGCATCGGCCTCGAGAAGCGCGACGCGATGACGCTCGTCTTCGACGCCGACGACCTCGATCTCCAGGCCCGCGTCCGCGACGCCTTCGACCCGGACGGTCTTGCGAATCCGGAGAAGATCCTCCCGAAGGGCAGCCGCTGCGGCGAGATCCAGCGGGTCCCTGAAGGTGCGTGGATCTAGTGGGACCACGCTGATGGCCGCGGGCGCGCGATGGGCGGAGCTGGCATCAACGGTTGCCGCGGCTGACGCGGTGGTCGCGGTCGGCGCGGGCACGCACGCCGACATCGGCGGCGCGGTCGTCGGCGCGACCGAAGTGACGGTCCCAGCTGGCATCGTCGCGTTCGAACCTGCCGACATGACCGCCACGGTGAACGCCGGCACGACCTTCGCCGAACTTGCGCACGCGCTCGCGGAGGCCGGGCAGGAGTGCCCGCTCGATCCTCGTGATGCGGAGGCCACCGTCGGCGGCATCGTCGCGTGCGGTCTGTCCGGTGCGCGCCGGCTCGGACTCGGGCCGTTGCGCAACCAGCTGCTCGAAGTCACGTTCGTCACCGCCGACGGTCGGGTGGTGCGCGGCGGCGGACCGACGGTCAAGAACGTCACCGGCTACGACATCCCGCGCCTCTTTACCGGCTCGCTCGGAACCCTCGGCATCCTCGTGCAGGTCATCGTGCGCACCCAGCCGATCGCCGCCGCGTCGCAGTGGTTCAGATCCGTTCGCGATCCATTTGATCTCGTGGCTGCGCTCCCGGATGCCGCAACCATCCGTTGGGATGGCACCGAGACGCACATACTTCTCGAAGGTCATCAGGCCGATATCGACGCGCAGGTTTGTGCCGTCGCGCTCGAACCGGCGTTACCGGGTCCACAGCCCGGGACACTGCCCGATGGACCGCACCGTGGCCGCATCTCGGTCGAGCCGAATCGCATCTCGGAACTCGCCGACGGGCTCCGGGGTCTCGACGCGCGCTGGGCCGCGGAGCTCGGCGTCGGCACCGTGCACATCGCAGCCGATGATCCGGTTGCTGTGTCCGCGGCTCGGGACGTCGCTCATCACTGTGGCGGATGGTTGCTCCGAGAGGCGGGCGCACCGGAGCTCGATCCGTTCGGAGCTTCGTTCCCGGCCGCCGCAGTCCAGCGGCGGCTGCGAACGGCGCTCGATCCTACCGGCAAGCTCAGCCCCGGCCGGGTGCCCGCCACGGCACCGGCCTCCCCGGTGGGCGCCGCCGCATGAAGTTCGACCTACGCCTCCAACTCGACCTGCACCTCAATCCGGACGAACTCGTCGCGTGCGTCGGGTGCGGGCTCTGCCTGCCGCATTGCCCCACCTACCGCGTCACCGGCGAGGAGATTGCGTCACCCCGCGGCCGTATCGCGGCGATGCGCGCCGTGGCTGACGGCCGCGCCGCACCGGACGCCGCGTTCTTCGGGGCCATGGACGCCTGCATCCAATGCCGGGCGTGTGAAGCCGCGTGCCCGTCGAACGTGCAGTTCGGTCACCTGATGGAAGACACCCGGGCCGCGCAGGCACCGGAACGGTCGCGATGGCAACGGGCAGTGGAGTTCGTCGCGTATCGAGGCGTGTTGCCGCGCCACCGGGTGCTGACCTCGGGGACGCGCGTGCTGGCGGTTGCACAACGACTGCGGTTGGTGCCCACACGGTTCGGACTGCCGCAGCTCTCGGTGCGTCCGCCGACACCACTGGCGCCTGACCCCGATCCCGACGCGTACCTCTTCACCGGTTGCGTCATGGACGCGTGGCAGCGAGACGTTCACCGCAGTGCGCTGCGGGTCATGCGCGCCACCGGCGCGCGCGTCGGCCTGCCCGGAGCGGGCGCCGACTGCTGCGGTGCACTGCACGTCCATGCCGGTCGTCACGACGAAGCGGTTGCGCTCGCCGGTCGGGTCATGGGCGCGTTCCCGGGTGACGCGCCGATCGTGGTGGACAGCGCCGGCTGTGGTGCCGCGCTGGCCGACTACGGACGCCTCGTCGGCACGGCCGACGCGGCCGCGTTCTCGGCTCGAGTCGTGGACTTCTCCACGTTTGTCGCCGGTCGGTCACTCGCGACGCGCCCGGGCTCGGCGACGGTCGTGGTCCAAGACCCGTGCCACCTGCGCCACGTGCAGCGCGCCCACCTGCCCGTCGCCGCGGTGCTGGCCAACGGGTACGACGTGAAACTCACCGCCGACGACGGCCTGTGTTGCGGCGCCGGGGGTGCGTATTCGGTGTTCGAACCCGAGTTGTCGCTTGCGGTGCGAGATCGCAAGGTCGCCGCGATACGGACGGCAGCCGGAACCGATTCCTTCGTCGTCGCGTCTGCGAATCCCGGGTGTGCGATGCACCTGAGCGCCGCCGGACTCGACGTCCGTCACCCCGCCGAACTCCTGGAGCAACGTCTTGGAACTGACTGACATCACCGAACAACTCCGCACGATCGAGGAAGCCCTGCGCGATCGCGCCTACGACGCGCTGTGCGCCGCCGCAAACGGCGACGAGGTCGCAGCACAGACCGAGCGAAAGATTCTGCAGGCGCGCCGTGCGATCGAGAAGGCGATCCGCGCCCTCGAACCCCTCGGCGACACCAGCTCCTCCGACCTCGACGACGGCCCGTGAGCGGCGACATTTCGTGAGTACTGCGCTCGTTTGGTTTCGGCGGGATTTGCGGCTGGACGACAACCCGGCGTGGGCCACCGCGACCGCCGAACACGATCGTGTCCTGCCGCTCTTCGTCCTCGACCGCCTGCTCCTCGATCGCGCCGGTCCGTTCCGCCGCGCCGCGATGCTCGGCGCGATCACCAGCCTCGACGCCGCGCTGCGCGAACTCGGTGCGCGCCTGCACGTGATCAACGGCGACCCGCTTGAAGTCGTGCCAGCAATGGTCGCCGCCGTCGGGGCGAACGCGGTCTCTCTCAACGGTGACGTCACGCCCTACGCCGCGCACCGGGATCGTGAGGTCGACGACGCGCTCGTCGTACCTGTCCACGCATCCTGGGGGAACGGCGTCCAGCCGCCGGGATCGATCCTCACCGCCGACGGCATCGTGCCCCGGGTGTTCTCCGCGTTCTACCGCCGGTGGCAACAGCAGGAGTTTGCACCCGAGGCAGTACCGGGCGAGGCGGAGATCCTCACCATCGATGGCGGCGCCAAGATCCCGGAGACGGACGTGCACACCTCGGCCGCCGACGCCGAGGATCGCCTCCACACCTTCATCGAGGACCGCCTCGCCGACTACCCGACAGACCGTGACCTCCCGGCCGTTCTCGGAACATCGCGCCTTTCGATCGATCTCAAGACCGGCACCCTCAGCGCCGCCAACGCACGCCGGGCGGCGATCGCCGCCGGTCCGATCGGCGCGCCGTTCGTGCGTCAGCTCGCGTGGCGCGATTGGTTCGCGCATCTGCTGTACGAGACGCCGACCCTCGTCGACACCGCGCAGCGACCGGAGTACTCGGCGATCGAGTGGCGGAACGACCCCGACGAGATCACGGCGTGGAAGGCGGGAATGACCGGGTTCCCGATCGTCGACGCGGGCATGCGCGAACTCGCTGCGACCGGATACATGCACAACCGCGTCCGCATGATCACGGCGTCGTTTCTCGTGAAGGACTTGCTCGTGGATTGGCGGATCGGCGAGCGCCACTTCCGCCATCTGTTGGCCGACGGTGACGTACCCCAGAACGTCGGCAACTGGCAATGGGTCGCGGGGACCGGACCTGATGCTGCGCCCTACTTCCGGGTCTTCAACCCCACCCTCCAAAGCGCGAAGTTCGATCCCGATGGTGCGTACCTCCGGCGCTGGGTGCCCGAACTCGCCTCTCTCGACGACCGCGCCATCCACGAACCGTCCAAGCTCGGACCGTTCGAACTCGTCGCCGCCGGCATCACTCTGGACGCCGACTACCCGTCACCCATCGTCGACCATGCCACCGCCCGAGTGCGCGCCATCGACGCCTACAAAGCCGCCCGCACCCCCTAAAACCCGAGACTTTCTGGCTGTGGATGGTCAATTCCGCGACCCTACAAACAAAAAGTCGCGCCGGGACGCTGATTAGAAGGTGTTGAGGGTGTCGATGAGGCGGCGGACGCGCGCCCAGTGGTATTTGTCGAAGCGAAACCGCATGCGGTCGAGGTGGAGTTCGTCCCCGTCTCGTGCCTCCCGGGGCGTCGGGCCGGTCACCACGATCTCACCGGTCTCGACGATGTCCGCAAAGTCCGTGTTCAGGGTCCTCAGCTGTACCGCGTCCGGTGCCCGGTGCATCCGCAGCACCAGATCACGGCCGACGAATCGCATCGAGTGGTAGTTCCGGTAAAAGTTCGTGGCCTCACGGACGGCGGCCTCGACATCGTCGGTGACGAGCACGAGGTCCAGGTCGTCCTTACCGAGATAGCCACGATTCAACAACTCGTCGGTCACGAACTCGTACCACTTCGTCCAGTAGGTACCACCCGGAACGTCGAGCAGGACGACGGGCGCGGGCTGCGCCTTGCCGGTCTGGATGAGCGTGAGCGTCTCGAATGCTTCGTCGAGCGTACCGAAGCCGCCGGGAAGCAGCACGAACGCGTCCGACTCCTTCACGAAGCTCAGCTTGCGGGTGAAGAAGTAGCGGAAGTTCACGAGCTTCGGGTCGTCGACGATGAAATCGCTCGCGGTGGACTCGAACGGCAGACGAATGCTCACGCCGAATGCGTTCTCCAACCCCGCACCTTCAAGACCCGCAGTCATGATCCCCGGCCCGGCGCCCGTCACCACCATCCATCCGGCGGCCGCCAACGCCGCGGCGAGCCGCGATGCCTGGTCGTAGAGCGGGTCATCCGGTTTGGTACGCGCCGAGCCGAAGATCGACGCCTTCCGTGACGCGCGGTACGGCGCGAAGACCGAGAACGCGTAGCGCATCTCTTTCAGCGCAACGCTCGCGATTTTCAGGTCACCACGGTTGGCGCCGTCACGCGCGAACCGCAGCGCGGTGACGATCATCTCGAAGACGAGGTCCGCGCTGTGCGCGGGCGCGACATCGTCGACGAGTTGCGCAATCTCAGCGTCGAGCGTCTCGTCACCGGTGCGATAGCGCGGAAGATCCAACGGGAGCCTCGGCCGTTACCCGATGCCGGCCGCGACCGCGGCGTCGGCGAGCGAGGTCTGGGGGCGGGCACCGAGATGCGAGATGACCTCCGCCGCCGCGAGGCCGCCGAGCCGTCCACACGTCCGCAGGTCGTGACCCTGGACAAGCCCGTGGAGCACACCGGCCGCGTAGAGGTCACCGGCGCCGGTGGTGTCCACCACGGTGCCGCCCGGAACCGATTCGACCGGCACCTCGATCACGTCGTCGCCTGAGAGCAGCACCGAACCGGCCGCACCCCGCGTGACCGCCGCGAGTTCGCAGTGATTGCGAACGAGGGCGAGCGCCGCGTCGAAATCGTCGACCTCGTAGAGGCTCTGGATCTCGACGTCGTTGGCGAACAACACGTCGACCGAACCCGCGATCAGGTCAAGGAACGTTCCCCGGTGTCGATCGACAACGAAGCCGTCGCTCAGGGTGAGCGCCACCTTCCTACCAGCGTCGTGGGCGATCTTCGCCGCCTCCCGGTAGGCGTCCTGCGCGGCAGGGGAGTCCCAGAGGTAGCCCTCAAGGTAGGTGTAGGCCGCAGCCCGGATCAAGCACTCGTCGACGTCGGCGGCGGTGAGCTCCGCGGACGCACCGAGGTAGGTGTTCATCGTTCGCTCGGCGTCGGGCGAGACGATGATCAGGCAGCATCCCGTGGCCAAGCCGTCGGTCGCCGATGGGGTGTCGAACTGCACGCCCGCCGACCGGAGGTCGTGACGGTAGACCGAGCCGAGCTGATCGTCCCGCACCCGTCCGATGTAGGCCACGCTCGTGCCGAACGACGCGATACCCGCAGTGGTGTTCGCCGCGCTGCCACCCGAAATCTCGATGCCCGGACCCATCGCCGCGTACAACGCCTCGGCGCGCGGGGTGTCGATGAGATCCATCGCGCCCTTGGTCATGCCGTGGGTGGCCACGAACTCGTCGGTCTCGTGACTCAGCACGTCGACCAGGGCGTTGCCGATCGCAACGATTTGGGGCTGTCCAGGAGGCGTCACGTGGTCACTGCCGTGCGGGGGCGAAGCTCGACGGGCGTGGCGCTGACCAGCCCGTGGTCGTGCTGCGGTTCGAGCGTTTCCGGTGGTGGTCGCAACCGCTTGCCGACGGTGGTGGTGCGCCCGTACAGCGTGGTGCGTTGTTCGAGGGGGCGACCCAGCGGGTCGACCATCGCGTGGAACATGGTGTCGTCGGCCTCCTGACCGTGGTTCGCGCCTGCCGCGCGGGAAATGTTCTCGTCCATGAGGGTGCCGCCGAGGTCGTTGCACCCTGCGGTCAGCGCTTGTTGCGCGCCGCCGATACCGGTCTTGACCCACGAGATCTGGATGTTGTCGATGGCACCGGCGTACGCGATACGCCCGACTGCGTGCATGAGCAGGACTTCCCGAAAGGTCGGCCCGCGCCGGGCGCGGCCCGTGAGATAGATCGGGGTGGCCATGTGCACGAACGGCAGCGGCACGAACTCGGTGAACCCACCGGTCTCGAGTTGCAAGGCACGCGTGCGCAGCAAGTGTCGGGCCACATGTTCCGGGCGTTCGACGGATCCGAACATGATCGTCACGTTGGACTTGAGGCCGACGGAGTGGGCGGTCCGGTGCGCGTGCAGCCACTCCTCGGTGTTGATCTTGTCCGGGCAGATGATGGCCCGTACCTCATCGTCCAGGATCTCGGCCGCGGTGCCGGGCAGCGTGGCGAGTCCCGCCTCCTTGGCCAGCGTGAGGTACTCGGCGAGGTCCATTCCGAGGCGCTTGGCACCTTCGGTGACCTCCAGCGCGGTGAAGCCGTGCACGTGGATCGACGGTGCCGCCTCCTTCACCAGTCGGATGACGTCGAGGTAGTAGTTGCCGTCGAAGTCGGGATGGATACCGCCCTGCAGGCAGACCTCGGTGGCACCGCACTCCACGGCTTCGACCACACGCCGTTGCATTTCCTCGATGTCCAGCAGGTACGGATCGCCGCGCAGGTTGAGTGACAGCGGACCCTTCGAGAACGCGCAGAATTTGCACTTGAACGTGCAGATATTGGTGTAGTTGATGTTGCGGTTGCGCACGAACGTGACCACATCGCCGACGATGTCGCGGCGCAACTGATCGGCCACATCGGCGACGGCCCGGACCTCCGGACCGCGTGCCTCGAGCAGGGTGACGAGTTCGGCTTCCCCGAGTTCCTGACCGAGGTGCACCCCGTCGAGGACTTCGGCGACGGGACCGCGCGGCGCGTGCGTGGGAGCTCCACCGATGATCCGGATGGTGGGCGGTGGCGTGTCGCCGCCACTCGACCACGTGTCATCCCGGGCGAGGCCTTCGAGATCCGACGCGTGACGGACCGCGGTGCGCACGTCGGGGTGCAACCACTCGGCGTCATCGCGCACATACTCGGGATACACCGTGAGGCGCGGCGCGAGCGTCTTGCCCGCAGCCTCGGTGGCCCCACGGAGCGCATCGAGCGCGGGCCACGGCCGTTCGGGATTCACGTGATCGGGCGTGACGGGCGAGACGCCACCCCAGTCGTCGATGCCCGCACCGATGAGCTGCGCGAGTTCGCTCGCGTCGCTCAGGTTCGGCGGCGCTTGGAGGTGCATGTCTGGGCCGAGGATGATCCGAGCCATCGCGATCGCGCGGAGGAACACCTCAGGATCGCACGCCTCGGCCGAGTGCATGGCCGTGCCCGGCTTCGGGAGGAAGTTTTGGACGATGACCTCTTGCACGTGACCGTGACGCTCGTGTGAGGCCCGGATCGCGACGAGCGCGTCGATCCGCTCGGCTTCGGTCTCACCGAACCCGACGAGGATGCCGGTGGTGAACGGCACCCGCGCGCGTCCGGCTGCGTCCAGGGTCTCGAGCCGACGAGCTGCGGTCTTGTCCGGTGCCCGATGATGCGGGCCACCGGGTTCGTGCAACCGGTCCGCCAAGGACTCGAGCATCATTCCCTGTGACGGACTCACCGCCCGCAGCCGGCTCAACTCGATCTCGTGGAGCGCGCCGGCGTTGGCGTGGGGGAGCAGTCCGGTCTCGGCCAGTACCGCACCGGCCGCCGCCACCAGGTAGTCGACCGTCGAGCCGTAGCCGTGGGACTGGAGCCACTCCTGCGCCGCGGGGTAGCGCTCCTCGGGCGCTTCGCCGAGGGTGAAGAGCGCTTCGTGACATCCCGCGGCCGCACCGGCGCGAGCGATCTCAAGCACGGCGCCGATATCCAGATACGGGTGGTCGAGACGCGCCGGCGGTTTGGCGAACGTGCAGTACCCGCAGCGGTCCCGACACAACATCGTGAGCGGAATGAATACCTTGGGCGAGAAGGTGATGCGCGTGCCGTTCCCCGCGTCGCGCAACGAGGCCGCCTCCTGAAGGAGATCGGCGGTGGTGCAGTGCTGGAGCTCGCGGGGGTCGGGGCTCACCGGCGCCAGCCTACGCGCGGGCCACCCGGGCGCCCGGCGGATCTGCGTGACTCGGCCCTGACCGTGGCTCGGGTCACCCGGCGGCTTCGTCGTCAACCAGCCAGATCACTTCGTCGGCTTCGATGCGGGCGGCAGGGGCGGAGCGATCACCGGCGCGCACCCGGGCCAGCGCATCACGTTTCTCCGCACCGGCCACGGTGACCACCACGAGCCGCGACGCCGCGATGGCGGGATATGTGACGGTCATGCGCGGATGCGGATGCAACTCGTCGCCGGCGGAGATGACCCAGCGATCGTTGACGTCCAGCGAACGGGAATCTGGGAACAAGGATGCCGTGTGGCCATCGGGACCGAGGCCCAGGTGCATGAGATCGACGCCACCGGCGGCACGCAGCTGTGCGTCGTAGTTCTCCGCCGCTTGCTCAACAGTGGGTCCGGCGTCGCTCATCGAGGCCACGCTCGCAGCGCGGACCTGGTCGAGCCACGCGGCGCGAGCCATACCCTCGTTGGAAGCGGGATCGGCGACGGGGACGAAGCGCTCATCGCCGAACCAGAACGTCGTCTCGGACCAGTCGACTTCCATCGCGGCGGCGGCCTCGTAACACTGGCGCGCCGTCGACCCCCCGGACAACGCCATCGAACTCGGGTTCCGCTCGGCGATCAGCGCCGCAAATGCCACAGCAACGTTCTCGACGCGGCGCTCGTCCATCGGGGCGATACTACGGACGTGGACCACACCGTCCTCGACCTCGCTCGACTCACCGCCGAAGCCGTCCCCGCCTCCCTCGCACAGTGGCACCGCGATCACGCGGTGGGAGACGAGATCATTGTGCGCGGGCAATGGCACGGACCGCTCCCGTTCGAGACGATTGCCACCGGAGCCGGTTGCTCGGTCGTCGACGCGGTGAGTGGGCTCGGTCGGGGGCAATGGACCGTCCGCCGGGAACGCACGCTGGCCGACCTCATCGGCCCGCGGCTACGGGTGCTCATCGTCGGTCTGAACCCGAGTCTGGTCGCCGCCGACGCCGGCGTGGGTTTCGTCGGCGCGACCAATCGGTTCTGGCCGGCGGCGGTCGAGGCCGGCCTCGTTCCGGTGGACCGCGACCCGTGGGCCGCGTTCACCCGCTCGGCCGTCGGCTTCACCGACCTGGTCAAACGGGCATCGCCGAGAGCGAACGAGTTGACGACGGGCGAGTTCCGTTCCGGCGCGCTTCGGATCCGCGCGCTCGTCGAGTGGTTTGCGCCCCAGGTCGTGTGCTTCGCCGGCGTGACCGGCTACCGCAAAGCCTTCGACCGCACGGCTGAACTCGGACTCCAAACCGAGCGGATCGGCGACACGCTCGTCTACCTGATGCTCAACCCGAGCGGCGCGAACGCCCATGCATCGCGCGCCGACCTCGTCGCCGATTTCTTCCACCTCCGCGTGCTCGCTGACCGCGCGTAGGGCGCGAGGTCAGAGGGCTGCGGCGCGGGACTTCAGGGTGGCCAGGAGATCGGTGTAGGACTTGGCGAAGCTCGCCACGCCTTCTTGCTCGATCGTCGCGGTGACGTCGTCGAAGTCCACACCCGCGGCTGCGAGGTCGCGCAGGGTCTGGTGGGCGCCGTCGACCCCTTCGGTGATGGTGTCAGCGTGCAGATCGACGCCGTCGGCGTGCAACGCCTCGATCGACGCCGGCGCGAGGGTGTTGACCGTGTCCGGACCGATCAGCGTCTCGACGTAGAGGATCGGGGAGTAGGCCTTGTTCTTCGTGGACGTCGACGCCCACAGTGGCCGCTGCAAATGCGCGCCCTTGGAGGCGAGCGCGTCCCACCGGTCGCCGGAAAAGGTGGCACGGAACTTCTCGTAGGCGAGCTTGGCGTTCGCCACTGCGGCACGACCGCGCAGCTCCGAGTCCTCGGGCAGGCGCGAGTCGGCCTCGGTGTCCACCCGGCTGACGAAGAACGACGCCACCGAGTGCACCGAACTGACGTCGCCACCGGACGCGTCGAGCGCCTCGAGCCCGGAGATGTAGGCCTCCATGACGTCCGCGTAGCGGTCGAGGCCGAAGATCAGCGTGACGTTCACGTTGATGCCGGCGCCGATCGTCGCGGTGATTGCCGGGATGCCCTCGGGCGTCGCCGGGATCTTGATCATGATGTTCGGCCGGTCCAACCGAGCCCAAAGCGACTTCGCCTGGGCAACGGTCGCGTCGGAGTCGTGCGCGAGCAGCGGCGACACCTCGATCGACACGAAGCCATCACGGCCTCCGACGTTGTCGTACACCGACCGCAGCACATCCGCAGCACCGCCGACATCGCCGACCGCCAGGTCCCAGAACGTGTCCTCGATCGAATCGCCATCACGCTTGGCCGCCGCGATCAGCTCGTCGTAGCCCTCGCCACCGGCGATCGCCTTCTCGAAAATCGTGGGGTTCGACGTGACCCCGCGGATGCCGTCGTCACGCACGAGCGTGGCCAACTCACCGCCGTTGACCAGCGTGTGGGTGATGTTGTCGTACCACGGGCTCTGACCGAAGTCGTTGAGCCGAGCGACCTGACTCGTCATCTAAGCATCCTTTCCAAGGAGCGCACGAGCGCGCCCCACGACGTTGTCGACGGTGAATCCGAACTCTCGAAGCGCGACGTCGCCGGGCGCAGATGCGCCGAAGGTGTGCATCGCAACCGTGTCGTCGGCGTAGCGCTCCCACCCGAACGCAGCCGCCGCCTCGACGGCGAGCGTCGGGATGCCCGGTGGGAGCACGTCCGCCTGCTCGTCGAGCGAGAGCACTTCGAAGTTGTCCCAACACGGCATCGAGACCACGCGAACCGAGAGACCATCGGCGCGCAGAATCTCCGCGGCATCCACGCAGAGCCAGACCTCGGAACCGGTTCCGATGAGCACGAGGTCCGGCGCATCATCCGACGGGCCGGACAGCACGTACGCGCCCGCGGCCACACCTTCAACCGCGTGCTCGGCGGTTCCCTCGAGGACCGGCAACCTCTGCCGGGACAGGATAAACGCAGTCGGGCCGGAACCGTTGATGTGGGCGCGCCAGGCGGCCGCGGTCTCGTTGGCGTCGGCCGGGCGGATGACCCGCAATCCGGGCATCGCGCGCAACGACGGAAGCTGCTCCACGGGCTGGTGGGTCGGGCCGTCTTCGCCGACACCGACCGAGTCGTGGGACCAGACGAACGCGGTCTTGTACTGGGAGAGCGCGGCAAGCCGGACGGCACCGCGCATGTAGTCCGAGAAGACGAAGAACGTGCCGCCGAGCGGCAACAGTCCGCTCACGGACATGCCGTTCATCACCGCGCCCATGCCGTGCTCGCGCACGCCGAAGTGCACTTGGCGACCGCCGAACTTGGCGGTGTCGATCACGCCGGCGTCGGGCATCGCAGTACCGGTGTTGCCGGTGAGATCCGCACCACCGCCGACGAGTCCTGGTACCACATCGAGGATCGCGTCGAGCGCGTCCTTGCACGCCTCACGCGTTGCACTCTCGGTGCCGACAGGCCAGGTCGGGAGCTTGGCTTCCCACCCGTCGAGGCCGCGACCGTCAACGCACGCCTCGAAATCGTCGACGATGTTCGTCTCACGACTCCGGAGCACCGAAACCCGGTCGTTCCACTCGGCGACCTTGATACCGCCGCGCGTCCCGGCCGACCGGTAGAGCGCGAGAACGTCGTCGGGGACGTAGAACTGCCGGTCGGTCGGGAGTCCCATGAGACCCTTCACGACTGCGATCTCGGCGTCGTCAAAGGGGTTGGCGTGCGCCTTGGGTGAGTCGGTGAACTTCGGCGACGGGTAGCCGATGTGGGAACGCAACACGATCAGCGTGGGTCGTTCGGTCTCGGCCATGCCCTCGCGAAGACTGTGTTCGAGCTCGTTGAGGTCGTTGGCGATCTCGCCCACTTCCATCACGTGCCAGCCGTAGGCGCGGAACCGCTCAGCCGCGTTGTCGCTCAACGAGAGCTCGGTGATGCCATCGATCGTGACGTGGTTATCGTCATAGACCGCGACGAGCCGTCCGAGTCCGAGGTGGCCCGCGAGCGACGCGGCCTCGTGACTCACACCCTCGGACAGGCAGCCGTCGCCGGCAATCGCGAACGTGTAGTGATCGGTGAGCTCGGAGCTGTAGCGGGCGCGCAGGTTCGCCTCGGCGAGCGCGATGCCGACGGCGTTCGCGATGCCCTGGCCGAGCGGACCGGTCGTGACCTCGATGCCCGGACTGTGGCGGTATTCAGGGTGCCCGGGAGTACGCGATCCCCACTGACGGAAGGCGCGGAGGTCGTCGAGTTCGAGACCGAAACCGGTCAAGTGGAGCAGCGAATACAGGAGGATCGACGCGTGCCCGGCCGAGAGGACGAACCGGTCACGGTCCGGCCATTCGGGCTGAGTGGCGTCGTAGTTCATGACCCGGGTGAACAACACGTGCGCCAATGGCGCCAGCGCCATTGCGGTGCCTTGGTGACCGGACTTCGCCTGGTGCACCGCGTCCAGGGACAGCGCCCGAATCACATCGACGCCGCGCTGTTCCAACTCCATACTGAATCTCCTCGTTGCAGATTGTGCACGCCGGTCCGCCGCCGGTGGTGCCGTCCGTCTGCCGATCGAGCCTAGAAGATGCCCCTTCGGTAAACGGGGTTCGAAATCGCGCTATGAAGGGCGCCATGCGCGCCGCTGTGTACTACGAGACCGGTTCACCTGAAGTCCTTCGCTACGAGGAGGTACCCGACCCGGTGTGCTTCCCCGGCGGGGTCCTCATTCAGGTGGAAGCCGTGAGCATCGAGGGTGGCGACACCCTCAACCGGCTCGGCGGTGAGATGCCCGCGGTTCCACACATCGTCGGGTACCAGTGCGCGGGCACGATCATCGAAGTCGGTGACGGCGTGACGGACCGCAACGTGGGCCAGCGGGTCGTGGCGAGTTCGTTCTACGGCTCGCACGCCGAGAAGTTCGCCACGCTAGCGATGATGACGTGGCCGATTCCCGACGGCGCCGATCTCGTCGCCTGCGCGTGCGTCCCGATCGCGTTCGGCACTGCGTCGGACTGCCTGTTCGAGTTCGGGAAACTCCAGGCGGGCGAGACCGTGCTCATCCAGGCGGGCGCCGGGGGAGTGGGCACCGCCGCCATTCAGCTCGCGAAGCGCGCCGGTGCCACCGTCCTCGCCACGGCATCGAGCCCGGAACGACTCGAGCGCTTGCGTGACCTCGGGATGGACCACGGCATCGACTACACGAAGGACGGTTGGGTCGACGACGTTCGCACCGCATCCGGCGGTTGGGGCGTCAACGTCGTCGTCGATTCGGTGGGCGGCAAGATCCTCGACGGCAGCATCGCCTGCCTCGCACCGCGTGGTCGGGCTATCTCGGTCGGGTCGGCCGGGCGGGACCCGCAGCTGCTCGACATCTCCAATCTCGCACCCGGGAACCGTTCGCTCACGGGTGTGTTCTTCGGCGCCGAGATCGGGACCGAACGGACGCAGAAGCTCATCACCGACCTGATCGCCGACGTCGCCTCCGGCGCGCTGAAGGTCGTCCTCGACCGCACCTTCCCGTTGTCCGACGCCGCCGACGCGCATGCCTACATCGAGAGCCGCCAGGCCGTCGGCCGCGTCGTCCTGATCCCTTAATTCCCGCTCTTGCGCCTGCGGCACAGGCCGCTCAGGCCCCGGCTCGGGGGCGCGGACTGCACCACCGCGTGCCTCGCGCCCCTCACCTTCGGATCCCGCTCCTACGCCTGCGGCACAGGCCGCTCAGGCCCCGGCTCGGGGGGTTGGGGAGCGATCAGCCGAAGAGGGCGACGGACGCGGTGAAGGTGTGGACGTGGTTGGCCGTACCGACGGGGCCGATCTCTCCGGCACAGAAGCCACCGGCCAGGGGGATCGGACCGAGAAGATCGGCCAGGACGCCGACGTCGTGGTTCGGCACGCCGAAGAGGTGTTCACCTCGCCCGGTGCAGGTGAACATCAGGGCGCCACGAGCGGAGTGGCCGACGAGCATCTGACGGAGGTCGGCGTCTGCCGCGACCGCGTCGCGCACCTGGAACTGGACCGTGTGACCGAGCTCGATCGGCGCGCCGACCGCAAGCGCACCGTCCTCACTGCGAGCACCCATGATGTTGCGGATCAAGAAATCACCGCGACCGAACTCGACGAGGTGTTCATCAACCACCAGGCCGAGGTGCAGTCCTTGTTGCAGTTGGTCTCGCTCGTCCTCGGTCATCGCGGCCGCGATGTCTTCCAGCCGTTCGAGGGCCGGCCGGCCACCGAGCTCGCACAGATAGTGCCCGTCGACTGCGGTGACCGTGAACGGTTGACCGACCGGCCGACACCCTTGGGACACGACGGCGGTCACCGGGTCGTCACCGGAGAGCAGTACCCCCACTGCGCCGCGTGCGGCGACCTCGTGGTCTACGAGCAGCCGGTTCACCCCCGGCCCGTTCGCGGCCGACGCCATTCCGCCGATGATGCGCAGACCGGGATGTGACACTCCGAGCGCGTGCAGCACGCCGTCGACGGGAAACGTGAAGGGATCGGTGAGTAGTACCAACGTGTGCGCGTCCGCGCCATCGCCCGGCCAACCGAGCAGCGTTGAACCATCGCTGAACTCATCGACGTCGAGGCGAACCGTGCGCACGGTTGTCGAGGCGAAACTCGCCGCCCACACCGAGATCGCGGCGGTGCCTTCGACCTCGCGCCCGGTCCCACACACCGCGTGGTTGGTGGATCCAAGCAGCGCCCTCGGTTCCAAGACCGCACGCAGCACCCCGCCGATGTCCTCCGCCGCGCCACCGAAGTGCGGCGAGATGAAGGCCACGAGCACATCCGGACGCCGGCCACCCAGCTGTTCGAGCACGGCCCCGGACAACTCGCCGACGGCCTGCGCCGCCACCGGGTGCTCTGAGATCGCCGCGGCAAAGACGCTCTCCGTTTCGTCACTCACGAGTCAGCGCTGCCCGCCGAAGTCGACCTCGGGCCAGGCCGCTCGCACCACCAAGTCGGCGTCGACGGCGATCGTGCCGGGCGCGAAATCCAGACCGAGCACCGCGCCCGGCCGGGCGGATGCCGCCGCCGTCGCCAGGTCGGTGGCAACACCGAGGCTCACCACGTTCTGTACGGCAACGTCGAGCAGGGAGATCGCGCCCGTCAACGTGCCGTTCGGCAAGAATGCCGCGCCACGATCGGCGACCACTGTGGCGTCGAAATAGTGGACGCCGGTAGCGACCGCGTCGCTGACGAGAATCGGGTTCGAAGCCGCAAAGACGAGACCCACGACCCCAGGATGTACGTGGACGAAGTCCCCGATCAAGGTTGGCGTCAGGTCCACGCGCGGGTCGAGCGCCGCACCGATGATCCCCGGCTCACGGTGATGGAGCGATCCCATCCCGTTGAAGAGGTGAGTCGTGAGGGTCGCGCCGGCCGTTACGGCCGCCACCGCCTGTTCGTAGGTGCAAGTGGTGTGGCCGAGAGCGACCACCACGCCGTGGTCCACCAGCATGGCGATCCCGTCCGAGTCCGGATCGGCCTCGGGCGCCACCGTGACGAGCCGCACAAGACCGGGGTGCCGCTCGAGCAGGCCACGCAACCAATCGACGTCCATCGCTCGCAACATCGACTTGGGATGGGCACCCGGAGCGCCGCCGAGGAACGGTCCTTCGAGATGCACACCCAGGATGCGCGGCAGGTCGACACGTGCCGCACGCCGCGCGTCCTCGACGCGAATCAGCGCCGCGTCGTAGCGGTCCAGCGGCATCGAGCAGATCGTCGGGAGGTATGCGGTGACACCAGCGGCGAGGAGCCGCCGGCCGGCTCGGTCCCAGTCCGCACCGTCGGCCACCGAGAAGTCGATGTCGTCGACCCCGTTGATCTGGAGATCGAGGTATCCGGGCTGCAACGTCACCGGCCTGCCGGCGAGCGAGCCGGTCGCGCCAACCTCTGCGATTGAAGAAGCCGTCACCGCGCCGAGCCGAGCGCCATCCGCAACTTCGCGAGCCCGAGCAACGTCCGCGGCACTCGGCGCGCGATCGACGTACGGGCCGGGCGGAGTTCGTGCACCGACACCGGCACCTCGGCGACGAGGTGACCGTTGCGTTCAGCGCGCAGGATCAACTCGGTGTCAAAGAGGTCCGAACCGTTCCGACACGCGCTCACGATCGGGCGGAGGACCCCGAGGTTCATCACCTTCATCCCGTGAGTGTCCGACACGGTCAATCCGAAGCCGGCCCGCAGGATGATCGAGAACACACCCGTGGCCATCCGGCGCAGCGCCACGCGGTCATCCTGAGATCCGGGTGCCCGCTTCGATCCGACGACGATCGTTGGGCCGGTGGGTTCGGCGGACGCGTCGAGGACGTGGAGGGCTTCCTTCATGAACTGCAAGTCCCAGAAGTCCGCGTCGAAAATCACCGCGACGTCACCGCGAGACGCGAGCAGTCCGGTCCGCAGCGCCTCGCCGTAGTTGGCGACGCGCATGGAGTGGGCCTCGACCTCGGGCACGGCCTCGGCAATACGGGCCAGCACCGTCGGGGTGCCATCGGTGGAGCCGTTCTCGACGATGTGGAGTTCGAACGGGTCACCGATCGCGCGCAGCCCGTCGACCAGGTCACGGACGGTGGCACCGAGCAGCGCGGCTTCGTTGTAGGCGGGGACGACGACTGAGATCACAAGACCCTCCGGAGGATTCCTCATCTTGCCCGACGGTGTCCCGCGCGACCGAACACCCGCCGCCAAAGTATCGGCCCGCGAGTGGGAGATTCTTCAGTCCGGCGCGCCGAGTGAAGCGGTCCGCAACCGCGGCCGCAGCCGACCCGATAGCGGAACGGGGCCGTCCGGCCCGCTCCGCAGGAGCAGGAGGACAACGCCGGTAGGGTGCGCCGACCCACGCGAGAGGAGAGCCCGTGCCCGCCATGCCCGACATCTTGAAGCTCCATGCCGACGGTTCCCCCGACCGGCTCGCCGTGATCGTCGACGCCAGTGGCGGTGCGAATTTCTCGACGACCACCTACGCGGAGCTCAACCGCATCGTCAATCGGCTGGCCCACGGTCTCCTGGCGCTGGGCGCCGTTGCCGGCGACCGGATCGTGTGGTGCGGGCCGAACTCGCTCGAGACCATCGCGGTGGTGCACGCAGCCCGGAAAGTGGGTCTCGTCGCGGTGCCGTTGTCGTACCGCTTCACCGCCGACGAGATGGCATACGTGATCGACAACTCCGACGCCACCTTGGTGGTCGCCGACGCCGACTACGCACCACTTATCGCGTCCATCCGAGACCAGATCCCGAAGGTCAAGGCGCTCGTCGGATACTGCGCCACCGTCGAGCCGAAGCCGCTGCCCGACGGCTTCGTGTCGTGGGCCGAATGCACCAACGGCCAATCCGAGAACGAACCGGTCGCGGTCCAAGCTTCCGTTGCCGGCGCGCAGATGCTCTACACCTCGGGGACCACCGGCAAGCCCAAAGGCGCGCTGCGCACCTCGACCAATGCGCCCGTCGTCCTGGCGCTGCTCGGTGAGCTCGGTTTCCAGATGGGCAACGAAGTCCACATCACCACTGGACCGATGTATCACTCTGGTCCGTTGGCGTTCGTATCGCTCAACCACTCGGCGGGATCGCCGATCGTGGTATTGCGCCGCTTCGATCCCGAGGCATGGATCGATGCGGTGAAGTTGCACAAGGTCACGAACACCTTCTCCGCGCCCACCCAACTCAAGCGCATCGTCTCGTTACCCGACGACGTGCTCGCGCGTGCCGATTGCTCGTCGATGCGGTGTCTGATCGCGAACGCCGCTCCGGTGCCGTACGCGTTGAAGCAAGAGGTGATCGCCAAGCTCGGCGACGGGTTCCTCTTCGAGGTCTACGGCTCCACCGAGATGGGCATCATCACCGTGCTCCGACCGGAAGATCAGCTGCGGAAGCCGGGCTCGTGCGGCAAGGCCTACGGCGGCATCGAGTTCCGGATCGTGCGCGAAGACGGCACCGCCGCCGAGATCGGGGAGCAGGGCGAGCTGTTCATGTCCACCGGGCTGGCCATGGACGGCTACCACCGCACCGACGAGAAACTTGCCGAGCACGACAACGGCAAGTGGGCCTCGGTCGGCGACATCGCGTACGCGGACGACGATGGCTACCTCCACATCTGTGACCGCAAGAAGGACATGATCATCTCGGGTGGGGTGAACATCTACCCGGCCGAGATCGAAGCCGTGCTCCACGGTCATCCGGCGATTCTCGACGTCGCCGTGTTCGGTGTCCCCGACGACGAGTGGGGCGAAAGCGTCTACTGCATCGCCCAGGCGAAGCCCGACGTCGCGTTGGATCTGGACGACCTCAAGGCGTTCGCACTCGCCAACATGGCCAAGTACAAGGTGCCGCGCGGGTGGGAAACGCGCGACGAGCTGCCGCGCACGGACGCCGGCAAGTTGCTCAAGCGGGTCCTGCGCGACGAGTACTGGCGCGACCGCGCCCTCTGAGTTCCCGCCAACTCCACTGAGCGTTTGTCGCCCTGACCACCGCCGAGGTGGCTCAGACGACAAACGCGAGAGCGACTCACCGCTCGCGATACGGTCCCGGGCCGTGCCCACCCTGTCGGAAGCAGCATCGAAGACGCTCGTCGCCGCCCACGGGATTCCCGTGCCGGACGAACGGATCGTGCCCGACGCCCCGGCCGCGGTGAATGCGGCAACCGGAATTGGTTTCCCCGTCGTCCTGAAGCTCAACGGTGACGCCATCGCGCACAAGACCGAGCGCGGCCTCGTGCGGCTGAACGTGGGCGACGCGGCTGCCGTGAAACAGGCAGCCACCGAACTCCTCGCCGCCGCCACCGAGGCCGACGGCCCGGTCAGCATCCTCGTCGCCCCGATGCTGCACGGAAACCGTGAACTCATCGCCGGGTTGCACCACGACCCGCAGTTCGGACCGACCGTGATGCTCGGAGTGGGCGGCATCCTCGCCGAGGCCATCGCCGACGTTGCCTTCCGCCTCGTGCCCCTCACCGCCACCGACGCCGAGGATCTCGTCGACGATCTCGAGACCCAATCGCTGCTCGGTGAGTTTCGCGGCGAACCGGCGGTGGACCGAGCCGCCTTGGTGCAGGTCATCACCGGTCTGGCCCGGCTCGCCGAGGATCGCCCCGATGTCCTGAGCGTGGATCTCAACCCGCTCATCGTGGTCGACGGGCGCCCGATCGCGGTCGACGCGCTCGTCGAGGTGGCGTCATGAGCGCTGCCAACCCGAACCGCAACGAGCAGTTCCGCGCGCTTTTCGAGCCGCGTGCGATCGTCGTCGCCGGCGCGTCGAGCCATCCGGGCAAGTTCGGGTTCGTCACGCTTCACAACGTGCTGAGTCAGGGCTACGCCGGGGGAGTGTTCGCCACGAACCGCGATGGCGGGACCATCCTAGGAATCGACACCGTGGCGAGCATCGACGACCTCCCGGCGGACGCGCCGATCGACCTGGTCTTCGTCTGCACCCCGGCCGCCGCGAACATCGAACTCCTGCGCGCGTGCACGCGTCGTGGGATCAAAGCTGCGTTCGTCACCAGTGCGGGCTACGGCGAAGCGGGGGACGCGGGTCGGGTGGCCGAGCGCGAGCTGGTCGATCTTGCGAACGAACTCGGCATCCTGCTCGCAGGTCCGAACGGCCAGGGCGTGGTCAGCACGCCGGCGCGCCTGTGCGCGCAGATCGTGGCGCCGTACCCACCCGCGGGAACGATCGGCGTTGCGAGTCAGAGTGGCAACTTCGTGTCGAGCTTCCTCAACTACTCGGTCCAGACCGGCATCGGCATCAGCCGCGCGGTCAGCGCCGGCAATGCCGCGATGATCACCGTCCCGGACTACCTCGACTTCTACGCCGACGACCCCGAGACCACCGTGGGCCTCGCGTACGTCGAGGGCATCGCCGACGGTCGCGCGTTCTACGACCGCATCCGCACCGTCGCCGACCGCATGCCGTTGGTGCTCCTCAAGGGTGGAGCCACCGCGGGCGGCCAGCGCGCCGCGGCCAGCCACACCGGCGCGCTCGCGAGCGACGACCGCGTCTTCGACGGCATGTGTCGTCAAGCCGGCGCGATCCGCGCCGCCACCGTCGAGGAAGCGTTCGAGGCCGCGGCCACCTTCGCGACCCAGCCGCTGCCGAAGGGTCCCAACGTCGCGGTGATGACGACGGCCGGCGGTTGGGGAGTGGTGACGGCGGACGCGATCACGGCGAGCCGCCAACTCCAGCTCGCCAAGATGCCCACCGATCTGCTGGCCGAGATCGACACGAAGCTTCCACCCCGTTGGAGTCGCAACAACCCGATCGACCTCGCGGGTGGCGAAACCCGGGACACGATTCCCGAGGTGATGGCAATGGTCGCGGGTCACGATGCGATCGACGCCGTCGTGTACCTCGGGCTCGGCATCCAGAGCAACCAGGCCCGCCTCATGCGCGAGGGCCGCTTCTACCCGGGCGATGGCCTGGAGCGCATCGTCGACTATCACGAACGCCAGGACGCACGCTTCGCCGAGGCCGCCGCCGAGATCAGCATCAGCACTGGCAAGCCGATCCTCACGGCGACCGAACTCGCAGTCGCGTTTCCCGACAACGCCGGTCCGCGCGCGGTACGCGACAACGGGCGGCTCTGTTACGCGTCGTCGAACCGCGCCGTCACCGCGCTTGGTCATCTCTACCGCTACGCCCAGTTCCGCGCTCGCCGCGGTCGTGCGTAAGCCTGGACGCCCATGAACCGACGGGCCCGACGCGCCGGGGCGCAACGCGGTGCGCTCGTGCGGCGCGGGCTCGTCGTGGCACTCGGGATCGTGGCCGCCGTCGCGATCACCGGCGCACTCGAGCAACCAGGCGCGGCCCGACCGACACCGCCCGGACCGTCGCTCGGCACTCCGCTGTGGTCGATCCGCCGCACCCCCCAACCGGTCACCGACGCCGTTGGAGTGCAGCACCTCCAGGCCGCGCTGACCGCAGCCACCGGTGGCAACCGCGCCTGCTTCGACGTCCAAACCGGCGACACGGTGCTCGCTACCGCCGCCCTCGACACGGCGTTGATCCCGGCGAGCACGATCAAGCTCCTCACCGCCACCGCCGCGCTCGACCAACTCGGCGCCGATTTCCATTTCACGACGACCGTCCAAAGTTCGGCCGCGCCGCGCAATGGGACCGTCGACCGATTGTTTCTCGTCGGCCACGGAGATCCACTGCTCGCGAGCCCGGAGCGGATCGCCAAGGACCAACAGGGTCCCGAGACGGCCGGATTGGCGACCACACCACTCGCCAACCTCGCCGAACGCATCAAAACTGCGGGCGTGACCGCGATTCCCGGCGGGATCGTCGGTGTCGACAACCGCTACGACTCGGTCCGGTACGCACCCGACTGGCCGGCATCGACCCGAGCCGCCATCGGCCCGATCGGCGCGCTCACCGTCAACGACGGCTACTCCGGGCCTGCCGGTTCGGGCAGCGCAGTGACCGACCCCGCACTCAACGCGGCCGCTGAACTCACCCGTCTCCTGAAAGGACTCGGCGTGAGCGCAGGAACACCGACCCACGGCGACGTCCCGCCGAAGGCCGAAGCCATCGCGTCGATCGATTCACCAGCGCTCCCGCTCATCCTCACCGAGATGTTGAGCGCGAGCGACAACCTCACCGCCGAGATCTTGATTCGCGAACTCGGGGCCCGCGCCGGCGACGGCACCCCCGCCAAGGGCGCAACGGTCGTGCTGGACACCATGAAGCGCCTGGCCATCCCTACTGCGGGCATCACGATGGTCGACGGCTCCGGTCTCAGCCAACGTGATGCGATTCCGTGCGCAACCCTGCAGTCGATCCTGCGGCTCACGAACCGTCCGAAGTTCGCCCCGATTCGCGAAGGCCTCGCGATCGCCGGTCAGCGCGGCACCCTCGCCCCACGCTTCGTCGGCACGCCGCTCGCCGGCAACCTGCGAGCGAAGACCGGCACCTTGAGCGGCGTCAGTGGCCTGGCCGGTTTCGTCACCAGCGACCGGCTCCTGACCTTCTCCTTGCTGGTCAACGGCAGCTTCGGCGAGTCCGCCGCATTCTCGATTCGCGAGGCCATGGTGAACGCGATCGCGAGCTATCCCCAGACCGTGAACGGCGCCGTGCTGGACCCCGATCCGAATGCCCCGATTCCTCCCAGAGCTTGCCCAAGGACAGATTTGGCGTGTTGAATCGACCAGTGGCTGAGAAACCTGCACCGATCCCGCAAGCCGTGGCCGAGCTCTGGGAGCTCGTCGTCGCCTACTTCAAGCAGGAGACCACCGAGCCGCTCAAGAGCCTCGGCCGAGTCGTCGGGTTCGGCATTGTGGGCTCGCTGTTGCTCGGGATCGGCGTCGTGTTCGTGGCCATCGGTGCCCTGCGGTACCTGCAACACGACCTCTCCGACACCTTCGCCGGCAACTGGACCTTCGTCCCGTATCTCATCGTGATCGTCCTGTTGCTCGTGACCGCCGGTCTCGTGTTCGCGCTTGGGACCCGCCCGAAGAAGCCAGTCACTCCCGCGACGGCCGGCGTGGTTGCGCCTCCGATGCCGACGACTCCGATCGATCTCTCGAAGGATGTGAACCCGTGAGCGCGTCCAAGGATTCTCCGGTCGGCTCCAAGCCGATCACCCGCGCCGACATCGAGGCGAAGCTGGCCGAGATCGGCGGCGAGGTGGACGAGACGGTCTCGAACTCGAAGCAGATGGTCATGACCGCCGGCGCGGTCGCGGTTGCCGTCGTCATCGCGGCGGTGTTCCTCTTCGGCCGTCGCCGGGGCAAGAAGTTGCGCACGATCGTCGAGATCCGCCGGGTATGAGCGCCCTTTCGACAATGGTCACCGGATTCCTCACCGCCCGCGCCAAGAAGCACGGCAAGAGCGCAATCGGTATCACCGCCGCGATGACCGGATACCGCCTGTTGCGGCGCCTCACGAAACCGTCCACGAAGCCGCTGACGCGCTTCGAAGTGAAGCCGGGCGAGGTCTACGAGATCAGGGGAACCCGCCGGGGCCAGTAGCCTCGACCAGCTTGAACGTCGTCCTGCGCAATCCTCGTCGCACCGTCATGGTGCCCGGCCCGATGACGGTGGCGGCGCTCCTCACCCGCCTCGAGATCGTGCCCGAGTCGGTCCTGGTCATCAATGGTGACACCCTGGTGACGCACGACGCCCGCCTCGCGGACGACGCCGAGGTCGAGATCCGTCCGGTCATCTCCGGCGGAGCCACGTGAGGATCCACCCGTGAAGTGTCGACGCTGCAAAGCCCCCGCGATCATCGACCTGCCGCGCCACAACGCCGCGTTCTGCGCCGACTGTTTCACCCACCAATGCCGGGAACAGGTCAAGCGCGCGATCCACGAGCACCACATGATCGAGCCGGGGGAGAGCGTCCTCGTCGCGGTCTCGGGCGGCAAGGACTCGCTTGCGCTCTGGGATCTGTTGCACGAGATCGGCATCCCCGCCGACGGCCTATACCTCGGCCTCGGGATCGGTGACTACTCCGACGAGTCGGGCGAGTACACGCGCGCGTTCGCGCGATCGCACGGCCTGCACCTGCACGAGGTCGACCTCAGGTCTCAGTACGGCTACGACATTCCCGGTGCCGCGGAAGTGACCCACCGCTCGCCGTGCGGTGCCTGCGGACTTTCCAAGCGCCACCTGTTCAACCAGGTTGCGCTGGACGAGAACTACGACGTCGTCGCCACCGGTCACAATCTCGACGACGAAGCCGCGGTGCTGTTCGGGAACGTTCTGCGGTGGGAGACCGCCTACCTCGGCCGCCAGTTCCCCGTCTTGCCTGCGACCCCGGGCTTCGCTCGCAAGGTCAAGCCCCTCGTTCGCCTCACCGAGCGGGAGATGGCCGCGTACTGCGTCATCCGCGGCATCGACTACCAGGTCGAGGAATGTCCGATGGCCGCCGGCAACCGCCACATCGCCTTCAAGGAAGTCCTGAACCAACTCGAGCAGAAGTCTCCGGGCACCAAGGCCGCGTTCACCAGCGGCTTCTGGAGCCGCGGTCACCAAGCGTTTGCGGCCGAGGCCGACGATGAGCGCGCCACGCTCCTTCCCTGCGTCGAATGCGGCGCACCCACCACCACCGGCGACCGCTGCGCGTTCTGTTCGCTCCGGGCTCGGGCATCCGCCGCGGCGTCCGAGCCGAACCGCCCCATCGAAGTTCCCGTCACCCTGCGATCGGAAACCTGACCGTGCGCGGACCACTGGCCGTCGGCGAACACGTCCTCCTCGTCGATCGAAAACGGCGGCGCCATATGATCCGACTCGCGGAAGGCGGCGAGTTCCACACCCACGCCGGCGTGCTCGATCACGGCCTGATGATCGGTCAACCCGAAGGCATCACCGTGCGCACCACGCGCGGCGCCGCGCTTCTCGTCATCCGGCCCACGCTCAGCGAATTCGTGCTTGAGATGCCGCGCGGCGCGCAGGTCATCTACCCGAAGGACCTCGGTCCGATCTTGATGCTCGCCGATATCTTCCCCGGCGCGCGCATTCTCGAATCCGGCGTGGGATCCGGTGCACTCACCATGACGCTGCTGCGTGCCATCGGCCCGACGGGTCACATCACCGGCTACGAGATCCGCGACGATTTCGCCGACCGCGCGCGTCGCAACGTCGAAGCCTTCCTCGGCACCGACGTACCGCTCGATGTGCAGGTGCGTGATGTCTACGAGGGCATCGACGTGCCGGACATCGACCGCGTCATCCTCGATCTCCCGGAACCGTGGCACGTCGTCGGTCACGCAGAAGCTGCGCTCGCTCCGGGCGGCATCTTCCTCTCGTACCTTCCGACCATTCTCCAGGTGTCCACGTTGCGGGAACGCCTGGCCGACTCCGCGTTCGGTATGGCCGAGACGATCGAGGTCCTGCACCGCGGCTGGAACGTCGACGGCATGTCCGTGCGGCCGGACCATCGCATGGTCGCCCACACCGGATTTCTCACCGTGGCGCGGTTGCTGAACCCCGCGGGATGAACTCCTTCGACCTCGTCGTGCTTGCGGTGGTCGCAGCCGGGGCCGTCATCGGATTCCGCGTCGGCTTCCTGATTCGGGCGTTCTCGTGGATCGGCCTATCACTCGGCGTCCTGCTCGGGCTGCGGCTCATGCCCCGGGTCGCGCACGCGATGCCCGGCGCGACTCCCGGCGGCCGGCTGCTCGCGGTGGCGGCGCTCCTCATGGGACTGGCGCTCGTCGGTCACACCATCGGTCTCGTTGCGAGCGCAGCCCTGCGCAACCGACTGGCCCGGTCAGGCACAGCCTCCGCCGTCGACCGTCTCGCGGGCGGTCTCCTCGGCGCCCTCGGTGGCCTGGTCCTGCTGTGGCTCCTGGTCCCGGCCATGCGGTCGACGCCCGGATGGCCGGCACGCGCGGCACGCGATTCGTCACTCGTCGCCCTGGTGGACCGGTACGCGCCCGACCAACCCAACGCCGCGCACGTCCTCGGCCGCATCGTCGGTGAAGCCCCCTATCCCGTGGTCACCGGAGATTCCACCAACACCGGCCGGCCGCCCACGAACGATGCCGGTCCGCTGGTGGACGCTCGGGACGCGCAGAGTGTGGTGCTCGTCGTTGGCAATGCCTGCGGCCTGCGCCTCTCCGGGACCGGCTTCTCGGTGGCACCGGACCTCGTCGTCACCAACGCGCATGTGGTCGCGGGGGAGCAGCGCACCGAGATCGTGACCACCGCAGGCCGGCGGCTGGACGCCCTCGTGGTCTCCTTCGACGGTCGCCACGACATCGCGGTGTTGCACGTGCGCGGGTTGAACCTCACGCCGCTGCGGCTCGGTCCCACCGTCACCGGGGCCATTGCCACGGTGCTCGGCCATCCCGGTGGGGGAGCCCTGCGTGCCACCCCGGCTCGCGTCGCCCGCCGCATCGACATTCCCCGTACCGACATCACGCGCACCGGCACGATCCAGACTTCGATCGTGGGGCTGGCCGCCCGCCTGATCCCGGGTGACTCCGGCGCGCCGGTCATCGGCGCCAACGGATTGGTCCAGGCGATGGTCTTCGCCGTCGACCCCGCGCGCGACACCACGGCGTTCGCGCTGAGCTCGGAGGAAGTCATGCCGTTCGTGACCACAGCCGGTACCGCCGCCCGTGCGATCTCAACCGGCTTCTGCCTCAACGATTGACGACGTCAGCTCGGCGCGTCGCGGAAAGTCCACTCCCGGCATCGGCGCGGGTGATCAGAACCCGAAAAACTGCGCGACGGTGACCACGAATGCGGAGACGGCGAGGACGGAGACCACGATCACGCAGATGAGCGCGAACACTCGGAAGCGCGGACCGTTCACACCCAACCCGACCGCGCTCGGCCGGTTGGTGAGCACGTAGAGGAACCCGAGGATGACCGGCGTGATGAAACCGTTCAGGACCTGCATGCCGATGAGCAGATCGATCAGGTTCACCGGGATCAATGCCACCAACGCGCCGATGACGACCTGACCGGTGAACAGTCCAAGGAACAGCGGCGCCTCGCGGAACTTGCGGGACACCGAACGTTCCGCACCGACCGCCTCGGCTAACCCGTACGCGGTCGAGAGCGGCACGATCGCGGCGGCGAGCATCGACGCGCCGAGCAAGCCGATGGCGAACAAGGTCTCGGCGCCCGCACCGGCCACCGGTTCCAACGCCTTGGCCGCGTCCGCGGCCGTGGTCAGCGGATGGCCGCTCTTGCCGATGGCCGCTCCGGTCGCAATGAGAATCGAGACGAAGATGAATCCGGCGAAGAGTGACCCGGCGATGGCGTCGACCCGCTCGTGACGGTACTCATCAGGCCCGATACCCCGGTCCGCGACTGCGGCCGCTTGGTACAGCTGCATGTACGGGGTGATGGTCGTGCCCACCAACGCCACCGCGAGCAGCAGAAAGTCTCGGCTCGCGACGAAGTGCGGGACGAAGGTGTCATTGGCCACATGTACCCAGTCGGGGTTCGAGAGGATCATCGCGATCGGGTAGGCGAGGAAGACCAGGGACAGTACGAGGAAGATGCGTTCGGCACGCTGGTACGAGCCCAGCATCACGATGCTCAGGATCGCCACCGCCGCGACCGGGACGGAGAGGTACTTCGTCACGCCGAAGATCTCGAGCGCGGCGCCGATACCGGCGAACTCGGAGACCACCAGCCCGAGGTTCGCCACCAACAGGCACACCACCGCAAAGGTTCCGAGCCGCAACGAGAACTCTTCGCGCACCAGCGACATCAAACCTTCGCCGCTGTACGCGCCGAGCCGGGCCGCCATCTCCTGCACCGCCACCAGCGCCGCGATGATCAAGATTGCGATGAACATCGTCCGGTACTGGAACTGGGACCCGGCGGACGCGTAGGTCGCGATCCCGCCGGCGTCGTTCCCCGCGTTCGCGGCGATCAGCCCGGGCCCGAGCACCATGAGGATCGCGGCGGGCCGCACGAAGCGGCGACCGCGCCGGGGCGCAGGCGGAGGAGAAGCCGGCCGCGCGCTCATGATCCCGCACTTCCCATGATCTCAGCCTGCTACCCGAAGAGGCGCGGGAAGCGGACCCGACCCCGCTCGGGGACGAGTGCGTCGATCAGGTCGTCGGCGAGAATACGGCCGACGGGACGCTGCTCCGCGTCCACCACGATGAGGGACGATCCCCGGGAGTCGATGAACTGCTCGATGACATCGTCCAGCGTCGCCTCGGGCTCGACCGTCGTCGGCGCCGGCGGACCCGCCACCTCGACCACGTGATCGTCACTCGCGGCGACGAGCAGTTCGAACAGTCCGAGATCGTGGATGACCCGGCCGTCCTCGTCCACGATGATCACCGCGTCGACGTCGGCCTGGTGATCGGCCTCGGCCCGCAGGATGCGCCGCACCTCACCAACGGTCTGTTCGGGCCGGACCAACACCAGGTTCGTCGTCATCAGCCCACCCGCGGTGCCCTCGCGGTACAGGAGCAGCGCTCGCAACGAGATCGCGCTTTCTTCGGGCATCGCCGCGAGAAGCTCCGCGGCCTCGGCCGGCTCGAGATCGCGCAACGCATCCGCGGCTTCGTCAGGCTCCATGCCTGCGAGCAGTGCCGCGGCGCGTTCGGGCTCGGACTCGCGCAGCAATGCACCGAGGTGATCCGGGTCCATCTCCTCGAGCGCGTCGGACGCCACTTCGGCGTCGAGTTGCGACAGCAACTCCTGCCGCTCTTCACGCCCGAGTTCCTCCAGGAGATCCGCGAGTTCCGACGGCCGGAGCCGCCGCAGCGCCTGACTCGGCGTGTGCATCTTCATCGGGCCGCGGCGAGCGCCGTTGGGCGTACCGAAAGGCTGGATCGCCGCCCAGTCGATGACGCGATCCGGAGTGGCCCGCAGCCGCCACCGAGTCGGGCCGAGCCGGCGCAGCAGCGTCTGGAACCCCACGTCGACGCCGACCAACCGGTGGACCCCGGAGACCTGTGCCAGATAGAGGTCTGACGCGCGCACCACTCGTACGCCGTCGACGTCCACCAGTTGGTGATCCACAACGTCGCCGTTCAATACGACTTCACCCTCCCGCCGGACGAAGTCCCGCAAGTCCAGGCGCGTCGACGCGAGCACCACCCGATCAGGGGCGATCTCGGCGATCTGGTGGATCGGAACAAACGCGCGGCGACGACCGACGCGCATCACGAGTCCGGTCACCGGGGGATACGGCTCACCCTGCCAGCGCACGACGAGATCGACCACCCGGCCGACCTCGGCCCCGCGGTGTTCGAAAACCGGACGGCCAACGAGCGCAGCGGTGGAGACGAGCGCGTCCGCGATCGCACGGTTGGTGATGACGCGCTGGGTTCGGTGTTCACGCCGACGACGAATCGCGGCAGCAGTAGGAAGCGTAGGAAGACGAGCCATGACGCACCTCCGGACATCACGCCGAGTTCTCGGCGCCGAGGCGGGCAAACGAACAGAAGGGCGTCGCCTTCTGCGGGCTCGTCAGATCAAATGCTCTGCGAACCGGCGGGAGACGGCGCCGTTGCTACTCGGAGGTTCTTGGGTTCGCATCGGGCTTCTCCTTTCCGGTCGAGCGACAGGGGTCGCGGGTTACTCAGCTTCGATGTAGATGCACTCGCCGGGGCACTCTTCGGCAGATTCGATGGTCGCCTCGAGCATGCCGTCGGGAATGTTGGCCAGACCCTCGGCACCGCCGGGCTCGCTGTACACCTTGTCACCCTCTTTGACGTAGGCGAGGCCGTCGTCAAGCAGCGTGAACACCGTGGGCGCGATCTCCTCGCAGAGGCCGTCTCCGGTACACAAGTCCTGATCGATCCAGACTTTCATCTTCTGGCCTCACCTTGTCGTCGGTGTTCGTTCGTGTGGGGGTTGGTGGTGCTGGTGTATCTGGTTTCGGTGCATCTGCATTTGGAGCGGGGTCTCGACCCTTCGGTGTCAACCCGGCTCCGGTTCGAACCGATGGAGCGTACGGTGCTCTTCCCGGATCGGCAATTTACCCCGCGAGCATGAGGAAAAAGCCGATCGTGGGTCCGAGTGCTGGTTAGGGTGCGCGAACCCCCTTTGAGCGGCCATCGGAAGGATTCACATCGTGGCAAACGAGCCCGAACGACGCCTCGCCGAATACGAACAGCAGGTCGGCGAACTCCGCGAGCAACAGCGGACCCTGGATGAGGAGATCGTCCTGCTTCGCCGGCGCCTCCAGGACGCGCCCAAACGCGTGCGGACGCTCGAGGAACGGGTCCTCGAGACCAAGGGCCAGCTCGCCAAGGCGGTCTCGCAGAACGAACGCCTGTCGGCCACCCTCCGCGAGGCCAGGGAGCACATCGCCGCGCTGCGTGAAGAAGTCGAGAAGCTCACAATGCCGCCCTCGGGCTACGGGACGCTCCTCGACACCAACGAAGACGGCACCGTCGACGTTTTCACCGCGGGACGCAAGATGCGCGTCTCGATCCACCCCGAGATCGACACCACCACGCTAAAGCGCGGCCAAGAGGTCGTCCTCAACGAATCGTTGAACGTGGTGCTCGCCCGCGGCGTCGACACCCAAGGTGAAGTCGTGGTGTTCAAAGAACTGCTCGAAGACGGCCGCCGCGCCCTGATCATCGGCCGCGCCGACGAAGCGCGGATCGCCGAGCTCTGCGCAGACCTGATCGGCGTGAAGCTGCGCGCCGGCGAGCACGTCTTGGTGGATTCACGCTCCGGCCTCCTCGTCGAGCGAATCCCGCGACCCGAGGTGGAAGAACTCGTCCTCGAAGAAGTGCCGGACATCACCTATGCAGACATCGGTGGCCTCGACGATCAGATCGACCAGATCTTCGACGCCGTCGAACTGCCGTACCTCCACGCAGATCTCTTTCACGAGCACGATCTGCAACCGCCGAAGGGCATCCTGCTCTACGGTCCTCCGGGCTGCGGCAAGACCCTGATCGCCAAGGCGGTCGCCAACTCGCTCGCCAAGCGCGTGTCCGAGCGCACCGGGAACGAGCGCACCAAGTCGTACTTCCTCAACATCAAAGGCCCGGAGCTGCTCAACAAGTACGTCGGCGAGACCGAACGCCAAATCCGGCTCATCTTCGAGCGGGCGCGGGAGAAGAGCGAAGAAGGCGTGCCCGTCATCGTCTTCTTCGACGAGATGGATTCGCTGTTCCGCACCCGCGGCACCGGCATCAGTTCGGACATGGAATCCACCATCGTCCCGCAGCTCCTCGCCGAGATCGACGGCGTCGAAGCCTTGAAGAACGTCATCGTCATCGGCGCGTCGAACCGCGAGGACCTCATCGACCCGGCGATCCTGCGTCCCGGCCGGCTCGACGTGAAGATCAAGATCGAGCGGCCCAACGAGGAGTCGGCGAAGGCGATCTACGCGCGGTACCTCGTGCCCACACTCCCGATCGCCGAGGACGAGACCAAGCACTTCGACGGCGACGCAGCCGCCGCGGTGGCCCACATGATCGACATCGCGGTCGATGCGATGTACGCCACCGACGACGCCAACCGGTTCCTCGAGGTCACGTACCAGAACGGCGACAAGGAGATCCTGTTCTTCAAGGACTTCTCGTCCGGCGCGATGATCGAGAACGTCGTGAGGCGCGCCAAGAAGCTGGCGATCAAGCGCAAGATCGCCGGCGGCACCTACGGCATCTGCACCCAGGACATGCTCGACTCCATCAAGCAGGAGTACCGCGAGCACGAAGATCTACCCAACACCACCAACCCGGATGACTGGGCGAAGATCTCGGGCAAGAAGGGCGAGCGCATCGTCTTCGTCCGCACCCTCATGTCGGACCGCGACGACAGCGGTGGCCGCCAGATCGAACGCGTCACCACCGGCCAGTACCTGTAACCCACCTCCCACCTCCCACCTCCCACCCTCCAACCACGCTTTTGGCGTCCTGAAGTGCTG
>JANYJV010000126.1 GCA_025361725.1 Acidimicrobiia bacterium | reverse complement strand
CTCCCACCCGTACCACTGACCTGCGAAGGTCCGGTGCCAGAGCTGACCGTCACCCCCACGAGCGAAGGTGTCGACCCGGTTCACGCCCCACGAACTCGACGCCGGCCCACTCGTCATGGTGCCCCCCAACGATTGCCAGCCGTCCCACTGGATTGGAGTGGCCGACCCCACGCCGCCGGCCATCACATTCTGGAACTCGCGGTACGCCGGCTTCTGCGAACCGTCGAGACGCAGGAGACCGAGGTTGTCCCACCGATTCGCGAGATTCGATCCCGAGTCACGGAGCTGGAACCAGATCATCGGTCCAGTGAAGGCCCGGAAGGTCGTGTTCCATCCGAGGAAGTAGTCGTGCACCCACTGCGCTTGTTGGGCCTCGGTCAGCGCCTCTGGGTCCGTTCCACTGGGTGCACCCGTCTCGGTGCCCCACACCTTCTTACTTGCATCGCCGTTGGCGACCATCACGTCGTAGAGGAACTGGGTCTGGGTGAAGGCATTCCACGTGTGGGCCTCGAGCGGATTCGTCGGGAACATGTAGGGGTGGTGACCGACCGCGTCGAAGAACCCGCGGGCGCCGCGTGCATAGAGGCCACGCAACCAAGTCTCCGGTGAGTAGTCCGTGCCGTCCGCCGCGTCGGGCGCCGGCGCAGTACCGCCGGTGATCACGGTTGCGCTCGAGTCTGCGGCTTTCACCGCGCCGTACGCCGACTTCAGCATCGCCGTGTACCGGTCGGGATCCGGACGCGGCTGGGAGAACTCCTGGTGGTTCGGTTCGTTCCAGATCTGCCAGCTGGTGATGGAACCACGCAACCGGTCGAACGGCGAGTTCGCGCCGTACCGTGCCGCCGCCGCGCCGACGAACCGTCCGTAGTCGTCCGGGTTCGCGGCGAGGCAATGCAAGTTCCCCGCCGGGCAGTCTGCGGTGCGCGCCCACCCCGGGCTGTACGCGGCGGTGCCGATGATGTTGAGCCCATGAGCGCGAGCGTTGAGCACCAGGCGGTCCGTCGCGGCGTTCCAGCGCCAGACGTTCGGCCCGTCGTCCTGGATGTGGTTCCAGTCGATATCGATGTTGATCCACTTCGCGCCGGACGCCGCGATCTCATCCAGATCACGGGTCTGATCTGCGTCCGATTCCCAGAGGATGCCCGAGCCGGCTGAGAGGCCGGCACGCGCCGAAACGTCTATGGCGGCCGCGGTCACCGCGCCGGCCGTGGCCGTCGGTCCTGCGCTCACCGCGGTCAGACCCGTGATGATCGCAACGGAACTGATGATGGCCACCGATGCGCTCGCAACGCAACGGTCCAGCAGTCGGCGCATGCCGAAGACCCCTTCTTCGTTGGAATGATTCCTCCTCCCTATCGGCCACCCTGCGTGGGATCTTGACGACCTCGCAAACGCTCTCTGTGCGGTAGAAACGGCATAACTACCCCGATTCGGACCACTCCCGAACGTCGGAGGTCCGATCAGGCGCGCGCCCTATCCTCGGCAGCTTCGGGAAGTGGCGCAGCTTGGCAGCGCACCTGCTTTGGGAGCAGGGGGTCGCGGGTTCGAATCCCGCCTTCCCGACCAGACACGCTCCGCCTTTCGGTGGTCGCCGCCAGCCGACGGGTGCACCCGTGATCTCGACGCTGCTCATCGCGCTTGCATCGGTCGTCGCAGCGTGGCTGATCCTGCTAGTTGCGTTGTTCGCGTTCCGACCCGACGGCATGACCGTCACCTCGGTGGCGCGATTGTTGCCGGACGCGCTCCGCCTCGTTCGCAACCTGGCGAGAGACCCCGCCCTCCCCCGCTCGACTCGGGTGTCGCTCTGGCTGCTTCTCGCGTACTTGGCGTGCCCGATCGATCTCGTCCCGGACTTCATCCCGGTCATCGGAATCGCCGACGACGTCATCATCACGTCGCTCGTGTTGCGCCACGTCGTCAAACAAGCGAACGCGGACGTTCGGCGCGCCCATTGGACCGGGACCCCAGAAGGCCTCGCGACCCTCGAACGCGCTTTGCGCCTGCCGCGCTGACCCGACACGGCGCGGCGGAGCGGCACGCGCCGCGCGGCGAGTCCCCGCGTCCCCGGAGACCGCACGTCGAAGAAAATCGGACTGCGGGTCGGCTCGGTCCGCCATGATGACCGGGTGCCTTCACCACTGGTTGCACTCCCCCCTCATGGAAAATCTCAACCCCTTCTCCCTTGCCGTCACTCTCGACGGCTACGACGACCCCGCGGACGCGATCGACGCGCTGTTCCTCGGGGAGTTCGTCGCGGGCACGTACCCGGTGTCACGCACCCTCCGGCTCCCCGCACGACGCGGCCGGACGCGAGGCTGAGGCAGATTCACGCGGGTCGGTTGTGTCGAGCGGAAGCGCGACGGTGGCTGGGCACCACTCATCCGGTGGACGTCGACGGCGCCGCTCTCGCGGAGTTGTACGCAATCGCCGGCGACGTTCACGTCGATCCCGCACCAACGAACACACCTTCCGTCGGGATGTACCTGTAGGGCTCCGGTGCGCGCGGGGTCGATGAGTCGCCAAGATGTCGGCATGGATATGAGAGCACGGATCCAACACGCGAACGACGCCACCTACGCGGCATGGAATGCGCACGACCCCGACGCCGTCGCCGCGGTCTTCGCGCTTGACGCCGAGATCGTCGACGTCACCTCCAGCATCGTTACGCCGGGGAGGGACGCGATCCGCGCGACGGCGGTCGAACGCTTCACCGGGTTCCCGGACTTCTCACTCGAGAAGGTGATGCTCGTCATCGACGTCGACGGTGCCGTCCCTGCGAACGCGGACCGCTGGATCATGCGCGGGACCCACACCGGGGTGTTCATGGGCCTCGAACCGATGGGCCACAAGGTCGAAGTCCACGGCGCGACGTTCTCGGAGTTCGACGCCGACGGTCTCGTCGCACGAGACACCCACTACATCGATCTCGGCGCGCTCCTCCGCCAACTCGGTCTGGGTTGACCGACCCGCGCCGAGTGCAGCCGTCGGCATCGCCCCGTGATACGAACTCGTCATGCTGTTCAGCGCCCATGTCGCGAACACGAGCGTCCTCTCGGCCCTCCGCCGGAAGACGCCCCAACCGGCTGACGTGCCGGGCTTACGGTCGGCCCGAACTGCGTTGTGCGCGCCCTTCAGCCCGGGCGTGCTTCCTCGCCCGCAACCTGGACGCGAGGGAATGGTCGCCGCGTGGCACGACGACGCGTCACTCGACCGCTTCCTGACCGATCACCCCACCGGTCGCGCGTTCGCCGACGGTTGGCACATCCGGATGGAGCTCGTGCGCGCCGCCGGCATCTGGCCCGGGATCGACGACGACATGGTCGAACTCGCCGGGAACAAAGCGAAAGGAATGACCGGTCCGAGCATCGCCGTCACGATCGGCACGGCGTATCTCCGAACCCTCGTGCCGTTCATCCGCGTGAACAGCGGACTCGAGGATCAATTTCTCGCGACACCGGCAGGGCTCTGGGGCACCCAGATGACGAACGTTCCCCAACGGCTCGTCGCGACGCTGACGGTTTGGGAGAGCGCGGACGCGGCCATCGACTACATCGGATCCGGCGCGCACGGTGCCGCGGTCGCCGCGCACTACGACCCGGTGAAGGATCCAACGGGACACACGTTCGTGACCGGCGGTGGCTTCTTCGGCTTCCGGCCGCTCGCGTCTTTCGGCTCGGTCGACGGGCGCAATCCCGTGTCCGCCGATCTCCTCGCCGGCCGCTTGTAACCCATCGGGCGACCGCTGCTTGCGCGTCGAGTTACTGCGATGCGATGCGACGGCCGAGCGGCGTGAGTCGGTAACCCACTTCGAGGCTTTCGGTGAGACCGAGGGCCTTGAGTTTGCGGACGTCGGCCTTGAACTCCATGCGCGGTCGATGCATCTGCGCCGCGAGTTCCGTCGACACCACCCCTTCGTGTTCGCCGATGAGTCTGAGAGCGGCGCGAGTCCACGCGCCCGTCTTCGACCGCTCATCCATCGCGTCGAGTTTGGCGTTCACCAGCGCCACGTGCTCGTCGTCGAATGGGGCCGCAACTTCGGTCGGCTTCGCACCGACCACGTGGAACTCGATGCGGTACACCAACGTGTCGTCGTCGATGGGACCGGCGTGCGCGGCCCGCTCGCGGAGCGCGTCCCGGGATGACGCGCCTGCGAACTTGATGTCTCGCTTCGTCACGGCGTGGAACGGGATCATCTCAATCGCGTCCACTTCGATGACGACGGATCCGACGGTGTACCGACCACCGACCTTTGCGTGCAACCGTTTCCACAGCCGAAACGTCACGGTGATCTGACCGGTGGCGACGGCCTCGTGCGAGTCCTGCGTGAACTGCATCCGCCGGACGCTATGCCGTGGTTTCGGGCACCGCTGCTACCCTCGGAGGCCTCGCGGGTGTAGCTCAATGGTAGAGCCCCAGCCTTCCAAGCTGGCCATGCCGGTTCGATCCCGGTCACCCGCTCCACTCTGTTCGGGCAGGTCAGACCCCTGACCGCGCCGCTCGGCACCGATCGCAACCGGCTCCATCGCGCGGTTATCGCGCGCGCCCGTCACGAAACCGTCGAGGGCCTTCGCCAGCACAACGTCGCGGCCCTTCGTCGCGTGCTGATACCGGAGGGCGGCCTGATGCGACGCGTGGCCCATCCTGGCCATCAGCTCGGCGGTGACGACCATCGACGCCCTAGATGTGGACGCGCTGCGAAGTGATGTCACCGCCGATGATCGGTCAGAACGCAGGTAGGCTACCGCGGTGCAATTCGAACGGATTTCTGTAGACCACAACATCATGGGCGGCGCTCCGTGCGTGCGTGGAACGCGGATTCCAGTCGCCACCGTCGTCGGCATGGTCGCGGAGTCGATGACAGTCGACGAGATCGTCGCCGATTTTCCGCAGCTGAGGTCCGCCGATATTCAGGACTCGCTCCGCTACGCCGCCGCCGCGGTCGATGAGCGACAACTTCCACTCCGCGAAAGCGCGTGAAGTTCCTCCTTGACGAAAGTCTCTCGCACCGAGTTGCGGAAGCGCTTCGTATGGCTGGCCATGACGCGATCCACGTCGTCGCCGACCTTGGCCGCGGCGGTGCAGGCGACCGTGAGCTCCTGAGCTTCGCTCGTGCGGAAGCGCGAGTCATCGTGGCTGCCGACACCGATTTCGGTGAACTCCTCGCTCTTGGCGAGCATGAGCTACCGAGCGTCGTGCTGTTCCGCCGCCAACAACATCGACCGCACGAACAGGCACAGAGCCTCCTTGGAAATCTCAACCAGTTTCACGAAGCCCTCGCGTGCGGGGCCGTCGTTGTGATCGAGGCGCAACGCATCCGAGTTCGGCTGCTGCCGCTCACAAAGCCCGACACCGCTTGACCGAGGTTCGATCATGCGCCTCCGCCGGGTCGGCTCCGTTCAGCAGATGTCGGCGTCGCTCGCGCTGGTCTCGGTGAGCAGCATGGCGACGAGCTCCCAATCGATTTGGTCCCCCGTCGGTACCGGAGGCATCCCTTCCCGACGTCGAGCCCGGCCAGCGCGGCCCGATGCGCGTCGAGGACGGGCTTCTTCAGGAGGTACAGCGACAGGTACCGCGCCTGCTTCGCGAACGACACCTCGGTAACGCCGTCCCGCCGGTACGACGGCATCCGATAGTCGATCACCTCGACGTACCCGTCGAGCTTTGCCACGCAGAGATCCCGCAGGCGAGTGAGCGCGTCACGCCACTCGTCCGGTTGTGACTCGAGGTACTGATCGACGTCCGTTGCGCCCGTGACCTGGACCTACTTCGGGGCGAAGCGCACCCCGGCGTCGAGGCGGATGCAGCTTCCGTTGAGCATCGGGTTGCGCACGATCGCGAGCGCAAGTTGCGCGTACTCCTCGGGCTTACCCATACGGCGCGGAAACGCGTTGTCGCGCGTCAGCTCCGCTTGCATCTCCGGCGGAGCGAGCGAGGTCAGGCCCGTCTCGAACAGGCTCGGAGCGATGGCGACCGAGCGGATTCCGAGCGTCCCGAGATCGCGTGCCATCGGCAGCATCATCGCGGCCACGCCGGCCTTCGCGGCGGTGTAGGCGACCTGGCCGATCTGCCCTTCGAATGCGGCGACCGACGCGGTGTCGATGATCACGCCGCGCTCGCCGTCCTCCGGCTCGTTTTCGCGCATGTGCCACGCCTGCAACCGGTTGAGGTTGAACGTCGCCACCAGACTGAACTCGATCACGCGCCGGAACTCGTCGATCGGGTGCGGCCCCTTCTTGGAGATCGTGCGCATGGCGATTCCACCACCGGCGGTGTTCACCGCAATGTGCAGCGCACCAAGCGTGTCCATCGCCGACGCGAACGCAGTGTCGACGGAGTCCGCGTCCATCACGTCGCACGGATGGAACGTCGCGCCCATTCCTGCGGCGACTTCGGCGCCCGCCGACTGCGGCAGATCGAGGATCGCAACATCTGCGCCGGCTTCGCGGAGCATCTCTGCCGTCGCCCGCGCCATGCCGGACGCGCCGCCGACGACCATCGCTGCTTTGCCCTGGATCTGCATCGGTGTATGACTCCTTCACTGGTGGAGAGCGGAAACTACCGGGGCGGGCCCGAATCGTGCGCCGAAGGTCAGGCGTTGAATCCGACTGCAATCCCGACGGCCAACACGAGGTTCAGAAGCGCCACACCGGCGAGCCGTGACACCGGGAATCTCAGGAACTGCGGCACACCGGCGAACCGACGCTCCCAGCCGAGGTCGCGGCGGGCGTATAACGCAACCGATCCCGCGACGCCCGCCAGCGCGAGGCTCACCCAGATACTGCGCGGCTGGTACCGCTGACCGGTGTCCGCAACGTGGACTCCCCAGGTGTAACCCAAGACGAAGCCCGTCACGCTGATGACGAGGATGTCGGCGGTGAGACCACCGGTTCGCTGGCCCCGCAGCCACCCAGGTGGTGGTTGCGGGGCCAGTGGACAGGAAAGGAGATGATCTGGGCGAACGTCACGGGCGGCGAAGGACTCGAGCAACTCGCGGAAGTCTCGGTTCAGTTTCATCGCACCACCCGTGAAACTGCGCGACGCATCTCGCTCACGGCCGCGACCCGCTGCTCGGGCTGCTTCGATCGCCAGAACTCAAGGTCGTCGAGTGCATCGAACATCGACTTTTTCGTCACGACGCGAGCGATGCCAGCCACACATCCGGTGTACCGGTCTCATCGTCGTTCCACGCGCCGACGCGGTCGAGCCGGCTGTATCGGGGGACGACCCGCCGGCGCGTCACGCATCCTCGAAGTCATCCTCCTCCAAGTTGGCGGCGTCGGCGAAGCCGTCGTCATCGAACGGACACCCGCAGCTGATGAGCTGACCGCTACACCGTGGACACCGCTGGAGGTCACACCCCGGGTGGTGCAGCCCGCCGCGCGCAGTGCCGCAATCGCCGCAGCGCGACCGCGTCCGTGCGAGCGGCCACGTCACGTCCCGCTCGTGCAGGGCGTCCACGGTGCAGGACGCACCCGTCAACATCTCTTGCTCGCACCACGTGCATATCGCCATGACACTTCCTCCAAAATCCGTGACTTGCCGAGGGGGAAGTCGCAGCACGAGGCGGCGGAGCGAACCCTACCCACGGGGTGTGACCAAGCCCCTTCCCACAGCTGTCGCAGCCCCCGCATACGATCGAGCGATGGCGGAGCGGCGTGCATGGCGCAGTTTGGACGACGACCTGTTCCGATTCACGACGACGACGCTCCGCGAGCTCCACGTTGCATTGATGTCGGCGTTCCAGGATGCATCGGTCCTCGCCCCGGCCCTCAACCTCGACCAGGTTCGCACCGCGCTCGCATCGGTCGGTTGGGACGAGCCGATCGACGACGACACGCTGGGCGCAGCGTTGGCATCGCTCGTCGGCTGGGAGCTCCTCGACGCGACCCAGGACCATGGCGCGCAGTACGCCACGCCCTCCGAGTTCGAACGCAAGAACCTCCAGTGGTCCCTGACCCGGCGGGGTGAGGCCGCGATCGGCGGCGTTCTCCACGCCCTCGACTCACTACGACGAGCGGTCGGACTGCAACCGGCCGTGCTCGATGCGATCGGCGACGGCCTCGGCGATCTCGCCGATCTCCTCACCCAGCACGGTGACGAGGTTCCTCCACGTCTCCATCTGCGACTCGCAGAGATCGAGAACCACCTCTCCTCGCTGATCCACAGCGTCCGGCAGTTCAACGGTCATCTCCAGCGTTTGTTGCGCGACGATGCCACCGACGACGTCGTCTTCCTCGACATCAAGCGCCGCACGATCACCTACCTGGAGGAATACGTCGAAGGAGTCGAGCGGGCGCAACGGCGGCTCGTCACTGCGATCGAGCGCGTCGAGGCTGGCGGCATGGCGGTCTTGTTCGATCGAGCACTCGTCGGAGCGAACCTCGCGCCGGTGGGCGGTACCGACCCTGGCCCGGAGTGGCTCGCTGAAAGGGCTCGACGCTGGGACGCGCTCCGGGTGTGGTTCGTCGGCGAGGCCGACGCCCATCCCCGGCTCGACGGCCTGCTCGAGATCGCCCGGACCGCGATCCTCGAGCTCCTCCGAGTGCTCGAGCGCCGCTGGGACAATCGGCGACGGTCCGCGTCGGTGGCACACGACTTCCGCCGGCTCGCAGCCCTGTTCGCCGCGGCCCCCGGAGACGCCGAAGCCCACCGGCTCTTCGGCGCCGCCTTCGGCCTGTGGTCCGCCCGCCACGCCCACCTCGTCTCCGTCGACGGTGAAGCGCGCGCCTCCACAACCTCGTGGGCGGTGAGCGTTCCGGTGGAAGTCGCACCCACGCTGCGCCGCTCCGGGACCATGACCAATCGCGGACGCGTCCGTCCGATCGCGGACCCATCCGCGCTGCGCGCGACGCGTCAAGCGACCGAGGCCGCGGCGTTGGCCGAGCATCACGAGCTGCGCGCCGCGTTGGAAACCGACGGATCGGTCCGCCTCAGCACCTTCACGAAGCTGGCACCCGAGACGTTCACCGAGCTCCTCGCCCTCCTGGCCGTCGCGCTCGAGGCACTCCCGGGATCCGACGGCGTCCGCCGGGCCACCTCCATTGACGGTCGCGTCGAGGTGGAGCTCGCCGACCCGAACGATGATGTTGAAGCGGTACTCGCGGTCGAGCACGGGACGCTGCGAAGTCCGGATTTCCATGTGTCGGTCACCCTCGTGGGCAACCGCTGCGCGTTCGCGGAGGTAGCGCAGCATGGCTGAGACGACCCTCGATCGGACTCTCACCGACGAACGCTCCGTGGGAATACGGACGATGCTGCGCCATCCGCTCCTGGATACTGCGTACGACGTCGATGCGTTCCGCAACGTCGTGCGGCATCGGATCTGGTTGGAGCAGTGGTTCGAGGACGCCTGCGGCTGGCCACTCGTCGTCGACGTCGCCGCCGGCTTCGCGCGACTCGTGAAGCGCACGGAGCAACCGGATGCAACCCGCCCCCTCCTGCGGACGCGCGGGACGGGCGGGCCGTTCGATCGCCGTCGCTATCAGCTGCTGTGCCTCGTCGCCGCTGAACTCGTGCGCCACCCCGCCACGACGGTCGGCCTCCTTGCCGCGGCAATCACCGCGGAGGCGGGTTTCGACAGCAGCCGGTACGGCGAGCGGGTGGCCTTCGTCGATGCGCTCCGGGCGCTCATCGGGTGGGGCGCACTCCGCCCGTCAGCGGGTGAGGTCGATGCGTACGTGGACGACAACCAAAGCAACGCACTCCTCGTGGCCGACACTGCGCGGCTGCACCGCTTGCTGAGCAGCGCCACCTCGGCGAGTGCGTTGGCCGAGGACGTCGCTGTCGAGACCGCCGTCAACGCCCTCGCGGCCGAGCCTCGCTATGGCGCAGCTGCGCCGGCCGAGGACGGGGTCGGCGAGCAGCGGTTGCGGTGGCTCCGTCACTCTCTCGCCCGCAAGCTCCTGGACGATCCGGCCGTCCATATCGACGACCTCTCGGCCGCAGAGGCCGAGTACGCGGCGAACCCCGCCGGACGACGGTGGCTTCGCGACCGAATGGCCGAGGCCGGCTTCGAGCTGGAGGAGCGCATCGAGGGGTTCGTCGGGGTCGACCCCGACGGAATCGCCACCGACCGGCTCTTCCCCGCACCGAACGGCAACGTGTACCAGGTCGCGCTGCTGCTCGTCGACCACTTTCTGGACGACAGGTTCGGAAAGGAGCGGCGTCCCATCGCTCGCACTCGCGTCGAGGTCGAGTCCGCCGTCGACGCGATCCTCGACCGGTTTCCCGGATGGGCGCGCAGCCATCGGACTGATGGCGGGCCCGCCCGGCTCGCGACCGACGCGGTGGCACTGCTGTCCGAGTTGGCCCTCGTACGAGTTGAACCCGACGGCACGGTCAGCGGACGGCCGGCGATCGCGCGGTACCGCGCCGGCGAACCCATCGCCCGGCACGGCGAGATGTCGCGCTTCGAGGACTTGTCGTGACCGTGACCGACATTCATCCGCTCGACCAACCCGTCACGGCGCCCGGCCGTCGTGACCGCTGGCAGCCGACGCGCGCCGGGCTCGTCGGCTTGTGGCGCTACTGGGACGAAACCTTTGCGTTCCACCGCGGCCGTCTGCTCTTACGCGGTCCGAACGGATCCGGGAAGTCCATGGCGCTCGAATTGCTCCTCCCATTCGTCCTGGATGCGGACTCGTCGCCGGGTCGGCTCACTTCGGCCGCGAAATCGCGTGGTGGCCTCTACGACCGAATCATGACCGGCACCGACGATTCGAGCCGGGCCGGGTACGCGTGGGTCGAGTTCCGCCGCGGCGACGATGTCTTCACCGCCGGCGTACGGCTCCGGGCTTCGGCGAGCACCCGCCGGGTGGATACCGATTTCTTCACCACCACCCTCGCGGTCGGCATCGATCTCAACCTGCTCGACGAGCAACGTGAACCGCTCACCCGCAAGGTACTCGCGGCCGCAGTCGCGACCACCGGTCGGGTGCACACCACGCGCGAGGAACACCGGGCGGCGGTGCGGGCGGTCCTGTTTCCGGGCTTCAGCGCTGACCGATACGACTCGGTCATCACGGCGCTCCTTGCGCTCCGCAAGGAGAAGCTTTCGCAAAACCTCGATCTGGCCAAGCTCTCCGAGGTCCTCACCGAGGCACTCCCCGCGATCGACGAGCACGAACTGGCCTCTGTCGCCGAAGGATTCGAGCGGCTCGATCGACGTCGGGCCGAACTCACAGCGCTCGAAGCCGAAGTCGGCGAGGTGCGCCGGCTCGCCAGTCGCCAGCGGGCCTACGCGCGCGCCGTCGTCGCACAGGTGGCGGGCCGTGTCCGCGCCGCGGAGAGTCGGCGCGACACCGTGACCCGAGAGGAGCGGGAAGCCACCACCGCGCTCGACACGGCCCGCCATCACGCGGCGGCAGTCAACGAGGCACTCACCTCGACCGGCGCTCGGATCGACGCGCTCGACGACGAACTCGACGCGTTGCGTTCGAGCGGCGCCTACAAAGAAGGGGGCCAGCTCGCCGACCTCGAGCATCAGCTCGCTCGCCTGCGGGAGAGCGCGACGCGCGCCGAGATCCGCCGGACGAACGCCGATCGCGACGCCTCCGAGGACGTCGCTGCGCTCGCGAACGCCGACGAGCAACTGGCGATCGCGGACTCAAATCTCGAGACGGCGCTCGGCGAGCTGCGCGCCGCCGGCGACACCGTCGGTGCCGACGCAGTCCTGGACGAAGCCATCACGAACACCGATGACGTTGACGACGCGCTCCGCCTCGTTCACGCATGGCTCACCGCCCGACGTGGTCTCATCGCCGAGGTGCGCGCCGGCCTCGCCGAGCACCACCAAGCCATCGCTCGGCGGGTGCAGGCGGAGGAGCAGGTCGCGGCCGATGATGCCGCGGTCGCGGCGCGCGAGACGGCGTTGCGGTCGGCTATCGCCGCGGTCGAGGACGCCCGCGAGCGCTTCGTCGCCGAGTGCGAGACGTGGGTGGACACCTGTCGAGTGACCGGCGCCGACCGGGTCCGGGACGCGCTCCGCGGAGTTCGTCGCCACCCCGACGATGTTCGGGCCGCGATCGACACGCTGACTGCGGAGCTGCGAGCCGAACACGCAGTGGGTCGAGCCGCACTCGCCCAGCGTCGGGCCGATGCCGCCGAGCAGGGCGAGAAGCTGCGGGCCGAACGTGCCGACGTTGCGACCGGTGGTCTCGTCGATCCGCCGGCGCCGTACTGGCGCGACGAGCGCAGTGGACGCGCCGGCGCGCCGCTGTGGCAGCTGGTGGACGCGCGCGGCGACGAGTCGCTCGACGGACTTGAGGCCGCGCTGAACGCCGCCGGACTGCTCGACGCGTGGGTGCGGCCTGACGGGCACGTAGACCTCACTACCGACGCGGCCGACATCACCCTCACCGCCGAGCCGTGCACCGGACCCACACTCCTCGACTATCTCGTGGTCCTGCCCGACACCGCAGTACCGACCGACGTCGTTGCGGCCGTACTCCATTCCGTGCCGGTCCGACCCACCGCCGCCGAGGGCGGCGCGGCCACTCCGGCGTCCGGGGCCTCTGCGCCCGAGGTCGTGATCGGCCTCGACGGCACGTTCCACCTGGGTGCAGCCACCGGGCGCGGTCCGCGCATCCCGGCATCTCTTCTCGGCGCGGCCGCCCGGGAACGTCATCGGCTCCGGCGGTTGGAGGAACTCGACGCGGATATCGCGGCGGCCGACCGCACCCTCGCCGCGATCGAGGGCGAAGGCGACGCGTTCGCGCGGCTTGCCGCCGCCACCGTCGACGAGCTGAACGCGGTTCCCCAGGGCTCGGCGGTACTCGACGCCGAGGGCGAACACCGCGACGCGACGGTCCGGCTCACCGAGGCAACCGATCGTCGGGCGACGAGTCGTGCCACGCTTCGCGACGCCGAGGAGGCAGTCCGGTCCGCGCTCCGCGCCCTCACATTGATCGGTGCCCGCCACCACCTCCCGACGAGTGACGCCGAACTCGCCGGCCTCGAGTCGGCGCTGACGTCGTTCGGAGACCGAGCGCAGGTCTGGGGTCGACGACACCAGGACCAGCTGCGTCGCCGTGAGCAGGAACGCCATGCCGCCGATCGGGCCGAACGCGCCACCGCCGCCGCCCGGGACGCTGCGCAGGCGGCTGACGACGCGCACGCCGAGGTGCGGTCACTCACCACCCAGGTTGCGACGATCCGATCCTCGATCGGAGTCGAGTACGACCACGTGCTCGCGCGCGTCGACAAGCTCTCCCACGAGCAGCGGGCTTCGAAGACACGAGCCAAGGAGCTCGGTGACGAGCGATCCGTACTCGACCAACAGATCGGCAAACTCGAGGGCAAGGTGGCCGACGCCACGGAGCAGCGTGCCCGAGCGGAGACCGATCGACTCGCGACGCATCGCGATCTCGTGCGAGCTGTCGGCGCCGGTCTCAATGACGACGCCGGCACCCCCGCGCCCCTTGCGCTCGACGGCGTCACTGCGGTGCTCGACGCGGCGCGCACCATGCTGGCCGACGTCGGCGAACCCGACGACAATGCTGTCGAACGGACGTCATCGCGGGTCGACGAGGCGCTCCACCAGGCCCGCACCGCGCTCGGCCGTCATGTCGACCTCTACCGTGAACTCGCCGACGAAGGCTGGTGGATTCTCCGCGCGGCGACGTCCGGTCTGCGGCGCAGGATCGAAGAAATCGCCAACGCGCTCACGGCCGAGCTCCAAGCCGGGCGGGAGGAGCTCGCGGCCGACGAGGAGCAGCTGTTCGAGCAGGTTCTCGCGGGAAGCGTGCGGCGGGCCCTGGCCGACCGCATCCGGATGGCGAACCAGCTCGTCGAACGGATCAACCAGCAACTGGCCAAGGTGCGCACGCGAGCCGGTGGGGTCGAGGTCCGGCTCCGGTGGGGGGTCGATCCCGATCAGCCCGACGCCGTGCGCGCCGCGCGCTCGCTGCTGCTACGCGATCCAGCGGATCTCTCCGACGACGAGACCGCGTCACTCCAGGCCTTTGTGCGGGCTCGGGTCGAACAGGCTCGGGTCGAGCTCGAGGCGAGTTCTCCATGGGAGGCCCGCCTGCGGACAAGCCTCGACTACCGAGCGTGGCACCACTTCGCGTTGCACGTCGGTCATCGGGATTGGGAAGGTCACCGCCCCGCCACGCCCCGTCTCCTCGCGCGCCTCTCCACCGGTGAGCGTTCGATCGCATTGCACCTGCCGATGCTCGCCTCGATCGCCGCGCACTATGCCGGCCGAGACGGCGAACCGTCAGAGTGTCCGCGGCTCATCCTCCTCGACGAACTCTTCGCTGGGGTGGACGCAGCGAACCGGGCGCAGCTCTTCGGCACGTTCACCGACTGGGACCTCGACGCGGTTTTCACCAGCGACCACGAGTGGTGCCAATACGCCACCCTTGATGGCATCGCAATCCACCATCTGCACCCACCGACCGCCGACGAGCCGGTCACGTCCACGTGCTTCCGATGGGACGGACACGAGCGTACGATCGTCGTGCCGCCCGGATGACCTCGGTCGCGGCGGCTCGGTTGGAACGGCCGGAGCTCACCGCGCTGGTCGACGAGCTGGCGCGACGCTTCGGCGAAGGCAGTCCCGCGTCGGTGTCGGTGCACACGCTCGACCGCGCTGGTCTCGACGCACTCGCGGACCTACTCGGCGCCGACCAGCTCCCGACGCGCAAGCGACGGTTGTCCGTCGCACGACTCACTGCCGCACTCAACCTCGGGAGTGTCGACGAGCTGCGTGCCACCGTAGAAGTGCTCCGCGGGCCGATCCCGGACCGCCGAGCGCGTCGCGCCAGTGTCGCGGCCGAGCGGGAGGCCCTGTGGTCGTGGTTCGCGGCCGAGGTGCAGGCCCTCGGCGACCGGCACGACCTGGAGGGCTGGGCCACTCGCGTCCGCCAGGCCGGGCTTCGGGGCGGGATCGATCAGCACCGGCACCACCTCGAAGGCGCGGTCGCGGTGCTCGGTCGCCTCCCGGCCGACGGGACCACACTCGCCGCGCTGGCATCCGACCTCCTTGGCGATCCCCACGCGCTCGACCGTGGTCGATCGGTCGCCGCGCTCGTCGTCGACGCGCTCGCGGGTCCTCGGGTCGACGGCACCGCCCGCGACGCGGAAACGGTCCGGTCCGCGTGGGAACGAGCCGGTGTCGCCCCCGACGTCCTTTCGTCCACCACGCTGGTCCTCGGCCTCCGGCCGCCCGCCGATCACCCGATCGGACCGCACCTCCGAGCCGCCACCGACGCGTCCGAGCCGGTCGTGCTCACCCTCGGTCAGCTCCGGCGCTGGCCGCTCCCGCCGCTCGCGGCCGACGGCGTCGCGTTCGTGGTCGAGAACCCTTCAGTGGTCGCCGAAGCCGCACGACGCGGGTGGGCCGACGGCCCGGCGCTGATCTGCAGCTCGGGCCGCCCAACCGTGGCAGTGCTGACATTGGTACGTCAGCTCGGCGCTGCCGGCGCAACGATCCTCCAACACGCCGATTTCGACGAGGCCGGCATCGCTATCACCGGCTGGCTCGCCGTACGGGCCGCGACACAACCGTGGATGATGGACGGCCCGTCGTACCGCGCCGCGGTCGCGGCCGGATATGGGCAGGTGAGATTGGCGAACGCCACGCCACCCACGCCCTGGGATCCATCGCTCGCAGAACTCGTGGACGCGAGTCGGGTTGCGATCTACGAAGAAGCCCTCCGCGATCAGCTGATCGCGGAGATGTTGCAGATCGCACTGCGGCCCTGATCGGTGTGTGACTTGCCCGCACGTTCGCTGGCCCCCCAGCCACCGCCATCGTGGCTGCTGGGACATTGGACACGGACGGGACGGGCGCAGAGCTGTTCAAGAACCGTTGATCAGGCTGGTGACTTCATCGGTCGTTCGAACGTCGCCGAGACTGCGATAGATCGTGTGCAACGTCGCGTTCAGATCTTGGTCGCGCATCGCGGCGTTCGCATCGGCGACGAAGATCACGCGGTAGCAGAGCGCGCTCGCATCGCGCGCCGACGATTCACAACACACGTTCGCGACTGTGCCCGTGATGAGCACCGTGTCCACGCCGCGTTCGTGCAGCTGATCTGGCAGCGTGCACTGACCCGGGAAGAACGCGCTGACACCCATCTTCTCCACAACGATGTCGGCCGCACCGACACCCAACTCGACCGCCACCCGGTCCTACCGGCGCCCCGCAGCGCCGTCGCCATCCGCGCAAGGTTGCCGACGATGCCACGCGCGTACGGGTTGGCCTCGAGGGAGAACGGCACCATGTCGATCACGACGAGGGCAGTGCGCGTCGGATCGAAGCGCCAGAAGGCGTGACGCCGACCGCGTCGAGCCTCGTGCCGTGCGTATTCACGCGCTTCGATCGCCCACTCGTGCATCACAAGCTGAAGTCTGGTTCCCGGCCGGAACCGCGAACGGGATCGCGGCAGGCGATGTGATGGCCGAATCTGTGCGGGAAACGGCCGTTGCCGCAGTTGAGGAATCCGGTGCGGGAGCCCAGACTCACGGGATGACAACTCCGGGAACTGTCGTACGTGCCTACACCGAGGCCTGGCTCGCCGGCGACATCGCCACGGTGCTCGACCGCTACGCCGACGACATCGTGTTGCACTACGGCGGGGCGAATCCGCTGACCGGCGATCACCGCGGCAGGGACGCGGCGGTCACGGTCCTGCTCGCGGTCCAGGAGAAGACCCAGCGGGTACCCACGGAGGTCATCGACGTGATGGAAGCCAACACGTACGCGGCGGCGTGGGTACGCGAACAATGGACCGTCGACGGCGACGGCGTGGACCTCATGCGACTCCTCACCTATCGCGTCGCAGACGGCAAGCTCGCCGAATGCTGGCTCTTCGATCATGACCAGGCGCTCGTCGACCGGGTGTTCTCGTCCTGACCGAGTCGGCGCTCTCGCTGCGTGCGTAGTGTCGGCCGTGATGAAGATCGAGGACTTCACCGATTCCGAACTCGACGAGTTCCTGAGACTTCAGCGCCTGTCGTACGCGATCCAGCAGTCGGCGATCGACCAACTCCACGACGGCATCACCGAGCGCGAGGTCGCGCGCATCCTGATGAAGGCGTACCGCGGCGAAGGCGTGGAGGCATGGTTCCATCTCCCAGTGGTGCTCTTCGGTGACCGCACCGCACTCCCCGACCCGTGGACGGTGTTGGGCTTCTGGCCGACCGATCGCGCTCTGCAACCCGGCGACGCGGTGATCCTCGATGCGTCACCGATCTTCGGCGACTTCCTCGTGGACACGTCGCAATCGCTTCACCATGGGACGAACCGCGAACACGACAAGATCGCGACCGCCGACCTCGGGTACCGAACGGCCGTGCTCGACGCGGTACGCGGCGGCGCGACCTTCAAGGAGATCGCGGTCGGCGTGGACGAAGAGCTGACGAGCGCGGGATACGAGAACCGGCACCGGCTCCACCCCGGTGCGGTGCTCGGTCACCGCGTCGTGAAGCTGGAGCGCGCGGTCGAGCCTGACCAGGACGGCTTCGACCAGACGCTGATCGGCTGGTTCGTCGCCAACGCCGCCGCGGCCGCACCGCCGGCCGTTGCGTCACCCACGTGGGGTGCCTACGCCGGGTCGGATCATCCACCGGCCGACGGCTTGTGGGCCGTCGAGCCCCACATCGCACGCGACGGCATCGGCGTGAAGTGGGAGGAACTCCTCGTGATCGCGGGGAACGACGTGCGTTGGCTCGACGACGCGCCTCCGCATCTGGCTAACGCGCGGTAACTACGACCGCGGTGCTTGGCACGCGGTCGGCCGCCGCCTGCGAGACTCGCTCGAATGGAGGCATTCGTGACTGCAGGCGCGGGTTTCCTGCTCGCAGTGCTCTGGTTCGACCTGATGTTCGACGTGCAAGCGCGCGGCACCGTCACCGACGACGCGATCGCGTCGATCTCCGCCTACTACCGACGCGTCACCACGGACGCGCACGTGCTGTGCTTCCTGTCAATCGGCGCGCTGATCACCGTTCAACTCACCCACGCCGCGTGACCACCAAGGAGAACCGATGGAACCGATGATTGCTCGCCGCACCTGGCGCACCGCCGAGCCGATCCACGGGATGATCTATTTCTCGCCGGAGGCGAGCGCCGAGTACGAGGCCCTGGGCCTCACCGGCCAGATGGGCTACTTCGCGTCTCGGGCCGCGCCGATGGGCACGGTGCCGGCCGAAGTCGTCATCGCGACCTTCTTCAACTTTCGGCCCGCGTTGGTGCGCGAGTCGATTCCCGAGGCGTGGAACCGAACGACGCGTGACGAGATCCTCGCGGCGCGGGTGCGCGGCGCAGACGGCGCGCTACGGCGTTCACTCGGCGCCGCGGTCGAATCGCCGGAGATGGTCGACGCCGCCGAGCTCGCGACGCTCGGCGCGATGACAGCCTGTGAACACCTCGACGGCCGCCCACTCTTCGCCGGGCACGCGTCGCTCCCCTGGCCTGATGCCCCCCACCTCCGGCTGTGGCACGCCCAGACGCTGCTCCGCGAGTTCCGCGGTGACGGCCACATCGCTGCGCTGTTGACGGCTGGACTGACCGGGCTCGAAGCCGCCATCAGCCATGTGGCCACCGGCGAAGTGCCCGGTGCCGTGATGCTCTCAACGCGCGCCTGGCCGGCCGACGAATGGCAGGCCGGAGTCGAGGGGCTCAGAGCCCGAGGTCTGCTCAAGGCCGACGGTGATCTCACCCTCACCGAGCGCGGTCGAGAGCAACGCCAGTGGATCGAAGACGCCACCGACGCGGCAAGTGTGGTCGCATACGAACCGCTCGGTGACGACGGTTGCGCCCGCCTCCGCGCCCTGGCCCGCCCCTGGAGCAAAACCATCGTGGACAGCGGTTTCCTTCGACCTACCTAATTGCTCGTCCGTTCGCACGCGTGTTCACACCCGAGCGGAGCGCAGCGGAGTGAGCCGCGAGGCAGCGAGACCCACTCGAAGCCCAACCGTCGGAGCACGAGCGAACGAGCAGTTAGATAGGTGTCGGCGCGTACTCGTCGCCCACCTGGTCAGGGTGGGGCTTCACGAGACCACGTGACACCCAGTTGTGCCGGTCGGCCCACACCAGCATCGGCGGCAGTACCACCAGCGCGCTCAGCAAGGCCACGGCAACGTTGACGGTGACGATGATGCCGAAGTCTCGCAGCAGCGGCAGCGACGACAACGAGATCACGGCGATGCCCGAGATCGCGGTGAGTGCCGAGACGATGAACGCACGCCCGGTGCGTGCCGCGGCGACGTCGACCGCCTCCTTGGGTTCGAGTCCCCGCCGACGTTCTTCCACGAACCGCAAGAGGATCAGCGACGTGAACTCTGTACACGCCGCGACCACCAGCGGGCCACCGACTGCGGTCATCGGACTCAGTGTGAACCCGGCGAAGTAGGCGAACAGAGACGCCGCCCCCACCGCGATGAGCACCGGCACCAGCGAGAGGAGTGACCGGATCACCGAACGCAGCCGAACCGTGAGGAACAGGAACACGAAACCGATCGCGAGATAGGTGAGCAGGATGCGGTTCGCCTCGAGGTTGTCGAGGAGCCCCACGCCGACGACGGCAAGGCCGGACGGCGTCGCTCGGATCCCCGCCGGCGGTGCCAGGTGGCTCCGAATCTCCTTCACCACGACCGCGCGCTTCGCGAGGGAGGCCGCCGTTGTGGCAAAGATGAGGTTCACCACCTTGCCGTCCTTGCTGACCGTCGAACTCCTGATGCCTGCGGGCGCGACGTCGAAGACGCTCTTCACCTCGGCACCGGTCGGTGGCACCGCATGGGTTCCGGGCACCTCGGTGAGGAAGCTGACAATGCTGATGATGCTCGACGCATTTGCCAGCACCCGTTTCTGCGCACCAACCGCCTTGGATCCAGTGGGGCAGTTCTCCGGCGCGCGCTTCGCGTCCCCGTACCGACACAGCTGGTCGGTGGTGAAGTTGTCGACGAACTTCACCGTCAGGTTCGAAAACGCGTTGCCCGACACGACGTACATCCCGAGCTCGCTCGAGATCCCGGCCTGATGCTCGATCTCGTGGATGTTCTTGACCGCCGTCGACGATGGGTTGACCCACGCGATCGGGTCAGTCTGGATCTGGAGCTTGTCCTCCACGAGGACGCCGCCAATGAAGATGACCAGCGCGCCGATGACGAGCGGCGGTGCGACCTTCCACGACATACTGCCGAGGAAGACCACGAGTCGCCCGAGTGGTCCCTCGCGGTAGTCGCGGGACCGCGTCGGCGATCGGTACTCGCGGATTCCGAGCGCCGAGAGCGTCCCCATGATGGAGACGAAGCAGATCGCGGCAACGCCCACGGCGAGCAGGAGACCGAAGCTGCGGATCATCGGCACCTTCGAGAATCGCAGTGCGGCGAAGGCGAAGATTGCATCGAACGTCACGACGAGCAGCGCCGGACCGAGGTTGCGAGCGGTCTCCTGGATCGGGTGGTCCGAGTGGTCGATGATCACCTCTTCCTCGACGCGCGCGTGCATCTGGATCGCGTAGTCGATACCGATGCCGAGCATCACCGGCAGCCCGCTGATCGTGACGAGCGTCAGCGGGATGCCGAGATAGCCGGCGAGACCGAACGCCCAGACGACGCCGATGAGGACGATGCCCAAGGGCAACAGTCGCCAGCGCACGTTGAACAGGACGAGCAGGATCACGATCATGATCGCGACCGCGATGCCACCGAGCAGCAGCATCCCGCCCTTGAGGTACTTGTTGATGTCGTTGAGCAGGACCGCGGCGCCACCCGTCACGATCTTCGCGTTCGGGAACGAGACCGACTTCATCGTCGCGGTCGTGAAGTCCGCGCCGCGGCCCTCTTGTTCGATCGACGCGTTGCCGGCGAGGCGCGTGATGATGAGTGCGTGGCGCTGATCGGGGAAGAACGGCAGGAGCGCCTTCCGGATTTCGCCCTGGTTGTCGATCAGGAGGAACTTCACCCACGCCGGGTTCGCCAGGGTCTGCTCGGCGCAGGGAACCGCAGTCACCCGGTTCAACGTCTTGGCGGCGTCCGCAAAACGAACGCCTTGCTCGGCGGCAGGGGCACGACTCTGGGCGGCGAGGATGAGCTTGCCCGCGATGCTCTTGGTGGGGTCGCAGGTCTTGCTGGCCACCAGGTTGTCCGAGAGTTGGAGCGCGTCGACCGGAGTGATGACCCCGAGCACATCCGCCTTGTCCGAGGCGATCTTCGTGCCGACGGTCTGGAGCTTGGCGCGGTTGCGGTCGTTGAGGAGCTCGACGACGGTGTGACCCGGATCCATCGTGATGACGCTGAGCATCGCCTCGCCGCCGAACAGCTTCTGGTAGGCGACGTTGTCCTTGTAGACCGCGTCCGTCGTGTTCAGGTAGGCGTCCTGGCCGGATGTGAACTTCAGCTGCGTGATACCCGCGCCAAGGGTCACGGTGATCAGGAGCCCGATGACGGAGACGACGCCCGCACGTTTTCCCAGGCTGACCGCCAACCATGACCAGAACCGATGCATCTGCCCTCCCCGGGTGAGGGCCGGAGATTATCGGCGCGCGTCCCGTGCCGACAGGGGCGAAAGTCACTCCCTCCACCCGAGTCGGCAACCGTTACACTGACCGGGCCCGCAAGACTCGCGCCCGTAGCTCAGATGGATAGAGCAGTGGACTTCTAATCCGCCGGTCGGAGGTTCGAGTCCTCCCGGGCGCGCCGACCACGCGACACTGTCGGCGGAACAGGACGGCTGAGCCGTCATCTCATGGTGGCCGTAGCTCAGTTGGCTAGAGCGCCGGGTTGTGATCCCGGAGGTCGGGGGTTCGAAACCCCTCGGTCACCCCACTCAACGCGACGCTTTAGCGTCGCGCGCCGTGACCGTCCGTCAGGCCACGGCGGTCGAGGTCTCGGGCGCCAACTCGACGGTCTCGCTCGGGAAGGTGATCGTCAGCGTGGTTCCCGACTCTTCGACGGAGGTCGCGGCGGTAGGGACCGGGTTGAAGACGAACTTCGGGAGTGCATCGCCAGTGGGACCGTGATCGCCGCGTACAGCCCGCGGGGCGCGGCGGCGTGCCGGCCTCGTTCCCCCCTCGAATGGGCTGAGCTCGAAAGCGCGTCGTGCGGGGTCACGATCCGCTCCGCGGCGAGCGTGTAGTAGCCGTCGACGGTGGGTGTCGCCACGGGTACCTACGCCCGGTGGTCGCCGCGCGGTCGTCCCGTTGGAACCGTCAGGTGAACGAGCGGTGCCAGAGCTGGTTGTCGCCGCC
>JANYJV010000116.1 GCA_025361725.1 Acidimicrobiia bacterium | reverse complement strand
CTTGAAGCCGTCGAGATCGATGAACAGGGCGGCGGCGGGCTCTTGTCGGCGACGTGCGCGCGCCAGCATGTTCTCGACCCGGTCCAGGATCAACTCGCGGTTTGGGAGCCCGGTCAGGGCATCGTGGAGGGCTTGGTGGCGGATCTGATCCAACAAGTATGCGTTGTGCATGGCACTCGCCGCTTGGCCGGCAAGACCGCGGAGTCGTTCCTCGAGGCTCGCATCGTCGAGGAGTCGATCGGCGCTTTCGGTGACGGCGACGATGATCGATCCCGAGCACTCGCCGTTCGAGAGGATTGGTACGGAGGCGCCGGCGATGCATCCGGTGAACTCCATGAGCGCGGCCTCGAACTCGGGTGCCGAGTCGATCGAGGTGCATCGGAATCCGAGCTGTTCAGGCGGCGTTCGTGGCGCGTCTCCGATGGCCTCGGAGAGCATCTTCACCTCCGAGTCCGGATACCCGAAGGACGCGGCCACGCGAGGACCAGCTGCGCCCGGGTCGGTCATGACGAGCAGGACGCGGTCGCAGTCGACGATCGCCGGAACGGCCCGTGCGAGACGTTCGGCCATCTCTTCGACGCTGCCCAGCTCCGAGAGATTCGTCGAGAGCTCGAGCATGACCCGCGCCAGCGTGGCATCGCGGCGAGCGTGCTCGAGTGCACGGGCCGAGTCCAACGCGGCCGCGGCCATGCTGGCGTACGCATCGAGCATCTCGATTTCCTGCGCGAAGAAGCGGTTCGGCGTCGGATCGAGCACGCTCAAATATCCGTAGTGCGCGCGACTCGAGGTGATGGCGACCACGTGGCGACCGGCTTCGAGGTCCACACCCGCGCTTTCGGGGGTGACGGTCGCAAGGATGTCGCGACCGATTTCGGCTGCAGCGCATTCATCCAATCCGGCGGCATAGACATCGGGCTGCTGCGCGGACGGTCCTGTCACGGCGAGGACATGTGCGGGGGCGGGCACTGCGCGGGCAGCCTCGGTCACGATGCGCCGAAGCACGTCGTCGACTGCGTCGGCGGAGACGAGGTCGTTGACCGTCGCTCGCATGGCGGCGAGTTGGGCGTCGAGGAGCTCCGTCCGCTTCTCGAAGTACTCGGCTCTGCGTGCGGTGTCGTCGGTGGGCCGCCAGTGGACGACCATCACGCACCGTTCGTTGCCGCGACACTGACATTCGGATTCGACGACCTCACCGGCCGCGTAACCGAACAGCATCGGCGTCATGGCGATGAGGCCGGACACGAACGCGCAATATTCCGGGAATGGTTCGAAGCCGACATGCATCCGCTGGTACACAACCCACGTCGTGTCATCCACCGGCTCGGACCAGGCATCGACCACGACCGTCATTCCCTTGCCGCTGGCATCCACGCTGGCGTAGAGCGCCGCCGGCGAACCGAGCGCCTGGAGCATGTCGGTGCGTTGGGCGCTGGTGGGAGGAACGAGCGGCGCGTTCCTGCCGACCTCGATCAAGTGCTCGATGCCGCCCAACGCCCGTGCGGCGGCTTCGAGGAACGGTCGGAAGGTGCCGTAGGAGCTCCACGCGCCGTCATCGAACACGTCACGCAGGTCGCGTTGATCGTTCGCTTCGGCGAGAACTGCCTCGAGTGTTCCGACGGTCGCATGGGTACGGAGATATTCGGCGACGAGGCGCGTCGGGGTACCCGAAAAGTGTCGACCCGCCTCGAGCGCTTGCACACTGCGTTGTCGCCCGGCTTCGGCGCGAAGTTGAGCGCTATCTGACGACGTTTCGTCGGCAGTGTCCGGATCGGGACGATTGTGGTGCTCGACCGCATCACCGTCGAGGCGGAACCGAAGCCGAGTCGGCGCGCCGGCGGACGCGCGGTTCGTTACTGGGCGCGCAGCTGGGCCCGGTCTCCGAGCGTCACGTCCGCAGTGGCGCTGGCACCGGCGCGGGTGTATGTCACGACGATCTTCGTACCTGGCTTCTGCGATCGAACCGAACCCGTGAGCGCCGCGGCGCTCTTGATCGGCGTGCCATCGACGGCGGTGATGACGTCTTTGGCCTTCAGTCCGGCGACGCCCGCCGGTCCTGCCGGGCCGACTTGGATGACCGTGGCGCCCAGCGGGTCCGCCGAGTCTCGTACCGATACGCCGAGGAATGCTCCGGTCGGGGTCGCGGGTTGCGGACGGCTTGGACCTTGACCGCCGTTCCCTCGACGGGGAGCGAGCGTCGGCGGTACCAATGGCCGCGGTGGGAGCGTGGGGAGACTCCCTTGTTGGCCGCTCCCGTCGGACGGTGCCGAGGTGTCGGACTCGCTCGTGCCCTCCTGCGCGGACCGGCGTCCTTCGCCGTGGCCCTCCTCCGAACCGACGGCGTACCCGCCGAGAAAACCGACGCCGAGGACGATGAGCGCGGCGAGCGCCAGCGCAGCCCACATGGGAACTGCGATCGACCGACGTCGGATCGGCTCCGACGCCGCTGCACGCGGGGGAAGGTTGGGGGGTGCCTGGCCGGCGCTACCCTCGGATTCCACGGCGGCCACCTGCTCCTCGGTGGCGGTCGTTTCCGCCGACGTGGCGGGGAGGTTGGGTTCGGTCGGTTCGACCGGCGGGGTCGGGACGGTCTGGTCGTGACCGGTGTCTTCGTTCATCGAGCGTCCTTCGAGACGAGCGCGGTGGGAGCCGAGCGGAAAATGATCAGCGGACATTCTCCCACGACCACGGGCGGTCGGTGCTCGGGAAGGGCCGGTGACTTGGCCAGTTCTCAGAATCGGTCCGGGCCCGGATGTAAAGGTCAGGAGGTCTTTCTCGACTGGGTTTTCGTGGCCAGATTCCGGAGGGCGCGCTCCAGTTCCTGGGCGAGGATCAGGCGGGCGCCGTCCTGGGCGATGGGCCGAAGCGCGTCGAGTGCCGACGCGAGCTCTGCGGGCCGGCCCTTCCCGGCGAAGGACTTGCCCGTCTCTTCCTGGAAGAGACGCACCAGATCATCGGCGGCGCGGCTCAACCGGCGGCGGAGCAGGTTGGCGGCTTCGGTCCCGATGTCGATGCTCACACCGGCGTCGAGCATGCGCAGCGCGAGATCGAGCAGCGCCCGGCTCGGTGCGACGAACGTGCCGTCGTCGTTGCGGGCCAAGAGGCCGGCGTCCACCATCTCGCCGACCAAGCGGCGCGGATGCTTGCCGAGCAGCGTGTGCACCTCGACCAGGGTCATCGCCGCGACGTGGTCGTCCGTCCAAGTCGCTCGGAGGACCTTGTCGACTCCGAGCCACTCCGAGACCGACCGGTGGTGTCGGTCTCGTCCGATGAGTTCTTTGATCGCTTCCAGCTTGAGGCCGCGTTCTTGCAGCTCGGCGATGATGGCCAATCGATCGACGTGTTCATCGGAATACCGTGCGTCCCGGCCGTCCTTGCGAGGACGCGGGAGGACGCCCTCGGACTGGTAGTAGCGGATCGTCCGTGCGCTCACACCCGAACGCTCGACGAGTTCGTCGAGTCCGAGTTCGACGCCCTCCGCGGGCGTGCCGGCACCGCCAGGAGCCGGCTCGGCTCGATCGGAGGACGTCCGGCGGCGATGAGTGGCCATGGGTGAACTCTACACATTGTGACAGTGTTCACTGTCAGCAAACCTTGACAGTGAACACTGACAGGATCAGAGTGGAGGCATGCAGAACGCAACCGCCACCAAGGCCAACCAACTGATTGCGGCTTCGGAGCGCCTGACCCTCGATCCGTTCACGGACGTCGACTGGTCGATCGAAGTCGCCGACGATTCTCAGTACCACCTGCCGCCGGAGAAGCTGCCGTTGTTCGGTACCCGGCAGTGGGACTCAATGACCGAGCACGAGCGGAGGACGTACAGCCGCCACGAGTGCGCCGCGGTGTGTGCCGCCGGGATCTGGTTCGAGAACAAGCTCATGCAGATCGTCCTGCGTCACCTTGCTCAGATGTCGGTGACCGATCCGGCCCACCGGTACCTCCTGATCGAGGTCGCCGACGAATGCCGTCACTCGACGATGTTCGGCGAGTACATCCGCCAGGCGGGAACGCCCACCTATGCCCCGGACACTGGTGGCACCGGGCTCGATGCCGTCGACGATTTTCCTGGCGGTCGGGCAATGGGCTACCTCCTCATCCTGGCGGTCGAGGAGTTGTTGGACACGTGCAACCGCGCCACGATGCGCGACGACATGGTGCATCCGGTCTCGCGCCAGATCGCCAAGCTGCACGTGCTCGAAGAGGCGCGGCACGTGAGCTTCGCCAAGACCTACCTCACTGAGGCCTGGCCGACGTTGAGCGAAGCCGAACGAGCCGAAGCCGCAGCAGTCGCGCCGTTCGCGGTCGACTACGTGGCGCAGCTGATGGTCAACGACGACGTGTACGCGGAACTCGGGATCGATGGTGGCGCCGAGGCCGCTCGTACCAACCCACTTCACCAGGCGCGCATCGTCGCCGACCTCGCCAAGTTGACCGACTTCGTCACCAAGCTCGGCGTCATCGACGACACCAACCGCAACGAGTGGGTCGAACGCGGCCTCGCCGCCTGAGCGTCGCGGTCGCGGTTGTAGACCCGGGGGTCACCCCGACTTGAGCCAGACCCGGAGTGGACCGACCGGCGTGAGCCCGGCCCCGAGGGCCGCGTCCAGCTCGGGTCCGGACTCGTATCCGACGATTGCCCGGCCCGGGAAACACTCGGCCCTCCTCCGCGTCAATGCGTTCCACACTGCGTCGAGATCGATCGCGTCGGCCCCGAAGACGTTCGAGATCCCAACGACGTCGTCGAGCCGGTTGAGCACTCCGCCCGCCACGACCGTTCCGTCGACCGCGCCGCTGATGATCGAAATATTCGGGTCGTCGAGGAGGGCAGGCACGAACAGCTTGGTGACCTCGCTTGCGCCCGCCCACGCTTGCTCCCACTCGGTCAGCGTCGGAATGCTGACCACCGTCGACCAGATCACGCGCTGATCGCCGTTGGTGCTGGTGTATTCGTCGAAGGAACCGTGGATCCAGGTCGCGTCGAACAACGCGGCCAAGCCGAACTGTTCGAGATCGAGCGTCGCGAAGCTGTCCTTGATCGAGCAACCGGGTGAGGCATCGATCCCTGCCAACACCGTGGGTTCGTCGGTACGGGGATCGAGGGTGATGGCGTCCGGATACATGGGCGGCGTCCCTGTTCTGGAGGTCCACGCGTGCGCCGTGAGTTCGCCGACGATCCCGTGAGCACGACACATCGCATCGCACCACGCCGCGTTGTTCCGCACTGCAGCACCGAGACGGTGATCGTGTCCGTCAGCGGTCATCCAGGAAGCATCGCATCCGCGGGCCGCACGAACCCATTGCTTGTTTGCCGCTCCGAATCGCGCCAAGCTGCGCCGGCATCACGCGCTCGTTCCACGCGGGACGCGTCGGCCGACGGGAGAGCAAATGGACGTTCGAAATGTGCACACAGTCACCCCCGAAGTCGAGCACAACGGAACCGTGCCCGTGTGGTGGCTCATCAATCCACGAGAGATGAAATCCATCACCGACGGCGGGTATCTCGAGCTCGCGAACGAGTTCGAGGTGGCGGTTGGGGGCGAAGTATTTCCTCACTCGCATCCGACCCACGAGTTCTATTTCGTGATGCGCGGCGGCGGCGTCATGATGGTCGGGGCGGAGAAGCGGGACATCACCGTGGGCGATCTGGTGCACATCCCGCCGGACACGATCCACAGCCTGCGCACGACGGGCGACGTTGCCGTTCACTGCTTCTGCTTCGCCGTCGGCGTCAAGGACGCAGCACCGATCGACTACACGAACCACTGATCGCGGCGTGACGTGTGAACGGTGGAGGCGAGGTCCAGGTCCTGAGCGTGTGCGGCAGCCTCCAGGAGCGGTCGGCGAATCGGGCCGTGTTGGATGTGGTGGGCGCGGCGATCGTCGACGAGGGTGCGCACGTCGACCGTTATGACGATCTCGGCGATCTGCCGCCGTTCAATCCGGATCTCGACGAACCCGGCGATGCGGTCCGAGACTGGCGTGCCCGGATCGAGGCGGCGGACGCGGTCGTGATTGCGTCGCCCGAGTATGCGGGTTCGCTCGCCGGCGTCGTGAAGAACGCGCTGGACTGGATTGTCGGTTCGGGTGAGCTCTACCGCAAGCCAGTCGGGTTGATCAGCGCAGGGACATCGGGTGGGTATCACGCGCGGCGGGTGCTGGTGCAGACCCTCACCTGGCAGGGTGCGCACGTGGTTGCGAGTCTCGGCATCGACGCGCCCAAGACCAAGTCAGACGCCCGCGGTGTCATCACGGATCGGCCGACGATCACCGACCTCGCGGCATTCGCGCGCCTCGTGGTTCGGGCAGCGAGTCGCAATGCTCGCTGGCGCCTCGATCTGGTGCGGACCGTCGTGACCGACGCCGGGGTGGACCCGGAGCACATTGCTCCGCTTGAGTAACCAGTTCACGGTTGTCGAGTGGGTCGAATGGGCGCATACTGCCGCCCATGACCGCCACGGAAGTCGTCGCCGTTCCCACCACACTCATGGTGGACTCCCGCAACACCTGCCTGCGCGCCACCTGGCATGCAGCTGATCACATCGTGGTGTTGAGTCATTGGCGTGACGGCGCGTGTGCGTCGACGTTCCAGTTGGCGAACGCGGACGTCGCTCGACTGACGAGCTTTCTTGTGGATGTGCTCGGGGTGACATCGACCGCGAACACCGCGGTCGAGGAACCGACTACTCCTCGAGGGCGCGGTTGGCGGCGGAGAGTACGGCGCGCAGCGACGCGGTGATGATGTTGTGGTCGGTGCCGATGCCCCAACGGGTGGTGCCGGCCTCGTCCAACGTCTCGACGTAGGCGACCGCCGTCGCGTCCGCACCGCGCCCGAGTGAGTGCTCGTGGTAGTCGACGACGTCCAGGTCCAGGCCCGCAACATCGCGCACTGCGTGGACGAACGCCGCGATCGGCCCATTGCCCTCGCCCTTCAACGTGAACGGCTCGCCGTCCATGATCACTTGGGCCGTGATCGTGGTGTGGTCGTCGTCGCGCGTGATCAGCTCGTGTGACCGCAGCGTGAGTCGAGGATCGATCGGGAGATACATCGCCTGGAACTCGTCCCACATGGCGATCGGGGAGATCTCGGTCCCGGTGTCTTCCACCACACCCTGGATCGTTTTGGAGAACTCGATCTGGAGGCGGCGCGGCAACGAGAAGCCGTGCTCCATCTCCATGATGTACGCGACGCCACCCTTGCCGGACTGGCTGTTGACTCGGATCACGGCTTCGTAGGAGCGGCCGACGTGCGCGGGATCGATGGGCAGGTACGGGACTCCCCAGACCTCGTAGTCGTGACCGCGGCCCGCCGCCTCGGAGTCGGAATAGAGCGCGGCGAATCCCTTCTTGATCGCATCCTGATGTGATCCCGAGAAGGAGGTGTAGACGAGATCGCCGACGTAGGGGTGGCGCTCGTGCACCGGCAGCCGGTTGCAGTACTCGGCCGTGCGCCGCAGCGCGTCGATGTCGGAGATGTCCAACTCGGGATCGATGCCTTGGCTGAACAGGTTCATCGCCAACGTCACCAGGTCGACGTTGCCAGTCCGCTCGCCGTTCCCGAACAGGCAACCTTCCACGCGGTCCGCCCCGGCTAAGACGCCGAGTTCAGCCGCGGCGATCCCACAGCCGCGGTCGTTGTGTGGATGCAACGACAAGACAATGGCATCGCGATTGCGGATTGTGCGGAGGAACCATTCGATGGTGTCCGCGTAGATGTTGGGTGAGTACATCTCGACGGTCGCAGGCAGGTTCATGATCAAGGGTCGGTCAGCCGTCGGTTCGATGACCTCGGCCACCGCGTCGCAGATCTCGACCGCGTATTCGATTTCGGTACCGGTGTAGCTCTCCGGCGAGTACTCGTAGCGGACGTCGGTGCCCGCAAGAGTTGGTTCCAACTTCTTGCACATCTTGGCGGCGTTGACCGCGATCTCGGTGATCCCCGGCTTGTCCAGGCCGAAGACGACCCGGCGCTGCAAGATGGACGTCGAGTTGTAGAAGTGCACGATGGCGTGCGGCGCGCCGAGCAGAGACTCGTAGGTGCGTTCGATCAGCTCGTCACGACACTGGGTGAGGACCTGAATGGTGACGTCGTCGGGGATCAGGTCCTCTTCGATCAGCAACCGGACGAAGTCGAAGTCGGGTTGGCTCGCCGAAGGGAAGCCGACCTCGATCTCTTTGAAGCCCATCGCCACCAGCGTCTCGAACATCCGACGCTTGCGGACGGGATCCATGGGGTCGATGAGGGCCTGGTTGCCGTCGCGCAAGTCGACCGCACACCAGCGCGGCGCTTTCGTGAACGACTGGTCCGGCCACGTGCGGTCGGGCAGCTGGAGGGGCACGAACGCTCGGTACTTCTCGAAGGGCATGGGCTTCGGGGTGACGGGTTCGGGAGGCATATCGACTCGCTTGTTTGTGGTCGGGGTTGGTGTGGGAATCGGTTCCAGGAACGAAAGAAGCTCCCGGCCCGGGGGCACAGGAGCTTCGGCAAGTACCAGCGCGGTACTTGCCTACATGAGAAGGAGGAGGGTCGAGGAGATCTTGAACATGGGTCTTCATGATAGTCCCCGAGTCGAGCGCCGTCCCTACATTGCGGAATCGTTCCGTGACGACGGCAGGATCGGTTGCTGCTCGAGCGCCATTGCGGCGCGGAGCGCGATGTCGTCGCGCCAGTGGTGGGCGACCACCTGGACCGCCACCGGGAGACCATCGCTCATGCCCACCGACACCACGACCGTGGGAGCACCGGTGAGGCTCGCGGGGAACGTGAAGAGGTAGTCGAGGGTCCCCATCGGGCGATGGAACGGCGCCGGGGTCGCAATGACCGGCATCACCACGACGTCCACCTCTGCGTGCGCGCGCAACATGCGGGTGCGGTATCGATCCCAGTCCGCGAGGTGCGCCTCCACGTCCCATCCTTCGAGGCGACCGCTGGCGCGTTTCCAGTAGCGCAGCGTGATGTCGAGTGCTTCGTCGAGTCGTTGACCGACCGGCCCGACGTTCGTCGCGCCGGCATCTTCGAGTGTCTTCACCGCGGCCATGACCGCGCCGCTGATGTCCGGCGTGGTGACGTGCCCGTCGTCGCCGAGGGTCCAACCGACGCGGAGACCTTCGATGATCCCGGACGAGTGATCCGCGAGTGGCACCGGTGCGATCCCGCCGTCGACGCCGTCGGGTCCGGCCACGATCGCGAGGACATCGCCGAGAGTTCTCACCGATCGCGTCATCGGACCGATCGTGGTGCGGCCGTCCATGCGTTCACCGACGCGTGGAAAGTGACCAGTCGTCGGCACGCGCCCCGCGGATGGCTTGAGCGTGGCGACGCCACACCATGCGGCGGGAACTCGAAGGCTCCCGCCGGAGTCGCTTCCGATCCCCAGCACCGATCCACCACCGCCGACGGCGGCGGCCTCACCGCTGCTCGACGCGCCCGGTGATCGAGCGGGATCGATGGGATTGCGAACAGGCCCCCACAACTCACTGTCGACCTGAACGGTCGTTTTGGCGATCACAATCGCGCCGGCGGTGCGGAGTCGGGCCACGACGGTCGCGTCCCGAGTCGGGATGCGACTGCGATGCGCGACCTCGCCGCCGGAGCACGGGAGCCCGGCCACGTCGATCCAGTCCTTCACGGTGATGGGCAGGCCGTGGAACGGCCCGACGGCACCACTCCGAGCGAACTGCGCGTCGAGTGCCTCGGCTTCGGCTTCGGCGTCGGGGTTCCAGGTCGCAACGCAGTTGGTCGTTGCGTGCACTGCCTCCAACTTCGCCCGCTGATTCCGGACGACTTCGAAGGCCATGACTTCACCACGCACCAAAGCGGTTCGGAGCGCATGCGGGTCGTCGGGCGTGGGCATGACGCGATCATGACCCGTACGATCGGATCCTGTGAGCGGAGATGGATGACAGCACTCAGCGACGACCATGACGAAATGCTCGGGCGCGGACGGCGACTGCAGCTGTGGACCATCGCGTGGAACCTCATGGAGGTTGTCGTCACGATCGGTCTGGGGATCGCGGCGGGATCCCTCGCGCTGGTGGCGTTCGGGCTCGATTCGATCGTCGAAGTCTTCGCGTCGGTGGTCACGATTTGGTACATCAAGGATCACCACGCGGACCGACGATCGCTGAGCGCGCTTCGGCTCGTCGCGGCGTCGTTCGTCGTGCTCGGCCTCTATCTCCTCATCGCCAGCGCGTACTCGATCGCAACGGGAGCCAGAGCGGAGTCGTCACCGTTCGGAATCGCGTACCTCGTCGTGACCGCAGGTGTGATGTTCGGACTCGCGCGGGTCAAGCGTGTCACCGCACTCGCGTCGAACAGCGCGCCGCTACGTGCCGAGGCGTCGATGACGTTCCTCGACGGTTGCCTCGCAACCGGGATTCTCATCGCGCTCGTCCTGAACGCCGCCGCCGGACTCTGGTGGGCCGACCCCGCGGCGGCACTGCTCGTCGCGGCTGCCTGCTTCCGCGAGGCGCTCGCCACGTGGCAGTCGTCGAACGAGGAAGAGAGTTAGACGAGCTCGGCGTCGGTCATGACGGACACGAGCGCAGGGCCGTCGTGCGCGATGGCCTGTTCGAGGGCGGCGTCCAACTCGTCGGCGGACGTCACCCGGATCCCGAGCGCGCCGCACAGCTGCGCGTACGCGGCGAAGTCGGGGTTCAGGAGATCCGTGTGCCACACCTCGTATTCGGCGGCTCTCTGCTCCTTTGTGATCTTGCCGAGCGAGCTGTTGTCGAGCAGCACGTGGGTGATGGGCATGCCGTACTTGACCGCGGTGGTGATCTCGGCGAGATACTGACCGAAGCCGCCGTCGCCGGTGACGGCAACGATTTTTCGGGTATGGCCCACCGCCGCCCACGCGCCCATCGCGGCCGGGAAGCCGAAGCCGATCGAGCCGAGATAGCCGGACATCAAGATCGACTGGCGGTCACACTCGAAGTAGCGGCCGAACGAGTAGGCCTGGTTCCCGACGTCGACCGTGATCACCGCGTCGGCGGGGATCTGGCGATTCATCGCGTCGAACACGGCCGCGGAGGAGACCCCGAGACCGCGGTCATCGAGAAGGCGGCGAGCTTTCTCGGCGCGCCAGATCTGCCAGCGCGCCGCAACGTCGGAGCGTTGGTCGACGCGGTCGGATGATGGAGCGAGCCGCGCCGCGATCATGCGCGCGGTGACACCGGCGTGGCCCTGCACCGGGACGGTTACGGGATGGAACCGACCCAACGCCATTGGATCGAAGTCCACCTGGACGATGGGCTTGTACGAGGCGATCCCGGTGTGGTTGGAGAACGACGCGCCGAGCACGATCAGCAGATCCGACTCGTTCATCAGCCAACTCGCCACCGGTGTGCCACTCCGGCCGAGAACGCCGGCCCCGAGCGGGTGGTGGTCCGAGACCTGACCCTTGGCCTTGAACGTGGTGAGCACGGGCGCGCCCAACGATTCCGCGAGGTCGAGCACCGCGTCCATCTCGAATCGAACGCCGTGACCCACCACGATCACCGGACGGCGCGCCCCGTCGATGAGATCGATGGCGGCACCGAGGGCGGCGGCGGGCGGCTCGATGTGGGTGTCGCCGAGGCGGCCGACGGGCGAGCCGGCCGATGCGTTCTCGCCGACCACCTTCACCTGCACCTCGTCGGGGAACACGAGATGCGCGACATCACGCGCGACGGTCGCGTGCTTCAACGCGAGCGTCATGAGCTCCGCGTGGTCGGAATCCGGCAACACCGTCTTCGAATACTGCGACACCGCGGCGAACGCACCGTTGAGGTCCACGTCTTGGAATGCGCCGCGCCCCAACACGTTCGACGGCACCTGGCCCGAGATCGCGAGCACCGGCGCGCGGTCCACCTTGGCGTCGTAGAGGCCGGTCAACAGGTTGGTGGAACCCGGCCCGGCGATCGCGAAACACGCGGCCGGTCGGCCGGTGAGTTTGCCGTAGGCCGACGCTGCGAACGCGGCTGCACCCTCGTGGCGGATGCCGACGAACGTGAGGTCGCCGGCCACCTCTGCTCGCCGCATGGCGTCCGCAAATCCGAGGTTGGAATGACCGACCATCCCGAACACATGAGTGACGCCCCAGGCGACCATCGTCTCGACCATCACGTCCGAGACCGTGCGTTCATGGGGTGCATCGGCCGGGATCGCCACATAGATGCCGTCGTCACGCACCTCGAGCGGGAAGCACGCGGGCGCGTCCGAGAAACCGGACGGCGGCGTGCCGGTGAGCGGGTCGTAGTCGTACCCATGCCACGGACAGCGCAGCAGACCCTTCTCGATCGAGCCCTCGCCGAGCGGTCCGCCCTGGTGCGGGCAGTGGTTGTCGAGCGCGCCGTACTGATCGCCGACACGCGTCAGCGCAAGCGAATGCTTCCCCGCCACCACCGTCCGCACCCGCCCATCCGCGAGATCATCCAGCTCTGCGACCTTGTGCCAGACCATCAGGCAGTTACTCCGCCGTAGGCGATGCCGGTGAGATGAGCCATCTCACGATCGAAGGTGGTGAGGTCGTCGGCGGAGAACTCGCGGAGGTGATCGTGCCCGCACGCCCGAGCGAGGATCTGCATCAACTCGACCGTCGCACGCAGAAAGCGGTTCAAACGCTCGGCGGCTTCGTCGACGGGCAGTCGGGCGCGTAGATGTGGCTTCTGCGTGGCGATGCCGACCGGACAGTTGTTGGTGTTGCACGCGCGCATGCCGAGGCAACCGATGGCTTGGATCGCGGAGTTCGCGACCGCGACTGCGTCG
>JANYJV010000036.1 GCA_025361725.1 Acidimicrobiia bacterium | reverse complement strand
CGGCCATCGTCGAAATCAGGTGCGCAAGCGCTCGGTCGTTGACCGAACGCCCTTCGGGTCGGTGCGGTCGGCCGACCGTTTGCTACTGAAAAATCACGCTTTCTCGGCATCGACGGCTGGGCCGATGGATTGTTACTATGTGCGTAGTGGAAATACCGACCAGCCCCCGGTCGGATCCCCCGAGGACGGAGCGCCCCATGGCGGTCAAAGGTATTGATCTCGGGAAGTACCAGCTCGGCTGGCACGACTCGACCGACGACTACGTCTACACGCCCCACAAAGGGCTGAACGAGAAGACGGTCCAGGAGATCTCGGACCGCAAGTCCGAGCCCGACTGGATGCTCAAGTTCCGGCTCAACGCGTTGAAGCGTTTCGAGCGCAAGCCGATGCTGAACTGGTTCGCGAAGAACATGCCCGACATCGACTTCGACGACATCTACTACTACCTCAAGCCCAATGAGGGCGGCGAGGTCAACGACTGGGACAAGCTCCCCGAGAGCATGAAGAACACGTACGAGAAGCTCGGGATCCCCGAAGCCGAACGTAAGTTCCTCGCCGGTGTCACCGCACAGTTCGAATGCCTCCGTGGATCGACGTTGGTGTGGACCGATCTCGGCATGCAGCCGATCAAGTCGCTTGTCGCCGGCGATCGCGTGTTCTCGCTCGACGAAGAGACCAAGGAGATCGTCGAAGCCGAAGTCGTTCAGAGCGCCTGCTCGGGTGACAAAGAAGTGTTCGAAGTCACCGCACGCGGCCGCACCATCGGCGCGTCGGCGAATCACCCCTTCCTGGTGCTGCGTGACGAGCGCAAGCCGGACCGGCAGCGGGCGCGCTACGCCGCGCGTTGGTTGCCGGTCGAAGAACTCCGAGTCGGCGACTATGTAGCGATCGCTACGGACCTGCCCGAGTTCGGTCAATCCGCTCCGTTGTTGATGCCTGAACGTGACGACGACTTCGTCACTCCGCACCTCACGTCCGTCGACCTCTGCTGGTGGGCGGGCCTGTATATCGGTGACGGCTATCTCCACCATCGCGGTGACTACACCACCTGTGAAATCGCCGTGGACGTGTCGGACGTCGTCTTGATCGACGAGATCATTCGCGTTGGACGCGAGCAGTTCGGTCTCGAGTTCCGTCTCGCCAAGGATTGCCAGCGGCTCACGGCGACTGGAACCGCCGCCCTTGCCGAGTTCATCGAGATGAACGGCCTCGGTGGTACCTCGCACACGAAGCGGATTCCGGACTGGGTGTTCGGCCTGCCCAGCGCGGAGCGGCTCGCGTTCCTCGCCGGCTACATCGATGCTGATGGTTACGTGCGCGACCACCCGACGAGCAAGGACGTCATGCTCACGAGCGCCAACCCGGCACTCCTCGAAGATGCGAAGCAACTCGCCGCCCTGTGCGGCATCGGATCGAGTTCGGTGATCGAAGTGCAGAGCCGCTACTCGCTCGATCCCGAACGGATCATGACCGGTTACCACCTGCGCTTCAGTGGGAAGTTCGATCGAATCCCGTGCCGGTCTCCTCGTCGTGCCAACCGTCTCAACCGACGGTCGTATTCGCACAGCTACCGAACCGCCAAGGGCACGACGTTCAAGGGCCACACGAGTGACATGTTCGGGTACGTGCGGGTCGACGCGATCGACTCCGTCGGGGTTGAGCCGACCTACGACATCGAGGTCGCTGGGCATCACAACTTCGTGGCCGATGGATTCATCGTGCACAACTCAGAAGTCGTGTACCACAAGAACCGCGAGGACCTTGAGGGTCTCGGCGTGCTCTTCACGAGCATGGACCAGGCGCTCAGGGATTACCCGGAGATCGTGCAGAAGTACTTCGGCACGGTCATCCCGCCGGGCGACAACAAGTTCGCGGCGTTGAACTCGGCCGTGTGGTCCGGGGGGTCCTTCATCTACGTGCCGCCGGGCGTGCACGTGGACATGCCGTTGCAGGCGTACTTCCGCATCAACGCGGAGAACGCCGGCCAGTTCGAACGCACGCTGATCATCGCGGACGAAGGTTCGTCGGTGCACTACGTCGAGGGCTGTTCCGCACCGGTGTACTCCACGGACTCGTTGCACTCGGCGGTCGTCGAACTCATCGCCAAGCCGGGCGCCCGGATCCGGTACACCACCATTCAGAACTGGTCGCCAAACGTCTACAACCTGGTGACCAAGCGCGCGGTCGCGGAGACCGAGGCGACGGTCGAGTGGATCGACGGCAACCTCGGATCGAAGCTCACGATGAAGTACCCGGCCGTGGTGATGACCGGGCCGAAGGCGCACGGCGAGGTGCTGTCCGTTGCCTACGCGGGAGCGGGTCAGCACCAGGACGCGGGGGCGAAGATGACCCACGCGGCGCCGGAGACCACGTCGATCATCGACAGCAAGTCCATCTCCAAGGACGGCGGTCGCACTACTTACCGCGGTCTGGTCAAGGTCGAGGAAGGCGCGCACCACGTGAAGAGTCACGTGCGTTGTGATGCGCTGATTCTCGACGATCACTCTCGCTCGGATACCTATCCGTACATGGAGATCGACGAGCAGGATGCGCGCATTGGTCACGAGGCCACCGTCTCGAAGGTTGGTGACGATCAGCTCTTCTATCTGATGAGTCGCGGACTCACTGAGCAGCAGGCGACGGCCATGATCGTGAACGGCTTCATCGAGCCGATCACCAAGACCCTACCGATGGAGTACGCCGTCGAGCTCTCCCGCCTGATCGAGCTCAATATGGAGGGTGCGGTCGGCTGACCGCGCACTCTCGATCATGACGGACCATTCCTTCACTCCACTTGCCGCGGGCGCGCTCGGCGGTCCCGACTGGCTCGTGGCGCGGCGCGCCGTCGCGGCGGAGCAGCTCGCGGAACTCGTCTGGCCGACGGACTCCGAAGAAGTGTGGCGGTACTCACGGGTCAACCAGTTCGACCTGGCCCAGTACCGACCAATGACGGCGGAAGAGCTTGGTGCACCCGACGTCGAGTCCGCGCCGGGCGGTGGGCCGCTGGCGGCCGAGCTTGGTGAACGGGCTGCGCTCATCGTGGTTCGGGACGGTCGAGTCGTCCACCACGAGCTCGACGATGAACTGATCGAGCAGGGCGTGACGGTGTGCGGGATCGCGACGTGTGAAGCGGATGCGGTCGAGCCGTTTCTCGGTACGGTTTCGAGCGCATCGCCAGATGCGTTCACGGTCCTGCACGATGCGTTCCTTGCCGGCGGCGCGTTCGTGCGGGTACCGCGCGGGGTGGTCGTCGAGCGACCGATCGTCGTGTTGCACTGGGCCGAGGGTGAGGGCATGGCGTCCTTCCCGCACACGCTGGTCGTCGCCGACGAAGGCAGCGAAGTCACCATCGTCGAACGCCACGCGTCGGCTCCGCACGTGAATCATCTGGTCGACAGCGTGGTGGAGCTCGCCATCGCCGACAACGCCCACGTTCGCCACGTGAGTATCCAGGAGTACGGCGACCACACGTGGTCGGTTGCGCTCCAACGCGCGCACCTCGGGCGCGACGCGCGCCTGTCGTCGTCGGCGGTGGCGTTGGGCGGCGACTACGCGCGACTGCGAACCGAGTCTCGACTCGACGGTGCGGGCGCCGAGAGCGACCTGCTCGCGGTGTACTTCGGCGACGGCAACCAGATGCATGACTTCCGGACATTTCAAGACCACGTCGCGCCGCGGACGCGCAGCGACCTGCTCTTCAAGGGCGCGGTGGAAGACACCGCGCGGTCGGTGTACAGCGGTCTCATCCGGATTCGGCCCGACGCCCAGAAGGTCGAAGCCACGCAATCCAACCGCAACCTCGTCCTCACCGAGGGCGCCGGTGCGGAGTCGATCCCGAACCTCGAGATCGAAGCTGACGACGTGCGGTGCTCGCACGCTTCCACCGTCGGGCCGATCGACGACGATCAGCGGTACTACCTCGAGTCTCGTGGGGTTCGTCCGGAGGACGCGGAGCGGCTCATCGTCCTCGGGTTCTTCGAGGACGTGTTCTCCCGTCTACCGGTTCCCGCGTTGGCCACTCCACTGCGACGCGCCGTCCACGAGAAGGTCGGTCACCTCCACGGCGATGCGTCGTGAGCAGCGCAGACGGAGACGCACCCACCATGAGCATGGTTCGACTGTGCGCAACCGGCGACGTCGCCGAAGGATCGGCTCGGCGGTTCGACGTCGGCGGTTCGAGGATCTGTGTGGTGCATCTCCCCGACGCGGAAAACGGCCGCCACGGTTGGTACGCGATCGGTGACGAGTGTTCCCATGCGGACTTCTCGCTTGCCGAGGGCGACGTCTGGGCCGACGAGTGCGAGATCGAATGCCCGAAGCACGGCTCGACGTTTTCGTTGACCACCGGTGAGCCCCAAGCACTACCCGCAACGAGACCGGTGCCCACCTACGAACTGATGCTGGAAGGTGACGACGTGATGGTGAGTATCCGATGAGCGTCCTGAAAGTCACTGACCTCCACGCGTCGATCGGCGACGTCGAGATCCTGCGCGGGGTCGACCTCGAAGTGAGCTCCGGTGAAGTGCACGCGCTCATGGGCCCAAACGGATCCGGCAAGAGCACGCTCTCGCACGTGCTGATGGGTCGCGACGACTACACGGTGACGAGTGGTTCGGTCACGATCGACGGTGAAGAACTGCTCGGCCTCCCCACCTGGAAGCGCGCGCGCAAGGGACTGTTTCTCACCCATCAGTATCCGGTCGAAATCGTCGGTGTGCGGGTGGTCGATTTGGTGACTGCGGCGACCGACGGGGAAGCGGACGCGGGTGGGCGGATCGCCACTGAGGCATCTCGGCTCGCCGTGCGCGACGAGTTCCTGACTCGCGGCGTGAACGTCGAGTTCTCCGGCGGGGAACAGAAGCGCGCCGAGACGCTGCAGCTCGCAGTGCTCGAGCCGCGCTTCGCAGTGCTCGACGAGATCGACTCCGGTTTGGACGTCGACGCGCTCCGAGATGTCTCGCGGCGGATCGAGGCGATGACTGAGGAGACCGGCCTCGGCGTGCTCGCGATCACCCATTACGCCCGTTTGCTCACCGAACTCCGGCCTGACCGAGTCCATGTCTTCATGGGGGGGCGGGTCGTGACCTCGGGCGGTCCGGAACTCGCGGACGAACTCGAGGCCGGTGGCTACGACGGCTTGGCGGCACGACTCGGCATCGAGGTACCCAGTCCGGTGGCGGCGGCGGAGAAACCGTTGGATCCGTTCGCGACACCAGGCTTCTAGCACCGACCCCGCGCGCCGCCGATTCCGGCGCTGAGGGTCAACTCGCCGGTGGGGTCGGCGCCGGTGGTGCTGGTACGACGGTGACCGGCGGCGTCACCGGACTGGGCGCGACGCTCGCGATTGGTGAACTCGAGAGGATCTGGGCCGGGGTCCCTCCGAAGACGTAGACCGGATCCCCCACGTGCACCAGCGTGTGGAAGTACTCCGCAATGTGCATCGGGATGCGAGTGCAACCGTGCGACGCCGGCGAGGTCGGCACGCTCGAATATCCGTGGATGGCGATACCGCCGTTGAAGTAGTACGGCTGGTAGAGCTGACCCAGCGGTGACTTGTCCCAGCCGGAGACGAAGCGGGTGTAGGTGAAGCGACCTGACGGCGTCGTCGCGACTTCACAGATGTGCTGCGTGGGGTTGAGGCGCGGGGAGTCGTAGCAGTAGTGATCGCCAGAGCCGGTCGAGGTCGTGGTGATGAGGCGCACCTGGTAGTTCTCGTACAGCGTGATGAGCTGTTTGGCGACGTCCACCTCGGTCCGGTTCGGCTCGCCGCTGGGCTGCAGCGGTGGCGGATATTGGAAGACGGTGAGGGTCAGGGTTTCGCCGACACCCAACCGTCCGGTCCGAGGCGCCCCGGTCAACTTCTGCAATGCCTGCACGGCGTAGGTGGTGGCGTCGCCGTAGTGGCCGTCGATAGTGCCCGGGTCGAAGTGCAGATCCGCGAGCCGCTGTTGATAGGCGCGTACGACGTCGCCGCTCGCACCGGGTCCCAGGGTGCCGCTGAACGCCGGCAGTGTGGCGTTAGGTGGCTGGGCGAGAACCGGACGTGTCGTCGTCGTGGTGGTCGGCTGGGTTGACGTCGTCGACGATGATGATGACGAGGTGGTGGATGAAACCCGCGCCGGTGCCGGGCTGGCGCCAGAGGAGTCCGCGTTGTTCAACGCGAACGCCACGCCGGTACCACCGACCACGGTGATACACGTGACGAGGACGATGACGAACCACGTGCGGTGCGAATGGTGCTTCGCCGCGCGACGTTCTTGACGCGTGGTTTCCGGCATGATGGTGTTCATCGATCTCCCTCAGAACCCGTCAATCGTACCGGGCGAGGCGCCGTGCGACGCGCATATGGACGCGGCGGAGGTGGCGGCGAGAACGGTGAAGCTGGGGCGGCCCGCTCGAAGGCGGCCGACTCGCAAGGCTCAGGCGGTGGGTTGACGCTCTTCGTCGAGCAACTGCGCAATGGCGCGGTCCGATGAGTTCACGACCGCCAAGCGGAGGTCGAGCAAGAAGTCGACGACTTCGGCACCAGCGACGAGGTCGCGCGCGCCGAACCGTTGGAGTGCCTGATCGATGGTCATCACCAGGTCGGGCGTCACTTGCTCGGTCATGCCGCTCCCTTCGAGTGGAAGTCTCATGGTACCCGCCCGAGACCCCCCAGAACCGCCAAGAACACCGAACTCGGTCACATTGGGTGAGCTTTGGCTCGTACGACCCACCGGCGAACCAGCAGCAGCAGGGTGCTCGTTGCTCGAAGCGTCAGTGTGACGATTCGATTTCGTCGAGCCCTTGCACGAGCGTGTTCCACGCCAGCGTCGCGCACTTGATGCGAACCGGGAACTTCACCACGCCCTGGAGTGCTTCGAGGTCTCCGAGGCGGACCCCGGCGAGATCGTCCGCAGTGGCGTCGACGTCGTCGCCGCCGATTTTGGACTCGTGGATGCTCATCAGCGCCTTGAACGCTCGGGTGATCGTACGCGCTTCGGCAACGGACCTGCCCTTGACCGCGGCGCTCATCATCGACGTCGACGCCTGGCTGATCGAGCAGCCCTGACCGGCGATCTTGACGTCTGAGACCATGCCGTTCTCCACGTCGAGGTACAGGATGACCTCGTCCCCACACAGCGGGTTGAAGCCTTCGACCTGATGCGCAGGTGGGACCTCGAGCTCACCGCGATTGCGGGGCGCGCGGTAGTGGTCCAGGATGATCTCGCGGTAGAGGTCTTCGAGTCCGGCCATGGCTTCCTGATCCTAGGTGGGGTCGACCGCAAAGAACTTCTCGGCGTGGGTGAGGCCCACGATCAACGCGTCGACGTCATCGGTGTCGTTGTAGAGATAGAGCGATGCTCGGCTCGTTGCCGGAATCTGCAGCACCCGCATCAGTGGTTTGGCGCAGTGGTGACCGGCGCGAACGCAGACGGCTTCCTCGTCCAGTACCTGTGACACATCGTGCGCGTGGATCGCGGGGAAGAGGAACGAGATGACCCCGCCGCGTGCATCGGTGGTGGACGGTCCGTAGATCGTGAGCCGCTCGCCGAACTCGGCGTCGAGGGCGTCGAGGGCATACCGAGTGAGCTCGACCTCGTGCTCGTGGACCGCGTCCATGCCGATGCCCTGCAGGTAGTCGATCGCCGCGCCCCACCCGATGGCTTCGGTGATCGCCGGCGTGCCCGCTTCGAACTTCCAGGGCACGTCGTTCGTGGTGAAGCCGTCCTTCCGGACGTCACGAATCATCTCGCCGCCTCCGAGGAAGGGTGGCATGGCCTCGAGGAGCTCGCGCCGTGCCCACAACGCGCCGATCCCGGACGGTCCGAGCATCTTGTGGGCGGTGAGGACCGCGAAATCTGCATCCCACGCTTGGACATCGATGGGCAGGTGGGGAGCGGCTTGTGATGCATCGACGAGCACGTGCGCGCCGGCGGACCGAGCGGCGCGGACCAGCATCGGGATGTCGTTGACGGTGCCGAGCACGTTCGACATCGCGGTGACGGCGAGGAGCTTCGCTCCGCTCAGTGTTTCGTCGAGGTTGGTGAGGTCCAAGCGGTACTCGGCGTCGATCGGAATCCAGCGCAGCTCGATCCCTCGTTCGGCGGCGAGCATGTGCCACGGGACGATGTTGGCGTGGTGTTCCATCTCCGTGAGCACGACGACATCGCCGGCGGCGAGGTTGGTGCGACCCCAGGAATGCGCCACGAGGTTGATGGCCTCGGTGGCGTTGCGGGTGAAGGCGAGTTCCGCGGACTCGCGGGCACCGATGAACCCGGCCACGGTGGCCCGCGCTGCCTCGAACCGTGCGGTCGCGGCCTCCGCGATTGCGTACACGCCGCGATGGACGTTGGCGTAGGAGTGCTCCATGAACTCGTCCATAGCGTGCATGACCGACTGTGGCTTCTGGGCGCTTGACGCACTGTCCAGGTACACGAGGCGATGGCCGTTGTGTTCCTGGGCCAGGAGAGGAAAGTCTGCGCGGATGCGCGCGATGTCGAGACTCATGCTCAGACCTCGATCGCTTCCCGAAAGCTGTCGAAGCCGTCACTCTCGAGCCGGCGCGCCAGTTCCACGCCGCCGGTCTGCACGATCCGACCGTCGAGCAGGATGTGGACGACGTCGGGGGTCAGGTGTTCGAGGATGCGCTGGTAGTGCGTGATGAGCAGGATGCCCATTTCCGGCCGGGCCGCCCGCACGATGTTCACGCCCTCGCCGACGGCCCTCAGCGCGTCGATGTCGAGGCCGGAGTCGGTTTCGTCGAGCACCGCGAACTCGGGTTCCATCATCGCCATCTGCAGGATCTCGTTGCGCTTGCGCTCGCCGCCGGAAAATCCTTCGTTGAGGTAGCGCTGGGTGAAGCGGTCGTCCATCCCGAGCCGCTTGGTCCAGTCCATGAGTGCCATCCGCACTTCGAGGATCGACAGATCCGAGATTCCCTTGCGCACGGCCAGGGCTTGGCGCAGGAAGTTCAACACGCTCACGCCCGAGATCGCCTCGGGGTGTTGGAAGCCGAGGAAGAGCCCGCGTGCAGCGCGCTCGTCGGTGGGGAGATCCGTGATGTCCTCGCCGAGGAAGCGGATCCGGCCCGCCGTCACGACGTAGGCCGGGTTGGCGAGCAAGGTGTTGGCGAGCGTGGACTTGCCGGACCCGTTCGGACCCATCAGGGCATGGATCTCGCCGCTGCGGGCCTGCAGGTTCAGGCCTCGGAGAATGGGGTTGCCGTCGGCTTCGACGTGGAGATCCTCGATATCGAGAGCCAGCGGGAGGCGGGTTGCGTCGGTCACGACTTCATCGTAATACCACTACGTCCGTAGTGGAAACTCGGAGGCACCGTTTTTTCCGGCGAAATCAGGCGTTCTGCGGACGGCTCGAGAGGCTGGAGCCGTTGGTCCACGCGTCGGGATCGGTGATGGGCAGGGTGGGTTCGCGGGAGAGGTTGCTCGTGCAGGGCCGCACCGTTTGCGGTCCTCGTACGCACAGGTAGTGACGGTCGGTGCCGGAGGCGCGGACGAGTTCCAGATCGACGGGGTCGCAGCTCACGCCGGCGACGGCGCTCGGGACCAGGAGCTCGTCCAGATCTCGTGTTGTGTCACCCGGCGCGAGGCGGCGGTCGTACAACAACGATCCGACCCGCAGGTCGAGCGCATTCGGCGACCATCGCACCGAGCGGTCACCGTCTGACGAACCGTCCATCAGACTCGATGCGCACGTGGAGTGCTGTAGGCCGACCGCGTGACCGAGCTCGTGCGCGATGGTGCGGTTGCGACTGACTTGGAGGTCATCGTCGGCGACCACCACCGTCGCACCGGTGATGACACCGGCGCGACGAGGATCGATGCGGAGGCGGGTGAGCCCGACGGCCGTCGCGTCGACGTTCTCCACATCGAGGGCGCGAGCGAAGGCCGCCCGAGGCACGAAGGAGATGTCGACGTTGCCTGCGACCGGAGACACCGTGATGTTCAGCCCCGTGATGAGGCTCCAGCGTTGGGCGGATTCGGCCAGGTGGACCGAGTCCTCTGCCGACGGGTTCCCCGTCACGTGCAACACGGGACTTCGTACCCAGCGTTGCAGTACCGACGGCCGTGTGGTCCCGGTGGCGGCCGGTCGGAGCGCAAGCTCGAGGAACGCATCCCGCTCGTACGGTGTGACCTCGAGGGTCGCGCTCCGGTCCAGTCGGCGGCCGAGCACGTCGGTGGCTTTCGCAGCCGCAGCGTGGTTGGCCGCGGTGTGGTCCTGCGTCCGGGTGGACGCGGCCGGGTGACTCCTGGCCCCACCACACGCGGCCGTGCCGAGCGCGAGGAGGCAGAGCACGGCCCTCTGGCGTGTCAGGAGCCGCACGTGCCGATGCCTTCCATCCGCGCAAGGGTACCGGCGGTCCACACCCGAACTGAACGGGCAGATCGGCCCTTTGTGGATTGTGGTGGGTCAGCGGTGACGCGCGGGCGTTGGTTCGGTGGTGTCTCGACGCGAGAGGGACAGGGCGAAATCGCCGTCGGGATCGGTCCACCATTCTTCGAGTGCGAAACCCGCGTCGGCGAGTTCGGCGGCCAAGCGCTCGCGTCGGAACTTCGAGCTGATCTCGGTGCGTATCTGCTCACCCGTTTCGAAGCGCACGTCGAGGTCGAGTTCCGACACGGACACCGAGACCTCTCGCCGCGCCTCGAGTCGCATCTCGATCCATTCGTCGTCGGCGTTCCAGCGGGCGACGTGAGCAAAGTCGTCGGGGTCAAAATTCGCGCCGAGTTCGCGGTTCATGACCTGGAGGACGTTCTTGTTGAACGCCGCGGTCACTCCGGCGCGGTCGTCGTACGCGCGCACCAAGCGGTCGGCGTCTTTGACGAGGTCAGTGCCGAGCAACAGCGTCTCACCGGGCCGCAATGTGGAGGCGAGGGTCCGAAGGAACGCGGCGCGCGAACTCGGGTTGAAGTTCCCGATCGTCCCGCCGAGGAACGCGACCATCCGGTGGCCGTCCGCAGGAATGTGTTCGAGGTGCCGTTCGAAATCACCGACGACGGCGTGGACGTCGATGCCCGGGTACTCCACAGCTACCTGCCGAGCCGCTTCACGCAGGGTCGCCTCGGAGACATCGAACGGCGCGAAGGTGCGCAACGACTCGGCGCGGCGAAACGCGTCGAGAAGAATGCGCGTCTTCTCGGAGGTCCCAGAGCCCAACTCCACGAGGGTGTCGGCGCCGCTCACCGCCACGATCGCGTCGGCGTGCTGGACCAAGATCGACCGCTCCCTCCGAGTCGGATAGTACTCGGGCAGCCGGGTGATCTCGTCGAACAGTTCCGAACCGCGATCGTCGTAGAACCACTTGGGTGGCAGATCTTTCGGAGTGGCGGTCAGGCCGGCCGCGACGTCGGCGCGGAGCGCGTCGCGCAGGTCGTCGGGGTCCAGATACGTATCGACGCGAAGCGTGCCGGCGGTCATCGGAGTCCTTCCAGGGGAACGGTCGTGAGTGAGTCTCGGTCGACGACGACGAGGTGTTGGTCCGGCACGCGCCGCCACTCGTGGTCGCCGTCGAGCGGTTCGGAGGCGACCGTGGTCCCGACGGCTGTGCGCCGGACGTAGAGCGTGTGATGCCAGGTGGTCGCGACGATCTGATCCGCCGTGACCGCGAGCATGTTCACGTACTCCTCAGTACTCGGCGCGAGCGTGCGATGAACCGCGGCAAGTGCGTCCGACAGCGGCTCACCGCGATCAACGTGCTGTCGGAGCAGCGTGAACAGCACCTCGGAATCCGTGTCGCCATCGAGCCGAGTCTCAGGGGAGAGGCAGCCGCGAAGGTGTGCTTCCACCTGAGGATCTCGAAAGGCGTAGCCGTTGAGCGAGAAGGCCAGGGATCCGCGTGGCGTGTCCGCGATGAACGGCGCGTTGTTCACTGATCGCAGTGTCGTCCCGGGCGAGGCTTTCCGCACGGCCCCGAGGACGGCCGTGCCGACGGCATCGCAGTGGGCGAACTCCGTGTCCGACCAGATCTCGGCGATCGCACGGTAACGATTCGGCTCGGGGCTGATGCCATCCCACCACGCGATGCCCCACCCATCGGGATTCTCGTTCGCGACGATCATCTCCCGTGGATGGTGTCCTTGTGCCATGAGACCATGGGGCGCATCGATGAGGTCCCCGAGGCGCAGGGGTGGTCCGAGATACGCGAGGTGGCGGCACACGCGTCACGCGTCCCGCGCGCAACGGACACCGCTGAAGATGTGACGACGGATCGGGTAGTCCCAGTTCCGGAAGGTCGTGCTGACCGCCACGGGATGCGTCGCCCACGACCCACCGCGCAACACCTTGTAGTCGGGCCCGAAGAACACTTCGGAGTACTCGCGATACGGGAAGCTCCGAAATCTCGGGTACGGCGTGAAGTCCGACGCTGTCCATTCCCACACGCCGCCGAGGAGGTCCAGCCCACCGAACGGTGATGCGCCATCCGGGTGTGCGCCCACCTCGTCCGGGCCCCAGCGGGCCGTCGAGCCCCACAACGCGGCGGGGCTCTCGGCCTCGGAATTACCCCAGGGTCGTGATTGCTTCATGCCGATGCCCGCTCCCGGATCCCAACTCGCGGCCTTCTCCCACTCGGCCTCGGTCGGCAAACGTTTCCCGGCGGCTCGCGCGAAGGCGTCGGCCTCGTACCAGCAGATGTGTTGCACGGGCTCGAGGAGCGGGAGTGGCTCGATGCGTCCGAACCGTCGGCGCGTCCACCTGTCGGCGGTGTGGTCCCAGAACTGCGGCGCCGAGAGCGCGGCTTCCTGCCGCCACTTCCACCCGTCGGTGCTCCAGTGGTCGGGATTGTCGTACCCGCCACCGTCGACGAACGCGGCGAACTGGCCGTTGGTGGCGGGAGTGCGGTCGATGAAGAACGCCGGGAGGTCGACGGCGTGGGCCGGACGCTCGTTGTCGTAGGACCAGAGGTCGGTGTCGGTGCCCATGACGAACGGTCCGGCAGGGATCAGGAGTTCGATCGCCGGTCCCCGTGCGATCGCCGATGGCCGGCCCGGCCCATCGCCTGCGGCGGTGGGGCCGCCTTCGGTCATGAGTTGCAACGTCGCCAGCATCGTCTCGATGTGTTGGTGTTCGTGGCGCGCCACCATGCCGTAGACGAAATCGTCGGTGAGCAACGCTTCGACGTGCGGATCGGGCTGGGGTGTGAGATCGCGTCCGAGCACTCGCTCGCGCACCGCGCCGGCGAACGCGCGCGCCGGCCCGACGGCGAGAAGATCCAGGGTCGTCCGTTCCGCGCGCGGATGTTTGAACGCGTCGTACACGTCGTCGAAACGCGGGTCCGTCGCCTCGGCTCCGCTGAGCGTGCGGAGGAGCCACAGCTCCTCGTAGTGAGCGATGTGCGCGAGGTCCCACACGAGCGGGGACATCAGTGGGGAGTGCTGCTCGACGAGGTCTGCGTCGGACAGCGGGTCCAGGACGCCGTTGGTTCGGGCCCGGGCCTCGGCCAGGGCGCTCGCAGACTCAGCTCTCATCTCGAGGTGGGCGTCGGCACCGGCTCCGGAGTGGGCGCGAGGGCCCCGGACGCCGCGAACTCGTCGAGCCGGTCATCGGCGAGGGATCGACCGCGATACGGATACCGCTGGGCGAACTCGTAGGCGGTGGCGATCAACTCCTCGCTGTATCCCGCGGCGGCGAGTTTCGGCACGACGGCGGCGATGAGTTGGGACGCAGTCGCTCCGAGCGCCGGATCGTGCACCCCCCACCACGCAGCCGTGAGCCCGAGGCCCGCACCGCCACGGACGATGGGCGCGAGCCGCGCGCCGAGATCAGCATCGGTGAGCGCGGTGATCGTGATCGCAGCTGCAACCTGCCACCACGGATGGGGGAGCGCGTCGAGCACACGAAGCTCGAGCCAGCCGCGTGGCCGCACCGGCGGGAACAGTGTGGTGAGGTGGTAGCCAACATCGTCCGGCGTCGGTGTGCCGGCCGGATGACCGTTCTCGATCCACTGGCGAAGAGTGAGGGTTTGGTCCGGGACCACGCAGTCGTCCGGCAGGCGAATGAGCATGACCGGCGCGTCCAGCGCGTACCGGATCCAGTCGTTGCGGGCATCGGCCTTGGTGGAGACCGGACGGGTGCGGAGCGGATCGAGTGCGGACCAGACGGCGAGACGAGTGGATTGCCAACCACTCGGCCGACCGCCGACGAGGGGTGAATGAGCGAAGATCGCGCCGAGGAACGGGGCGAGGTCGTGCGCCAGTGTCCACTGGCCGTCGAAGTCGTCGCGGAAGCCTACGTTGACCTGCATGGACGCGGTCGAGCACATCATCGATTCGCCGGCGCACCCTTGGCGGGAGAAGTACTGCTCCATCGCTCGGTAGCGGGGCTCTCGGAGTACACGATGGCGCCGTGCCCCGGCGTCGAGGCCCGAGGCGACGCACCGCAACCCCGCTGCAGCCAAGCGCGCCATGACCTCGGCGGCGTCGAGCCCGGCGCGTTCGACGGCGCTCGGACCGTCGAGTGTGGGGAGCGCGCTGATCTCGAGTTGACCACCCGGCTCGAAGGTGACCTTGCTCTGTCCCGGCAGCGGACCTGATGCCAGGAGCGCGGCGCGCACCAACTCGGGATCGCAGACGGCGGCGCCGTCTCGGGTGACGAACCACTCCAGCTCGAGACCGACACCCGGCGCCCGGGGACCGAAGCCCGCCTCGCCGATCACGGAGCATGCGTCGTCGATGGTCACGGCAGGTCGAGGCGCTGACATATGAGTCCTACCGGTACCCGAGTTGTGCGCTGACCCAAACCCGGTTTCGCACCGGGCCGGTCCACGAGGTGGCAAGGGACATGGACGTGTTCGTCTCCGACGATCCGGATTCGTTACGGGCGCCCACGCTGATCACCAGCCCCGCTCGATCCACGTGTCGAGGTTCGGTCGTTCGGTGCCCACGGTGGTGTCGAGCCCGTGGCCTGGGAGCACCAGTGTCTCCGCCGGGAGCGTGAACAGGCGTCGGTCGATGGACGAGATGATCTCCGCGAAGCTGGCACCCTTGGTCGCGGTGTTGCCCGCGCCCCCTGGAAAGAGCGTGTCGCCACTGAACACCACGGGATGGCCTTCGAGCTCGAAACAGGTCGAGCCGGGGGTGTGGCCGGGCGTGTGGATCGCACGAAACCGAAGGCCACCGACGGTCAGGACCTCGTTGTCGGGAATCGTGAAGTCGTAACTCGGAAGCATCGCGGCGTCGGCGTCGGCAATCCCGACCTCGATGCCGGCGTCTCGCATGGCGGTCACCGCCTGGATGTGATCCCAATGGCCGTGCGTGGTGAGCACGCGCCGTACTCCGGTCCTCCGGCACACGTCGAGCAGTAACTGATGCTCGTTCGCCGCATCGATGAGGACCGCCTCGCCAGAGTTCTTGTCACGCACGACGAACACGTTGTTCTCGAACGGTCCGACGACGAGCTTGTCGATCCGGACGTCGGTCGTCTCGTAGTGGGCCGTCATCATTGGCCGTGAACGCTAGTCAAGGCGTTCTGCGCCCGCTCCGTCGGTGGCACGACGTGCCGAGCGGCACCGGAAGGGCTCGAAAACCGGCGTGGTGTCGGACGGCCTGAGTGCGTTCGTTCGCCAGTCGCGCTCCCGAGCAGGGACTCCCGAAGGCTTCCGAGTACCTGGAACCGACCCTCGAGCACACCAGCGTGAGACCGACATCGACGAGGGCCGCAAGCCGGGGACGACGACCGACGACGCGGCGCGGATCAAGGTGCTTGAGCAAGAAAACCGCGAGTCCCACGAGCCCTGGAAAGCCGTGCGTCGTGCCGGTCATGAGATCGGCCGTGATCGAGTCGCTCGACTCATGAGAACTGCGGGGATCGAGGGTGCGTAGCTCGTCTTGGTTGCTTCGTCCCACGCGTCAGATGCAAGCCCGCGGACGTTTTCCTGGCTGCTGAGTTCGTTGTCAACCCAGAGCGGTACCGCCCACGTCTCGTAGCTGCTCCACCCGTTGTAGGTGGCTGCCAGCGAGGTCTCGCTTGAGGCTCCCTCACCAATGATGTTGGTACGTGCTTCATTTGCTAAATCGGCGGGTTGGGGTCCACGCCAGGATAGTACGCGCGTAGTATCGTGTGGGTGTGGAGGTCACGGCGGACGGGCTCGCGCGGTTCTTCGATCGAGTGTTGCCGCACATGAACGAGCTGCAACGGCGGGTGGTTGGTGGAGCCGCGGCCGAGTTGTTGGGTCGGGGTGGTAAGTCGGCGGTCGCGGTGGCGTCGGGTATGAGTCGCAACACGGTGATCAAAGCCCAGGCCGAGATCGAGGCGGGCATCGAGCCGTCGGAGCGGCTGCGGGCACCGGGCGGTGGCGACAAGCTTCTGATCGACAAACAGCCGGGCCTGCTCGAAGCGCTCGACGAGTTGGTGCATCCCTCCACGCGTGGGAACCCGATGTCGTTGCTGCGGTGGACATCGAAGTCGTCGACGAACTTGGCGGCCGAACTTGTCGGGGAAGGGTTCGACGTGTCGTCGCGGACGGTGCTGCGCATGTTGCACTACCTCGGTTACTCGCTCCAGGCCAACGCGAAGGTGACCGAGGGACGCCAACACGCGGACCGTGACGCCCAGTTCGGTTATCTGAACGACATGGCCGTCGGGTTCATCGCGGACGACGAACCGGTGATCAGTGTCGACACGAAGAAGAAGGAACTGATCGGCGACTACGCCAACCGCGGCGCAGAATGGTCACCCGAGGGTGAACCCGAACGCGTCCAGGTCCATGACTTCCCCAACCGAGAGCTCGGTGAGCATGCCAAGGCGATTCCGTATGGGATCTACGACGTGACCAACGACGAAGGCTGGGTCAGTGTCGGCGACAGTGCCGACACGGCGGAGTTCGCGGTCGAGTCGATCCGGAGATGGTGGAACCAGATGGGCCGGGACCGGTTCCCCAACGCGACGCGCTTGTTGATCACCGCGGATGCTGGCGGTTCGAACGGTTACCGGCTTCGAGCCTGGAAAACGCACCTCGCGAAACTCGCGGCCGAGACAGGACTGCACGTCACGGTGTGTCACTACCCGCCCGGCACCAGTAAGTGGAACCGGATCGAGCACCGCATGTTCAGGTTCATCTCGATGAACTGGCGGGGCCGGCCCCTCACGAGTGTCCGCACCATCATCGAACTCATCTCCGCGACGAGCACTACCACGGGACTCACGATCCAGGCTGGTTACGACCCCGAGTGGTATCCGAAAGGCGTCAAGATCACCGACGCGCAACTCGCCGCCGTGCCCCTCACACCCCACACCTTCCACGGCGAATGGAACTACACCATCAACGCCCAACCAATCCCGGCGTGACCACTTGGACGCTGTCGGTGGCACTCACTGCCGCCAACGGGCGCTCCGCGTCGCGGGCGCTGTACTCTGCCGCCCGTCCGCGCTGTCCGTGATACTGGTCAAACCCTTCGCAGGCCCGTGCAAGCGAAATTCAAAAGAACATCATTGGTGAGCGGGTGCTCGGTCTCCCGCGTGAGCCCCGCTGAGGAAGGAAACCCCTTGAACTTCGCCTTTTCCGAAGAGCAGGATCAACTGCGAGACGCCGTCCGGAAGTTCTTGGAGGCCAAAAGCCCCGAGTCCGAGGTCCGTCGTCTGATGGAGACGACCGACGGCTACGACCCGGCTGTGTGGTCGCAGATGGCGAACGAGTTGGGCCTGCAGAGCCTGCACATCCCCGAGGCGTACGGCGGCCAGGGATTCAGCTGGGTGGAGCTTGGCATTGTGCTTGAGGAGCAGGGTCGCGCGCTGCTGTGTGCGCCGTACTTCTCGACGGTGGTGCTCGCGGCGAACGCGATACTGAACACCGGCACGGAAGATCAGAAGGCGGCGCTGCTCCCGGGCATCGCCAGCGGAGAAACCATCGCGACGCTGGCCTTCACCGAGCCGAGTGGCAAGTGGGATGCTGCGGGTATCACCCTCGAAGCGACGCCGGACGGTGACGGTGCGAAGCTGACCGGCACGAAGATGTTCGTGCTCGACGGGCACGTTGCCAACCTCATCGTGGTCGCCGCTCGAGCCGCGGGCAGTACCGGTGAGGACGGCATCTCCTTCTATACCGTCGACGGTGACGCCGCGGGCCTGACCCGTACCGCGCTGGCCACGATGGACCAGACCCGCAAGCAGGCCAAGCTCGAGTTCGACGGTGTGCAGGCCACGCTGCTCGGAACCGCGGGTGCCGGCTGGGCTGCGCTCTCCAAGACGTTGGACCAGGCGTCGGTCGGACTCTGCAACGAGATGGTCGGCGGCGCGGCGTACGTGCTCGAAGAGTCGGTCCAGTACGCGAAGGACCGCGTGCAGTTCGGCCGCCCGATCGGATCGTTCCAGGCGATCAAGCACAAGTGCGCGGACATGCTGCTCGAGACCGAGTCGGCGAAGTCGGCGGCGTACTACGCGGCCTGGGCCGCGGCCGAGGACAACGACGAGTTGCCGGTGGTCGCATCGCTCGCGAAGGCCTACTGCTCGGATGCGTACTTCCACTCCGCGGCCGAGAACATCCAGATCCACGGCGGGATCGGGTTCACGTGGGAGCACGACGCGCACCTGTACTTCAAGCGCGCCAAGTCGTCCGAGATCCTGTTCGGGGACGCCACGTACCACCGGGAACTGCTCGCCCAGCGCATCGGCATTTGACCGTCGGACGGTCGGACCGTCGGACGACGGGTTGAACCGCAGTGATCTGGGTCGTTGCATTTCTTGCCGTCGGGATCGTGTTGGCGATTGCGGCGGGGTTGGTGTTCCGTGAGGCGGCGCGTCTGAGTGACGAACCGCCGGACGCGGTCTTCGACCCGGACGATGCGCTCGGGTGGGTCGTGCAGCACCTTCCAGACATCGTGGCGGCGACGCTGACCGAGGCCGACGTCAAGCGGATCATCGACTTCCAGATGGATTTCTTCCGCCAGCGCGGGGTCTCGCACAACGGCACTCGCGAAGGTCCCGAGGTCCCGCTCCTCCTCATGCCGGACGAGACCGTCAACTACATCGTCGAACGATGTGCGGCGACCGGTGAGGCGTACCTGCCGGAACAGGTCGAAGCCGTGATGGAGTGTCAGCTCGACTATCTGCGGTTCATCGGCGCCATCGGCCGTCCGGTCGACGAAGACGAACCGGGCCCGGATCCCACCCCGACGCCCTGAGCGCAGGTGAGGAAATCGAGCGTTCACGAAATTGGTTCGGCAAAATCCTCGTTTCTCGTGGGGCGCGCGTGATACGAATTCGGTACCAGAGAAAGGGGGTGGTCCAACTGATGCACAATCAACATGGGACCCTGGAGGTGCGCGGCCGCTAGCCGTCCACTTCGGACTGGCGGAATCTCTCCGTCGCACCGTTGCGTCACCGGATCGAGAGCTGGTCCCCCTCGAGCAGTTTCGGGCGCAATCCGATACTTCACGATCGAGGGAGGGCCTATCCGGGCTCTCCCTCGATCGCGTCCCGTATCCTTGACCGCCATGAGTCGACCCCTGAAGTACGAGGAGTTCCGCTATGTCGGCGACAAGCGGAACCAGCGTTACTACGACCTGGACGATTCAGCTGTCGATTCCGAGGCAATCGACGAGCTGATGGTCTCGGACCAGTTCACGTGCTTCGCACCGGACACGCCCGTGGAAGCGCGTAACCGTGGGTACCGGCCGGCCTGATCGTGCGCAAAGTTCTCTGTTCCATCGGTGCCGGGCCATACGGCGAAATCCTGGACGTGTCCGGGGAGACGTTCGAGATCTACGCGCGCCGCCACGGCTACGACCTCGACGTGCGGCGCGAACTCATCGACCCCACGCGTCCGGCGTCGTGGAACAAGATCCCGTTGTTCCTCGACCTCCTGACGCGCTACGACCTGGTGGTCTGGGTCGACGCCGACGCGGCGATCGTCGATCCGACCGACGACATCGCCGACGCGCTCGACGACCGGGACCTCATGGCTCTCGTGGCTCACGAGTACGACGGGCAGATCGTGCCGAACTGCGGGGTTTGGGTGCTCCGCCGAGACCGCGCCGTGCGGCGGATTCTCGAGAAGGTCTGGACTCACACGGAGTATCTCCACCACGAATGGTGGGAGAACGCCGCACTCCTCGTCGAGCTCGGATACCGCATTGAACCCCGCGTCGAGATTGTCCGGCGGAGCCGAATGCGGGCGCGGGTTCGCTTCCTCGATGGCTCGTGGAACAGCATCGGCGTGGACCCGGCGGCCAACCCGCGTATCAACCATTACCCGGGGCGTTCCCGCGAGCATCGGTTGGAGCGCCTCACCGTGGACGCAAAGTCGGCTGGAGTTGCACGCGATGGTGCCTCGGTGGCCGGTGAGGAACGCATCGCTTGACGCACGGAGTGCCTGACGCACACGTGCTCCACGCACCGTTGCCGGCGGCAGCGGCTCCCTGAGCCCATGATCATTCGGGTCGGGCAAACCCGCCGGGAATCGCGTCGGCGGCACCTTGGTAGCGAGCCTCGAACGCCGCATCGGACAACGCGGGCCGACTCGGAACCGAGATCGGATCGGGCAGTTCGTCGAGGTCGACCCACGACGTACACCCGCCGTAGTCGTCCCGGAACGGAACCGTGATTGGATCGTCGAGTCGGTGGACGCGCAGTGCGAGCACCTGCAGCGGGTCCCGTGCCTTCCAGCGGAACCGAGTCTCGACGTACTCGCGGGCCCAGATGACCTTGCCGTCGAGCGCGTCGAGAACCTCGGGTTCGGTCGCGGTGGCCACCCCAACGATGTCCGCCCACCCTTCGACCCGAATGGCACGGTCGGCGGGTGCGGCGGCGGCGGTGCTGGCAACCCAGCGTTGATACGCAGGTTTCAGCAGCCCGGCGTGTTGATGCTCGACCGTCGGGTAGAGCCAGACTCGACGGGACTGCACGGTGAAGTGGCGACCGTCCTCGCGGAGGCCGCCTTTCCTGATATCGAGGATCTGCTCACCCTCGAGGAGGGCCTGCACCACCACTGCCCATTCCTTCAAGGCGGCGCCAGGGGCTGGGGTCGTGGTCACGTGCGTCAGGATACCGGGGTCCGTCTCCAAGGAGCACCGTGGATCAACACCTGCAACACGCCGACGGCACGACCTTGGCGTCGCACTGGGCGCGGCCAGTGTCCAGCGGCACGACGCCGGGACCCGCGGTCGTGGTGTGTCACGACTTCCCGACGCCGCCGCGCGGTTCGGTGGCTTCGGGTCTGACGTTCCCGGAACTCGCCGATCGCATCGCCACCCAGGTGGGATGGCAAGCGCTGACGTTCAACTTTCGGGGCACGGGTGGATCGGAGGGTGACTTCTCGATCGGCGCATGGAACGCTGATCTGCGGTTGGCGATCAACACCGTGCTCGACGCGCCCGACGTCTCGGGAGTCTGGCTGCTCGGGACCGGCGTCGGTGGTTCGCTTGCGCTTGGGGTCGGGGCGCGCGACGTTCGGGTACGCGGCATCGCGGCCCTGGGCGCGCCGGCCAACCTCAACGACTGGAACCGCGATACCAGTCGCTTCGCGCGGCACTGTTTGCGGATGGGTGTCTTCTCGTCCGATCAGCTCCCGCCGGACACGGGGGCATGGGCGCGCGAGATCGGCGCGGTCGACGCGGTCGCGAGCGCCCGTCGGTTCTCTCCCCGCCCACTGCTGCTGTTGCATGGCACCGATGACGATGTGGTGCCGGTGTCCGACGCCGATCTCCTGGCCCGCGCCCACGGCCACGCGGAACTTCGCATCATCGGGAACGCCGGTCGGCGCCTCCGCCACGATCCGAGGGCCGTCGCGTCCGTACTCGGCTGGCTCGATCGTCAGGAGATCTGAGCTGCGCCCGTCGCGCGGTCAGGAGCGCGCGATCTTGGCCCGCGCTGCGGCGAGCACGTCACTGAGCGTCTGCTCGAGCGAGAACTGCGGGGCCCATCCGGTGGTCTCGCGCAGGCGGGTGTTGTCGCCGATCATCCGGGGTGCATCGACCGCACGGACGAGGGTGGGATCGGTCTCCAACGAGATCGGTCGCGTCGCCTGCTCGAGCAGGATGTCGGCAATCTCCTGGATACTGACGCCGCGCCCGGAACACACGTTGTAGACCTCGCCGCCGACACCGCGCTCGGCGAGAAGGCGGTACGCACGGACCACGTCCCGAACGTCGGAGAGGTCCCGGACCGCGGTGAGCGAACCGACGGGGATCGAATCGGTGCCGTCGTGTTCGGCCCGCGCGATCCGTGCGGCGAGCGCGGGCACCACGAACTGGTCGGACTGGCCGGGGCCGGTGTGACCGAAGGGGCGGACCCGTACGACGTCCAGGTTGTCGGCGAGGTGGGCTTGCAGCGCGAGGAAGTCGGCGGCGACCTTGCTCGCGCCGTACGGGGTCACGGGCCGGAGCGGCGCAGTCTCGCGGAGTGGCAGGTCCTCGGGGGCTGCGTCTCCGTACACCTCCGAACTCAGGATCACCACGACGCGAGGAACCTTGAGCTCCACACTCGCTCGGAGGACGTGGAGGGTTCCCTCGGCGTTGACGCGGAACGACGTGCCGGGACTGGACCAACTCTGGCCGACATGACTCAGCGCCGCGAGGTGATACACGACCTCCGGCGCAGCGTCGTCGAGAGCGTGGAGGACCGAGTCGGCGTCGGTGACGTCGACCTCTACGGGACCGAAGAGGTCCATCTCGGTGACATCGTCGCCCTGCTCGCGCAGATGTTCGACGAGATAGGGGCCGACGAAACCGCCGGCACCGGTCACGGTTGCTCTCATGCTCGTACCCCCAGAGCCAGATCGTATGCGGCGAAGTGCTGATCGACCGAGGCCGACCAGGTGAACGCGCTCGCGCGTCGAGGTCCGGCCGCCCGCAGCCGCGCCCGTTCCTCGGGATCGTCGCACAGGCGCGCGATCGCGGCGGCGAGTGCATCGGTGTCGCGCGGGGCTACCAGCGCCGCGGCGTCGCCGACCACGTCCTCCATCGCAGATCCGGTCGTGGTCACCAGTGCGGCGCCGCACGCGAGGGCCTCGAGTGCCGGGAGGCCGAAGCCCTCTTCGAGCGACGGGTACGCCACGACCTCGGCGCGGCGGAAGAACGCCGGGAGTACATCGTCCGCCATCCAACCCACCCGCAGAATCCTGGTGGTGACCCCGCTCTGGGCGGCAGCGTCACGGACTGCTTCGGTCCCCCAACCGTCACGACCGGCGATGACGAGCTTGAGGTCGGGCCGGTCGCCCGCCACCCGCGCGAAGGCGCGGATCAGATTCGGCACGTCCTTGCGCGGCTCGATCGTGGCGGCGAAGGCCACAAAGGGCGGCGCGATTCCCGTTCGCGCGAGCAGCTCGAGGTCGCCGTCGCCGTTGGTGACGAACCGCTCGTGGTCGACCCCGTGTTCCGCAATCACGATGGGCGCGTCCGGTGCCAGGACCGCCTCGAGCCGCCGGCTGGTGTGAGGGCTCACGGCGACGATCGCCCCGGCGCGGGCAGTGGCGGCGCGGATCATCTGCCGGAAGAAACCGACCTTGCTCCGTTCGTGCCACTCAGGGTGTTCGAAGAACGTCAGGTCGTGCACCGTCACGACGCTCGGAATGTCGAGCCGCAGCGGAAGTGTGTAGTGCGGCCCATGCCAGAGTTCGGCCCCTATCCGCCGGGCGAGTCGAGGGGCCTGGGTCTGTTCCCAGACCAGGCGCGCCGGGCGCCGTTCGGGGACCTCGGGATGCACCGTGGCGTTCGGTGCCAGCACCTGCCATCGGGCGCCGTCGCGACGACGGGCCGCGAGGTGAAGGTCGACGCCCGGGCGTTGGGCCAACCCGCGAGCGATCTCGAGCGTGTAGACGCCGGCGCCGACCGGGCGTGCGGGAACGGCCGAGACATCGAGCAGGAGCCGCACGACGTCCGAGTCTACGGGCCGTCGAGCGCGGCGGCGTAGGCCGCAGCGTGCGCGTGCGCCGATCCTCGCCAGGTGAATCCGGCGGCACGCTCGCGTCCCCGCCGACCGAGGTCGGCGCACCGTTCGGGGTCCGACGCCAGTCCGACGAGCGCCGACGCCCAGGCGTCGACGGCACCGACCGGGATGAGCAGCCCCGCCGCGCCCACCACCTCGGGCAAGCTCGTCGCGTTGCTGGCCGCGACCGGACACCCGCGTGCCATGGCTTCGAGGGCGGGGAGGCCGAACCCTTCGTAGCGGGATGGGACAGCACACACCAGCGCCCGTCGGTACAGGGCGTCGAGCGTGCGTTCGTCGACGGTTCCGAGCCGATGGATGCCGGGGCCTTCGAGGCCGGACACGGTCAGCCACCCGTCCGGACCGACGATGGCCGCCGATAGCTCGGGAACCTCGCGCCGAGCGACTGCGAGTGCCTTTGCCAACGTGTCGAGTCCTTTGCGCGGTTCGACGGTCCCGACCGCGAGGACGAAGGGCGCGCGAATGCCGGTGCGTCCGACTCGTTCGTCGATGACGGAGTCCGCTTCCGGTGGTCGGAGGCCGACGCCGTGGGGTGCCAGGTAGATGCGTGCGCGGTCGAAGCCGATGTTCACCAGTTCGTCGCGCGCGAATCGGGAGGCGGTGATGATGACGTCGGACTCGCGGTGCGCGAGTTCGAGGCCCCTTCGGTGAAAGGCGAGGCCGCGCTTGGTGAAGGCGTCCGGCTCCCTGAGGAACGCGACATCGTGCACGGTGACCGCGAGAGGGGTCGAGCCGGCCGGAGGTACTGCGAGGCTCGGCGCGTGGACGACGTCGACGGGCAGACGGAGCCGGGGCCGCCGGGTGCGGTGCCACAGTTCGTATCTGAGCGGCCCGCGGGGCCAACCGAGGTCGATGCTCTCGCCGACGAGGGCCTGCACGCGCGCGTTTGGTGTCCCGGCGCCGAAGCACACGACCTCGACATCGGCCGCCGCGAGATTCTGGGCCAGATGCACGACGTACCGGCCGATGCCGCCGGGAACGGGCTGGAGGAGCTGGCCGATGTGGAGACCGGTCTTCACATCAGGCTCCGGTAGAGGTCGACCAAGCATGCGGCGGTGTGTTCCCACCGGTACCGACCGACTCGTTCGAGGCCGCGAGCGATCGCGTCGGCGCGCGCCGGGTGGTCGGGGTTGGCGTAGTCCTTGATGGCGGCGGCCAACGCCTCGACGTCGGTTGGTGCGATGAGGTGAGCGGCGTCGCCAAGTATTTCGGGGAGCGAACCGGCGGTACTCGCGACGACGGGAACGCCGGCGCGCATGGCTTCGAGCGGCGGGAAGCCGAATCCTTCGTAGAGCGAGGGATAGGCGAACACGGCGGCGCCCGCGAGGAGATCGCCGCGGCGTTGATCGGCAACGAATCCGAGCGCCACGATGCGGTCGGCCGCGCGAGCGCGCCCGATGGCGGCGGCCACCCGCTCGGTGTCCCAACCCGGAGGTCCGGCCAGGACGAGGCGCAGGTCCTCGTCGTGACGCGCGACACGATCGAACGCTTCGATGAGCGTAGGGAGATTCTTTCGAGGTTCGATGGTGCCGAGCGCGAGGACGTAGCGGTCACCGCCGGCGGCGCGCGCCCCGGCCACTCGATCGCCAGTGATGACATCCGGGATGCCCGGGTGGATCGGAACGACCCGGTCGGGCGGAATGCTGAAGAACTCGCGGATCTCGTCGGCGACGAACTCGCTTGGCGTGTGCACGACTGCACCCCGCTGGATGGCCCGTTCGAGCAGACGCGGATATCGGAGCGTGTCGGGGGTGCAGAGTTCGGGAAACCGGATGAACGTGACGTCGTGTACCGTCACGACGACCGGCGCGCGGGCCGGTGGTGCAACAAAGTTGGTGGCGTGCACGACATCGACGGGTCCGGTCCAGTTCTCGATCCGTGGGCGTGATGCGCCGCGGTCCCAGAGTTCTCGAACGACGCGGGCCGGGAGCGGCCGGGTCGCGGTTCGAACCCCGGCGGGCACGGCGCCACGGAGTTGGTCACGCCCCCGCCACGTGAGTGCATACGCGTGGACGGCGACATCGTCTCGACGGTTCAGACCGTCGAGAACGCCTGCGGTGACTTCGCCGACGCCAGTGCGGTGGCCGAGCAGCGGTGTGCCGTCGAGCGCGATTCGGAGGCCGTCGATCCGGTGATGCTACCGGCCGACACCTCCGCAGCCGGCTGATCGGTGGCGAAGAACACCTCCAGAAATGTGCCCACCGCGGTCGATGCAACTGTTCTGAATCCAGAGGAGACGGCGTCGACTCAGGCGATCAGAGGTCGAGTGGCTCGTGTTCGATCTGGGCGATCAGAGATCCGATGCCCTCGGTGACTCCGTGGCGCATTCTTCGGAGTAGCGCCCAGGCCATCACGAGCGTCGTGACGACGGAGCCGGCGAGGAACCCGATCTCCACGCGGAGTGCCAGGTCGCTGATGGCGCTCGCGCCGATCAGGAACGCCACGACACCGACGCCCCACGCCACGGCCGCCTCTTTGTGACCGTGAAGCGCGATCAACGCCTGCGCGATGGTCAGGGCGATGATGAAAACGCCGTTGCCGGCCACCAGCAATCCGAGGTTCACGGCGGTCACGTTGAACTTGTTCTCACCGAAGAGCAGCTTGCCGACGGGGACGCCGACGGCGAACGCACCGGCGGTCCCGAGCGCTGCGATCCCCACGACGATGACCATCAACTGGCGGAGGCCGCGTTTGAAGTCGTCGTGGCGGCCCGTGCTCGCCAACCCGGCGAGCTTGGGCAACAGCGTGCCCTGCACCGCTTGGAACAGCAGTGGTGGGATGCGGCCGACGAAGAACGCGCTGCTGAGTCCTGCCGCGACTCGAGCGTCGCGGTGGTGGCGGAGGACGCCGACGCCGAGGAGCACCGAGTACCCGAGGACCTGCATGAGCAACGACCCGGCCAGGAGCCAGCCGAGCGACGTCGAGAGTTCCGAATACGGGGCGGGCGGTCCTTCTCGCAGCAATCCCGTCTGGCCCCGGAGCGCGATGCCGGTGGCAAGGAACGGCGACAGGGCGATGCACATCCCGTAGGGGCCGGCGGTGTGCACCCCGAGTTGCCAGAGCACGATGGACGCAACGAGCTTTGCGGCGCCGTCGATCGCGAGGATCATCCCGTAGGGCCTGAACCGACCATTGCCGGAGAGCGTTCCTCGGGTGAGATGCATGAATGCAAACCCAAACAAGCCGATCGCGAGGCTGGCGATGAGCAGCCAATCACCTTGGAAGAAACTCTTCACGTAGAGCGGTGCGGTGGCCACGGCCGCGATCGCCATGATCGCCGTGAGCATCGCACCCAGGCGGGCTGCCCGGTGAACGAGTGGTCCACCGCCGACACCCTGCGCGGTGCGGTGAGCCAGCGCCCGGCCGACCTCCTGTTCAAGGGGGAGGAAGAGACCGGGACCGGCGACGAAGATGAAGCCCCAGAAGGCGTTGAATGCGGAATACACGTGGTCGTTCGGCAGGGCTTGACGCACGATGATCAGGAAGACGTAGGTGGTGATCGCCGTGATCATCAGGCCGCCGCCGACGGCGAACGTGCCCTCGGGGACCGCGTCCCGGGTCTTGCCGATGAGGTTTTCGGCCCGTTGTTTCACGCGTGACCTGATCCTCGCATCGGTCGGAGCTGGAATCGAGACGGGCGACGCGACTGGCCGCCCGGAGCGCAGGAGTGTACCTGGGGCGTTCCGGGGCGAGCGCGTCTGCGTGCGTGCGCCACTCGGTCGGGACCTCGCGCCGGGCGTCCGCGATGATGGGGGTGTGAAGACGCGGACGTTGCTGATCCTGGCGTTTGTGACCGGTCTGATCATCGTTGTCGCCGGGATCGTCCAGATCTTTCTGCTCCAATGACCGATCGTCGGCGTGATCCGGGAGAATGCAGGAATCCGCGAGACTGGCGTACCGACGCGACCCGAAGATTCGGGAGGGACTGATGGCTGAGCATTTCGACGTGGTGGTCCTCGGCGGCGGCCCGGGCGGATACGCGGCCGCGCTGTACGGCGCGGCGGCCGGCCTGAACATCGCAATGGTCGAGGAGTCGAGGGTCGGCGGCACCTGCCTTCACAAGGGATGCATCCCGGCCAAGGAACTCCTCCAGACCGCCGAGGTCCTCCGCACGGTGCGGGAGGCCAAGGAGTTCGGCGTGGACGTCGGTGAGCCGACGCTCGATCTCGCCACGAGTCTCGCTCGGAAGCAGACGGTGGTCGACCGGTTGACCAAGGGCCTCGAGTCTCTGCTCAAGGGCCGCAAGGTCACGGTCGTGCCCGGTACCGGGACGGTGGTGGATGCCGCCGCGCACTACGTGATGGTCTCCGACGGGACCGAGCTCACTGGGGACGCGCTCATCCTCGCGACCGGTTCAGCAACGCGATCGATTCCGGGGTTCGATTTCGACGGCGAACGAATCCTGTCGAGTGATCACGTACTCACCATGGACCGCGTGCCGGGCCGAGTCGCGATCATCGGCGGGGGTGCGATCGGGTGCGAGTTCGCGTCGTATCTCGCCGACGTCGGCAGTGAGGTCACGGTGCTCGAAGCGTTGCCGAGCATCCTCCCCGGCGTCGACAAGCAGGTCGCTGACGTCGTGGCGCGTTCGTTCAAGAAGCGTCGCATCACGGTGGAGACCGGTATCACCGTCACCGGGTACGACGCGGGCGATGCGCTGACGCTCCACGCGCACCGCGGTGACGAGACCGGTGACCTCGAGGTCGAAGCGATCATCGTGAGCGTCGGCCGTCGGCCCCGCTCGGAGAACCTCGGCCTCGAAGGTTCCGGGGTCGGCGTGGACTCGCGCGGGTTCATCGAGGTCGACGATCATCTGCGCACCGCGGTGGCGGGCGTGTACGCCGTCGGCGATGTCGTTGCCACGCCGGCGCTGGCTCACGTCGGCTTCGCCGAAGCGATCGTCGCGATCAAGACCATCCTCGGCGAGGATGTGGTGCCGATCGATTACGACCGCGTCCCGTGGGGGATCTACTGCCATCCCGAGGTTGCGTTCACCGGCCTCACCGAACAGGCGGCGATCGATCGCGGCTACGACGTCGAGACCTCGGTCCATCGGTTCCTCGGGAACAGCCGCGCCATTCTCATCGGCGAGACCGACGGCATCGTCAAGATCGTCGCCGAGAAGGGGACCGGAGTAATCCTCGGTGTGCACATCGCCGGACCGTGGGCGACGGAACTGATCGCCGAGGGGTACCTCGCGGTCAACTGGGAGGCCACGGCATCGGATCTGGGTGCGTTGATTCACGCGCACCCGACGTTGAGTGAATTGTTCGGCGAGTCGGCTCTGGCCCTCACCGGCCGTTCGTTGCACGGATAGCGAAGGGACTGCGCGTGGATGTGACCATGCCCCAACTGGGCGAGACCGTGACCGAGGGAACGATCACGAAATGGTTGAAGGCGGTGGGTGACTCCGTCGCGGTTGACGAGCCACTCTTCGAAGTCTCGACCGACAAGGTGGACTCCGAGGTTCCGTCGCCGGTCGCCGGCGTCCTCACCGAGATCGTGGTCCCCGAGGGAGACACCGTGGAGGTCGGGGTCCGACTCGCCGTGGTCGGCGATGCGGGCGACGCGCCCGCGCCCGCTCCCGCGCCTGCGGCTCCCGCCCCGGAGCCGCTGGCGGCTGATTCCGCGGCCGCGCCGCCCGCGCCGGCACCGTCGACCCCAACCCCAGCGGTGGCACCCGCTCCGCCTGCTGCGCCCGCGCCCACCTCGTCCGCGCCTGCGCCTGCTCCGGCTGCGGTGCCGGCGGCGAAGCAGTCGGCACCGCCCCTGTCCTCGTCTGGCATCGTGACGTCGCCGCTCGTGCGCAAGATGATCGGCGAGCGCGGACTCGACGCGGCAACGATCCTCGGTACCGGCGGCGGCGGGCGTATCACGCGCCGCGACGTGGAATCCGCGTCGGCGATCGCTCCGCGCGCGAGTCAGGCCGCCGGGGCGCCTGCGGCCTCGGGCGCGGCCGTCCCATCACCGGCCCGCGTGACCACCGGCGACGAGCGCATCCCGTTCGACAACATCCGCCGCCGTACGGCCGAGCACATGGTGCGCTCGAAAGCTACGAGCGCGCACGTTGCCACCGCCGTCGAGGTCGACTTCGAAGCCGTTGAGCGCGTTCGTCGTGCGCACGGTGCGGCGTTTCGCGCCGAAGAGGGATTCGGTCTCTCGTATCTCCCGTTCATCGTGCGCGCGTACTGCGACGCGGTGCACACGTTCCCTGCGGTGAATGCGAGCGTCGACGGCGACACGCTCGTGGTGCACCACGACGTGAACCTGGGTATCGCGGTCGACCTCGGTGCAGCCGGATTGATCGCGCCGGTGGTGCGCGCCGCGGACGGCTTGCGACTGCGCGCGGTCGCGCGTGAGGTCAACGATCTGGCGCAACGCGCGCGCTCCAAGCAGCTCGGACCCGACGAGATCATGGGCGGGACGTTCACGATCACCAACATGGGTCCGTTCGGAACGTTGTTTACCGTCCCGATCATCAACCAGCCCCAGGTTGCGATCCTCGCCACCGACGCCGTGAAGAAGCGGCCGGTCGTGGTCGAGGGCCCGGATGGCGACGACGCGATTGCGGTGCACTCAACCGGCGTACTGACCCTCTCGTGGGACCACCGCGCCTTCGACGGTGCCTACGCCGCCTCGTTCCTGCACTCGTTGGCCGAGATCCTCGAGCACCGAGATTGGGAAGCCGAACTCGCGTGACGCGGTCGTTGCAGGCGCGGTGGTTGGGGCGGGTGTCCTACGCCGAGGCGTTGGTGCTGCAGCGGGCGATTCACGCGCGCACGGACGACGACTATTTGTTGTTGCTCGAGCACCCGCACACCTACACCCTCGGCAAACGGGCGGACCCCGCGCACGTGCTCGTGGCGCCGGAGTCGGTGGGGGCGGACCTGATCACGACTGATCGCGGCGGCGACGTGACGTATCACGGTCCCGGGCAACTCGTCGGGTACCCGATCGTCGAGCTCGCAGTGTCAGCCGCGGGGATGCGCGATGTCGTGGCCCACGTGCGCCGGATCGAGGAAGCGCTGATCGGGGCGCTCGCCGAGTTCGGTCTTGCCGGCGCGCAAGTGGGTGGCCGGAGCGGGGTCTGGATCGGGAACGCCAAGATCGCCGCGATCGGCGTGCGGGTGGCGCGCGGTCGCACGATGCACGGCTTCGCGCTCAACGTCGACTGCGATCTCTCGATGTTCGAACACATCGTGCCGTGCGGGATCACCGACGCGGGGGTCACGTCAATGGCCGCCGAACTCGGCGCGGCGCCCGACATGGCGACGGTCGTCGAAGCCGTGACCCGCTCGTGGGCGCGCGTCACTCGTCGGCTGACCGTGGAGTGGGCGGCCGTCGCGAACTCGCGAGTCGCGGAACCCGAGAGCGTGCCTTCGGGTCGGCGCCCCGGGTGGATGAAGGTCAAGGCTGACCTCGGTCCGGAGTACCGCGAGCTCAAGCGCCTGGTCCACGAACAGAGTCTGCACACGGTGTGCGAGGAGGCCGGGTGCCCGAACATCTATGAGTGTTGGGCCCAAGGCACGGCGACCTTCATGATCTTCGGCGATCGGTGCACTCGCGCCTGCGGGTTCTGTCTTGTGGATACCCGCAAACCCTTCCCGATCGACCCGGACGAGCCACGCCGCGTGGCCGATGCGGTGGCGACCCTCGGGCTGCGTCACGCAGTCATCACGAGCGTGGCGCGCGACGACGTTCCCGACGGCGGTGCGGCCGCATTTGCCGCCACGATCACGGCAGTCCGTGACCGCAATCCGGGCACCACGATCGAGGTGCTGATTCCTGACTGCAAGGGCGACTCGGCCGCGCTGGACGTCATCTTCGCCGCCCGTCCCGACGTACTGAATCACAACCTCGAAACCGTCGCGCGGCTGCAGCGATTGGCTCGTCCGTCGGCGGGATACGCGCGATCGCTCGCGCTCTTGGCGCGTTCGAAGGACGCGGGACTCGTCACGAAGTCGGGGATCATCCTCGGGATGGGTGAGGAGACTGTCGAGGTGCGCACTGCGATCCGGGACCTGCGCTGCGCCGGCGTGGATCTGCTCACGTTGGGCCAGTACCTCCGACCGTCGCCGAACCATCTGCCGGTGGCGCGGTGGGTCACGCCGGCCGAGTTCGACGAGCTCGGGGAGTTCGCTCGGAGCCTGGGCTTTGCACACGTTGAATCGGGTCCACTCGTTCGGTCGAGCTACCACGCGCGTGCCGGTGCGGATGCCGCACTGGCCCCGGCCGTTTCTTGAACCGTGGCTGAGCGCAGCGTCCACTCGGACATCCTGGGTGTTCGTCAGCGCCGCGTACGAGACGCGATGGCTGCGGCAAAGCTCGACGTGTTGATGCTCTCGGTGGGAGCGGACCTGCCCTACCTCACGGGGTACGAAGCGATGCCGCTCGAGCGGCTCACCATGCTCGTGTTGGCCCGCGACGCCGCGGCGACCCTGGTGGTCCCGGAACTCGAAGCGCCCCGCGTCGTTCCCGACGCGTCGTTCGTGATCCGTCCGTGGTCCGAAGGCGACGATCCCATCGCGGCCGTCGCCGAGCTGGCAGGCCCGGTCGCGCGAGTTGCAATCGGCGACCTCACCTGGACCCGCTTCACGCTCGCGCTCCAAGCCGCGCTTCCGGATGCCCACTTCACACCGGCCAACACCATCATGTCGCCGCTCCGCTCGGTGAAGGACGCCGCCGAAGTCGACGCGTTGCGTCACGCGGCACGCGCGGTCGATGCCGTCGCCGTCGAGATGCGGACGCGACCGTTCGGTGGACGCACAGAGGCGGACGTGAGCCGCGAACTGGTGGACCGGATGCTCGAACGCGGCCACCAACGCGCCAACTTCGCCATCGTGGGTTCCGGACCGAACGGCGCCTCGCCCCATCACGACGCCGGTGATCGGGTCATCCAATCCGGCGACGTGGTTGTCTGCGATTTCGGTGGGACGATGAACGGCTATTGCTCGGACACCACTCGGATGTTCGTGGTCGGCACCCCGACGACTGAAGTGGCCGACACCTACGCGGCGCTGGCCGAGGCGCAGAGCCGAGCGGTGCGCGCGGCCACGGTCGGTACGTCGTGTGCTGAGGTCGACGCCGTCGCCCGTCGGTCGCTGGCCGAACACGATCTCGCCGATGCCTTCATGCATCGCATCGGTCACGGCATCGGCCTGGAAGCCCACGAAGACCCGTACCTCGTCGCCGGGAACTCCACGCCGTTGGCGGCGGGACATGCGTTCAGTATCGAGCCGGGTGTGTATTTCCCCGGGCGCTTCGGGATGCGACTCGAGGACATTGTCGTCGCCACTGCGGTAGGGCCGGAGTCACTCAACGTCTCGCCGCACGACCTCGCAGTGGTGGAGTGACGTGCATCTGGATGCGGCGACGATCTTGTTGCAGTGGGCCACCGGTGGGTTGGTGTTCTTGTGGATCACGACCCGCGGACGACTGGTCAGCCTCGGCTACGGCTGGTTGTTGCGAGGGGTGTTCGGCTTCATCGGGATCGGTGCGGTCGCGGCGGAACTGCGGGCCAAGCATCACGGTGGTGGCCACGCCGTGTTTCTGGTCGGCGCCGGCGGACTGATCGCGTGCGCGGCGGTCGCGGGGGTCGTCAGCGTGGCGCGCCGGCGCGCCGGGGTCGGCGCCGGGCGCGACGCTCGCGAGCGAAGCCGCGCTCGGGTCGCGGCCATGGCCGGCCGCGCCGAGGAACCGACCGGCGCGTCCGAGGATGCGTCGGGCACCGACGAATCGGTGGGTCGTGAGTTCCCACCCGTGCTCGATCTCCTCGCGCCGGCCTTCGGCGCCGCCGGACTCGTGGGAGCTGCGGCCTTCACCGGCGGATCGTTGTGGCTGGCGGCCGCGCGTCTGCTCGTCGGCGCCGCGTTCCTCGGGGCCGTCACCGACGCAATGTTGCTCGGGCACTGGTACCTCACCCAGCCGGGGCTGCCGCGCGATCCGCTCAAAGAGATGGTGAGTTGGACGGCGGTGATCTGGCCGGCCGAGGTACTGGTGATGTTGCTGCCGCCGGGAATGATCGGCGTGTTGGCCGGCAGTCGCAGCGATGGGTACGGGGGCCTGCTCGGTTGGATGTGGGTGGTGTGTGCGCTGCTGACCATCGGACTCATCGGCGCCACCTGGCTGGCGCTCCGAGAGCGGTTCTACTCCGCGGTCATGGCGGCGACCGGGCTCATCTATCTCGCCATTCTCACGGCCTTTGGCACGGACTTGGTCGCACGGGCGTTGCTCGCCCCGTAATCACCGACGACGCAGGTCGGACCACGGCCTCCGGCCGGCCCCGGCGTAGGATCAACGGGTTCTCGTCCGGGACAGAAGGTGTGAGCGTGGAACGGCCCACAGATTGCTTGAGCGTCGTGATGCCGTGCTTCAACGAGATCGCGACGGTGAGCGTCATCATCGATCGGGTTTTGAAGTCGGAGTACGTGACCGAACTCGTCGTCGTCGACGACGGCAGCACGGATGGAACGCCCGAAGTGGTGGAGGCAATCGCTGATCCGCGCATCCGTCTCATTCGCCAACCCGAGAATCTCGGGAAGGGAGCCGCGCTGCGCCGGGGGTTCGCGGAGGTTTCGGGGCCCTATGTGATCGTGCAGGACGCGGACCTCGAGTACGACCCTGAGGAGTACGGCCGCCTGATCCAGCCGCTCATCGACGGCCTGGCTGATGTTGTGTACGGCTCTCGATTCCTGAGCTCGGGTCCGCACCGGGTGCTCTACTACTGGCACTCGGTCGGGAACCGGATGCTCACCACCGTGTCGAACATGCTCTCCGGACTCAACCTGACGGACATGGAGACGTGTTACAAGGCGTTTCGGATCGAAGTGGTGCGGACGCTCGATCTTCAGGAAGACCGCTTCGGCATCGAGCCCGAGATCACTGCGAAGGTCGCCCGCGCGGGATGGCGTGTCTACGAGATCGGCATCTCCTACGCGGGTCGGACCTACGAGGAGGGGAAGAAGATCGGCTGGCGGGACGGGCTGCGCGCGGTCTACGCGATCACTCGCTACTCCCCGCTGCTCGAGAAGCTCAACGGCCACCCCGTCGTGCGCGACCTTGCTCCGGTCGACTTCGAAGAATCGGACAGCGAACTCGCGACGACACTCGACTCGCTCCGGGCCGCGAAGAACTACCAAGACTGGATTTTCGAGATGTGCGAGCCGCACTTCGGCGATCGCGTCCTGGAGGTGGGCGCGGGCCACGGCGACTTCACGGAACGGCTGGTGGCCTCAGGCCGTCGGGTCACCGCGACGGATCTGTCGGCTCGTTGTGTCGACATCCTGCATGAGCGGTACGGCTCGACTCCCGCCGTGAGCGTGCTCCTGTCCGATCTCGAGAGTCTGCCGGAGGACGATCTCTACGACTCGGTCCTGTTGGTGAATGTGCTCGAGCACATCGACGACGACCTCGAGGCCCTCGTGCAGATTCGTCGTCGCCTCAACCCCGGCGGTCGCGTCATTCTGTTCGTGCCCGCGTTCGACGGTTTGTACAGCGACTTCGACCGCTTGGTGGGTCATCGCCGTCGGTACCGGAGATCGCACCTCGTCACGCTCGCCGATCGCGCCGGATTCGAACTCGTCGATGCTCGGTACGTCAACACGCTCGGCACGTTCGTCTGGTGGCTGTTCGCGCGGCGGATGCGTCAGATCCCCACGTCGGAGATCCCGGTCAAGGCCTACGACCGGGTTGCGGTCCCGTTGCTCCGACGCTTCGAGACGGGTCGGAACCCGAAGGTCGGTCAGTCCGTCCTCATGATCGCCCGGCTGCCGGACTGATCCGAACGACGCTCAGACCACGAAGTACTTGGCTTCGGGGTGGGGCACGATGATCGCGCTCGTGGACTGCTCGGGTTCGAGCTGGAACTCCTCGGTCAGCACCACACCGATCCGCTCGACCTCGAGGAGGTCGACGAGCTTCTCCTGGTCTTCGAGGTCCGGACACGCTGGGTAGCCCCACGAGTATCGCGAGCCGCGATACTTCTGGCGGAAGAGTCCCGCGAGTGACGGTCCGTCTTCGGCGGCGAATCCCCACTCCTCGCGGATGCGCCGGTGCCACAGCTCGGCCAGTGCTTCGGTCATCTCGACCGAGAGGCCATGGCAGAGCAGGTACTCCTGGTACCGGTTCGCCGCAAACAGTTCCTGCTCGCGCGCGGTGGCCTCAGAGCCGACGGTCGCCACGTGGAACGCGGCGTAGTCCGCGTCACCGGATTCGACCGGGCGGAAGAAGTCCGAGATGCAGAGGAAGCGATCCTTCTGCTGGCGCGGGAAGTTGAATCGACAGCGTTCGGACCGGCGGTCGTCCTCGGACCAGACGATCAAGTCGTCGCCCTCGGCGTTGACGGGGAAGTAGCCGTACGCCACGGCGGGTACGAGCCACCCGCCGGACTTCGCGCCGTCGAGCTCGGCCCACAGCGTCGGCCGTATCCGGTTCTTGAACTCGTCGTCCTTCTCGCCACTCTCCGGCCGGAACTGCCATTGATTCCGGAACAGCGCGGTCTCGTTGATGTACCCGGCGATCTCGTCGAGCGAGACACCCTTCGCGACGCGCGCGCCGAGGAACGGAGGCGTGAAGATCGGAACGTCGGTGGCGACGTCCGAGCGCGCGGGTACGTCGACCGCTTCCGTGGCTAGCTCGCTCTTGCGCGGCGGAAGCTTGCGACCGCCCGGTGCCCGGCCGAAGTCCGGGTCGGAGACCCCGCTGCGCTTCGCCTCGATGAGCGTGTCCATGGTGTGGAGGCCTTCGAACGCGTCCTTGCCGTAGAACAACCGGCCCTGGTAGACCTCGCGGAGGTCGACTTCCACGTAGTTGCGCGTCAGCGCGGCCCCGCCGAGCAGGACGGGCACGTCGGCGAGGCCGAGTGCGTTCATCTCCAAGAGGTTCTCGCGCATGATGATCGTGGACTTCACGAGCAGACCGCTCATCCCGATGGCGTCCGCAGAGACTTCCTTCGCTTTGTCGACGAAGGTCTGGAGCGGTGCCTTGATCCCGATGTTGTGGACCTCGTAGCCGTTGTTGGTGAGGATGATGTCGACGAGGTTCTTGCCGATGTCGTGGACGTCGCCTTTGACCGTGCCGATGACGACCACGCCCTTGCCCCCGGCGTCGGCCTTCTCGAGGTGCGGTTCGAGGTACGCGACCGCAGTCTTCATGGTCTCGGCGCTCTGGAGCACGAACGGCAACTGCATTTCACCGCGGCCGAAGAGGTCTCCCACCACCTTCATGCCTTCGAGCAGCACGTCGTTGATGATCGAGAGGGCGCGGCGACCACCGGTGAGGGCTTCGTCGAGTTCGTCGGTGATGCCCTCCCGTTCGCCGTCGATGATGCGGTGCTTCAACCGTTCTTCGACGGGCCAGCCGGAACGGTCTTCCTTTTCGACCGCGCCCGCCTCCACGCCCTCGAAGAGGTTGAGGAGTTCGGTCAGCGGGTCGTAGCCGTCGGCGCGCCGGTCGTAGATGAGGTCGAGCGCCACCTCACGTGCCCGATCGTCGATCTTGTGCATCGGCATGATGCGTGCGGCGTGCGCGATCGCTGCATCCAACCCGGCCTCGCGGCACTCGTGAAGGAACACGCTGTTCAACACGTGGCGGATCGCGGGCTTGAGTCCGAAGCTCACGTTCGAGAGGCCGAGAATCGACGACGAGCCCGGGAGCTCGGTCGCCACGCGCCGGATCGCCTCGATCGTCTCGATGCCGTCGCGCCGGAGTTCGTCCTGGCCCGAACCGAGCGGGAACGTCAGCATGTCGAAGATCAGGTCGGTGGGTTCGATGCCGTACTTCTCGGTGGCGAGCGTGTAGATGCGCTTGCAGACGCGCAACTTCCAATCGGCGTCACGCGCCTGGCCCTCTTCGTCGATAGCGAGGCAGATGACTGCCGCGCCGTACTCGCGCGCCAGGGAGAACACGCGATCCAGGCGGGAGCCGTCGTGCTCTCCGTCTTCGAGGTTGGCCGAGTTGAGGATGGCCTTCCCGCCCGAGTGCTGCAGCCCGGCTTCGAGCACCTGCGGCTCGGTGGAGTCGAACACGAGCGGCAGCGCGGCTTGGGTGGCGAAGCGAGACGCGATCTCGTCCATGTCCTTGGTGCCGTCACGGCCGACGTAGTCCACGCACACGTCGAGCACGTGCGCGCCTTCCTTCACCTGGTCCCGTGCCATCTGCACGCACGTGTCCCAGTCCGCTTCCAGCATGGCGTCGCGGAACTTGCGCGATCCGTTGGCGTTGGTGCGCTCGCCGACGGCCAGGTACGCGAGCTCTTGGTGGTACGGCACGTGGGAGTACACGCTCGAACATCCGGGCTCGAACACCGGAGTGCGGGCGACCGGCGCGCGATCGTTGCCGAGTCGTTGTACGACCGCGGCGAGGTGCTCGGGCGTGGTGCCGCAACAGCCGCCGACGATGTTCAGTCCGAACTCGCCGACGAACCGCTCGTGCGCGTCCGCGAGCAACTCCGGCGTGAGGTCGTAGTGCGTGTGGCCGTCGACCACCGAGGGGAGACCCGCGTTCGGCAGGCACGAGAGAAACGTGCGGCCGTGTTGCGCGAGGTAGCGCAGGTGCTCGGTCATCTCGTTGGGACCCGTCGCGCAATTGAGACCGAGGACGTCAGGTCGCATCGCTTCGAGCGCAGTGACCGCCGCGCCGATCTCGGAACCGACGAGCATGCGGCCCGTGGTCTCCATCGTGACCTGCACCATCAACGGCAGCCTTTTGCCGGCATCGGCCATCGCCCGCCGGCACGCGACGATCGCGGCTTTGGCCTGCAACAGGTCATAGACCGTCTCGATCAGCAGGACATCCGAACCTCCGGCGATCAGACCGGCGGCCTGCTCCTGATAGTCGTCGCGCAGGGCGTTGAAGCTGATGGCGCCGAGCGAGGGGAGCCGAGTGCCGGGACCCATCGATCCGATCACGAAGCGGGGCCGGTTCGGGGTGCTGTACTCCTCGGCCGCTTCCTTGGCGATCCGGGCCGCGGTCACGTTCATGTCGTACGCCTGATCGGCGATGCCGTATTCGGCCAACACGAGCCCGAATGACCCGAACGTGGCGGTCTCGACCGCGTCGACACCGACGGCGAAGTACTCGGAGTGCATCTGACGGATGAGCTCGGGCCGGGTCACCACGAGGTGTTCGTTGCAGCCTTCGAGGGCCTCGCCGCCGAAGTCGTCGGGTCCGAGATCCTGGCCCTGGACCCAGGTCCCGAAGGCCCCGTCCATGATCAGGACGCGTTCGGGTAAGAGGCTCAGAAAGTCCGACATGAGGCGCGAGAGGTTAGTAGGCCCATCCGAGTGGGCTCTTTTCAATTCCAATTTCGAATCGCGGCTGTCACGCGGCCGAAGGCTGAGTCGGCGATCCTCGACCACGGGTAGACCGGCCGTTACCGTCGACCAATGGCTTTCGGACTGATGTCGGGTCCCGAGCTGCGGATGCTGTCCCGTCGGTGCTTCCGACGGTCCGTGACATGAAGCGCACGTTCGCACGAGTCTCGGCCGTGCTCCCCGCCGGCCTTCCGGTCGAGCAGGAGGTGTCGCGGGAAATCGCGAGTCGTCGGGCCCAGGGCCTTGGAACCGGACCGGTCATTCACCGTGCCGCACTCGTCGCCGCGGGGTTTGCCGTGGTGGTCGTGGTGGCGCTGCTGGGCGCCGGTCCGTGGATCGTGGATCGGCTCTTCGGCGGAGACTGGACGCTGCTCGTCGCCTTGGCCGTGCTCTCCGTCGGCACGATCGGAGAGTTCCTCGTGCGCGGGGCGCTCGCAGGCGGTCAACAGTTCGGCGCATACGGCCGCCTGTCAGGGGAGGAATCTGCGATCCGGGTCGTTGCCGTGGCGCGAACTGACCCGTGCACCGGGTTGGTGACTGGCGGCCTCGACGCTCGCGTAGGCGCTGGTCAATCCGGCACCGGTCTTCGTCCGGCTGTTGGCGCCGTACAACGAGGATCTCCTCGGTGGCGACGGCTATCTGGGCTGGCCGACGGCCATGCATTTTCGCGCCTTCATGACGATGTCGCGACCGTCGATAACTTCACCCGTCGTGCCGGACACCTCGAACGAGGCACGGGCAGTCTCACCCCGATTGCCCCGATGCAGGACCGCATCGCGGCGTGGGAGCAGGTGAGCGGTCATCGCATCGAGTCGCACGTGCTCGACATCTGCGATTCCACGGCGTTGCGTGACCTCTTCGAGCGGTTCGCACCGGACACGATCGTGCACTACGGCGAGATCGCGTCGGCGCCCTATTCGATGTTCGACCGCGATCACGCGTGGGAAACGCAACGCAACAACGTCGAGGGTTGCATCAACGTCATCTGGGCCATGCGCGAGG
>JANYJV010000094.1 GCA_025361725.1 Acidimicrobiia bacterium | reverse complement strand
GCGCGCTTGCCCGCCGATGCATCGATTACCGCATGGGACATCAACTACGCGCCTGATGATGTGGGCGCGCTCGACGCCGCGGGCGGCCGAGTGGTGCTCGCCGCCGAACGACCGACGCAACAGTTCGAGCGCATCACGTTGCTGGACGTGATCGAACACGTCGAGGACGACCACGAGTTCCTCAACGGAGTCGTCGACGATCTGCTCGAACCCGACGGTGTGGTGCTCATCAGCGTCCCCGCGTACCAGTCGCTGTTCTCGACCCATGACACCGCACTCGGTCACTTCCGCCGCTACACGCCGACGCAGTTGCGCGCGGTGGCGGAAGGCGCCGGACTGCAGGTGGTGGCGCACGGGGGGCTGTTCGCTTCGTTGCTCGGCGCGCGGGGGCTCACGAAGCTGCGCGAGCGGGTTTCCAATCCGGACCCGAACTGGACCGGTGTGGGGGCGTGGTCCGGCGGCCCGATGAAGACGCGAGCGATCGTCGCCGCGCTGTCGGCCGATGCCGCCATGGGTCGCGTGCTCTCCGGTCGGCGCCTGCCGCTTCCCGGGTTGTCCTGTTGGGTGCTCGGTACCCGGCGAACGTGACCGACCTCGAGGCGAGCGGCGTGGTGTCCGAATCTGTCGCCACCATCGTGATCCCCTGTTACAACGAAGCGCAACGCCTCGATCGTGACGCGTTGCTCGCGCTCGCGGCCGAACCTTCGGTTCGGCTCCTGTTCGTCAACGACGGTTCGACCGACGCGACCGCGGCGGTACTGCAGGGGCTGGCAGAGGCGAGCAGCGACGTTGAGGTCATGGCGCTCGAGACGAATCAGGGAAAGGCCGAAGCGGTGCGGCTCGGGATGCTCGATGCACTCGAAAGTTCAGCCCGACTGATCGGCTACTACGACGGCGACCTCGCGACACCGCCCGAAGAACTCCTGCGCCTGGTGGCTGCGCTCGCCGCGCATCCCGACGTCGAGTGTGTACTCGGTGCGCGCGTTGCCATGCTCGGAACCGCGATCGAACGGCGCCCGCTTCGCCACTACGCAGGGCGTCTGTTTGCGTCGGCGGCCTCGACCGCGTTGGGGGTGCAGGTCTATGACACCCAATGCGGGGCGAAAGTGTTTCGCTCCTCCGCTGCGTTGCGCGCCGCCGTCAAAGAACCGTTTCGATCGCGTTGGGCCTTCGATGTGGAACTCCTCGACCGGTTGCTGCGCGGTGGGACCGGGGCACCGGCCGTCCGGCCCGAGCAACTCCTCGAAGTTCCGTTGCACGCGTGGCGAGATGTGTCCGGATCGGGGATGAGCCTGCGTGGCGGACTCGATGCGTTCCGTGATGTCGCTCGGATCGGTTGGAATCGAAAGCAGACCCGCCGCTGAGGCGTGCCCGACGTCGTTACTCGTCGAGGCTGCGGAAGACCAGGCCGGTGCGCGGCTTGGGCGCAAAGAAAGTGGTCTTCTGCGGCATCCGGACGCGCGCCTTGGCGGCCGCGCGGATCTGCTCCACCGTCACCGGCGAGAGGAGGATCGCGGCGTCGGCGGTACCGGAGACAACCATCTGCGCAATCGCGACGGCGTCGTGCCGGTAGGTGATGTCCAGGTCCTCCAACGCGTCGCCGGCGACGACCTCGAACCACGCGGACGGTACCTCGGTGAGTGCGGGATCGAGTTGGGCGCGTGCGGTCTCGAGGTCATCCGAATCAGCCACGAGTCTCGCGAGGCCTTCGCCGTCGACGAGCCCGACGCCGCCCTTCGTGCGGAGCGTTGCCATGAGGTGTTTGACGCCATCGGGAGTATTCGGTGCGGCGTCGACGATACGAAATCGACGCGCGAGTGAGAGTCGGAGACCGGTGGCGGAGCGCACGCCACGGATCACGCGGTGAATGGGTTGGACCCAGAGGTGTTCTTCGGCGAGCTCGACGATGAGACACATCACCGCGTCGTCACCCGACTCGACGACGCCGGCGGCCCGACGTTCTTCGCGATACGCGATGGCAGTCTCGAAGCGGTGGTGACCGTCGGCCAACACGATCGGGGCATCACCGACGATGGCTTGGATCGCGGTGATCGAGTCCGGGTCCGTGATGGCACCGAGCTCGTGGACGACGCCGTCATCGTCGATCGTGCGCGCGAGGTGCACGGCGCGACCGGCGATTGCGGCCAGGCCGGTGACTGGTGTCAGTCCCCAGATCGGGTCGAGGTTCACGCGTGTTGCGCGCAACAGCGCGAGCCGGTCGCTCTTCGCCTTCGGGAGAGTGCGCTCGTGGGGGAGGACGTCGCCCTCACCGGACGCGCGGGGCGTGACGAGGCCACCCAGGACACCGACGCTGCTGCGACGATGCCCGGTGTCGTCCACGAAGGTCATGCGGTACGAGTAGAAGGCCGGCTGGTCGTCCTGCGCGAGGACGCCGTGGGTTTCCCACGTGTGCAACAGTTCGGCGGCGCGTGCGTAGCCGTCGCCCTCGCCGGGCAGGATCAGCCGCACCGAGTTGTGTTCGGACCGCTCCGCGAGCGCGTCGCGCTGATCCGGATCGATGACGTCATAGGGTGGGGCGGTCACCGCGTCGAGATCATCGCGGCGGTAACGGATGCCCCGAAACGGGCGGAACTCGGGCACGGTCTTGGCCTCCGGGTCGGTCGGGCGATTGTGTCACGACCGCCACGGGGCGTCGGGTACCCGGGCGGCTCCCACCGAAAGGACTCGTACTGTGACGACCGGTGACGGACGAGACGCGGCTGCCGGACCGGTGATCGTCTGTGATCTCGACGGTGTCCTGTGGCGGGGCGAGATCGCGATTGCCGGGTCGGCCGACGCGGTCGGCGCGCTGCGTGCGGCCGGTCGTCGGGTGGCATTCCTGACCAACAACTCCAGCCTCCGGGTAGCCGACGTCGTTTCGAAGCTGGGATCCATCGGCGTGGACGCGGCCGCGGCCGATGTGCTTTCCAGCGCCCAAGCGGCGGCCGAACTCGTCAGCGAGGACCTGGAACCCGGTGCGCGCGTGCTGACGTGTGCCGGTCCCGGGGTGGTGGAGGCGCTGGAGTTGGCGGGGTATGCGGCCGTGGATGCTGGTGGGCCCGATCGCGGCGAAGTCGCCGCGGTGGTGGTCGGATTCCATCGTGAGTTCGACTTCGACCGGCTTGACCGCGCCGCCGATGCAATCCGGCGCGGCGCGCGGTTCGTAGCCACCAATCTCGACGCGACCTATCCCGGTGCCGACCGCGTCCTGCCGGGTGCGGGTTCGATCGTCGCGGCGGTGGCGACTGCCTCGGGCGCTCAGCCCGCCGTCGCGGGCAAACCGGAACGCGCCACGGTTGCGTTGGTGCGAGCACGCCTCGGGACCAGCGGTGTGATGGTCGGTGATCGCCCGTCGACCGACGGCGTGCTGGCCGCGCGACTCGAGTGGCCCTACGCCATGGTCCTCTCCGGGATCGGTGGTCACGACCCGAGCGAACCGGTCCCGACCGACCCCGCGCCGGCGTGGGTCGGCGAGGACCTGGCGAGCTTGGTCGACGGGCTGGTCGAATACCCTGGCTGACTGGTGGCGGGAGCTACCGTGAGGGACCCTTTTTCCAGGAGTAATGGCATGCCGCAAACCCCCGATTGGGCCAAGTATCTGAGCGCGGGCGTCGAGTTCGTCGCCATCACCCAAACCCAGGCCCGGAGCCGGGCCAAGGAACTGGTATCTCAGGGCCATCTCGCCCAGAGCCAGGTCCAAGGCTTCGTCGACGACCTCGTCGAGGAGAGCCGGCGGCGCAGCGACTCGATCGTCGAAGTGGTGCGTCAAGAGATCGGGCGCCAGGTCAAGACCCTCGGCATCGCGACCAGAGAAGATCTCGCTCGACTCGAGGCCAAGTTGTCCCGTGTCACCTCCGGTGGGACGAGCGCGGCTCGCCCGACGAAGGCCACCGCGAAGAAGTCGCCGGCCAAGAAGACCGTCGCGAAGAAGACCGCCGCCAAGAAAACTGCGGCGAAGAAGACCGTCGCCAAGAAGGCTTCAACGAAGAAGACGACCGCCAAGCAGACGGCACCCGCGGCGCGGGTGTCGTAACCGGCTCTTGCGTCGGCGGCTCGACACGGAGCTGGTCCGGCGCGGACTCGTTCCGAGTCGCGCGCGGGCAGTCGAAGCCATCGGTGCCGGTCTGGTGACGGTCGGTGGCGCGCCCGCGACGACGCCAGCTCGGCAGGTGGCACCCGACGAGCCCGTCGCGGTGGCCGGCACTCCGGCCCGATTCGTGTCGCGCGGTGGCGAGAAGCTCGATGCTGCGCTCACGTACTGGTCGATTGACGTTGCGGGTCGAAGGGTTTTGGATGCCGGCGCGTCCACCGGTGGATTCACCGACTGCGTCTTGCAGCGTGGCGCGGCAGCGGTCGTCGCGGTCGACGTCGGTCATGGGCAGTTGGCGTGGACGATCCGGTCCGACCCGCGCGTCGAGGTCATGGAGCGAACCAACGTGCGTGGTCTCGAGGCGCTGCCGGGAGGTCCGGCCGACTGCGCCGTTGCGGACCTGTCGTTCATCTCGTTGATCGCCGTCGCACCCGCGCTCGCCCGCCTGACCACCATCGACGCGCAGCTGGTCCTGCTCGTGAAGCCACAGTTCGAAGCCGGGCGCGCCCGGGTCGGACGCGGTGGCGTCATCCGAGAACGCGCGGTGCATCGCGACGTCCTCGGTGAAGTCGTCGCCGGGCTGGCCATGAATGATCTGGTCGTGGTGGATGTCATCCGGTCGCCGTTGAAAGGTGCCGATGGCAACGTCGAGTTTCTCGCTTCAGTTTTCAAGGCCGGTCATTCGAGCGCGGTGGTCGGTACCGACCGGCTCGACGCAGTGACGGACGAGGAGACGCTGTGAAACCGATCCGTCGACTCGGACTGATTGCGCACCCGGACCGGGTCGAAGCCCACGAGTTGGCGGCCCGGACCGTCGCCTGGTGCAAGGACCACGACATCGTGACCACCCTGGTGGAAGCGGGACCGGAGGTGGATGCGCCGCCGGGGGCGATGGCCGGGGACTTCGACGCCGTGTTGTCCTTCGGTGGCGACGGCACGATGCTGCGAACGGTCGCGTTGGTGGCCGCGCGCGGCGTTCCCATCTTGGGCGTCAACTGCGGCCAGATGGGCTACCTCACCGAGATCGAACCCGAGGCCCTCGAAGCGGTTCTGGTCCGGCTGCATGCCGGCGACTTCGCGATCAGTGAACGCACCATGCTCTCCGTCGAGGTGCAATCGATCGGATCCGCCGGCGGGACCTGGGCGGCGCTGAACGAAGTGGTGCTGGAGAAACCGAACGCAGGCCGGTTGGTGCGCTTCGAGGTGGTCATCAATGGCGCGCCGTTCACCAGTTACGCCGCCGACGGTGTGATCGTGGCGACGCCCACCGGATCGACGGCGTATTCGTTTTCGGCGGGTGGTCCGATCGTGTCGCCACGCCTCGCGTGTTTCCTGATGACGCCGGTGTCGCCGCACATGCTGTTCGACCGCACGCTCGTGCTCGCCGACGACGAGGAACTGGTCTTGCACGTCACGGATCGGCCGGCCATTCTGACGATCGACGGTCGGGAACTCGGCGAGGTGGAGGCCGGCACGACGATCTCCTGTACCGCTGCACCGGACCCGGCGCGCATCATCACCTTCGCTCCGCGCGACTTCCACCAGATCTTGAAGGCCAAGTTCGGTTTGGCCGATCGCTGATGCTGCTCGAACTTCGCATCACGGACCTCGGGATCATCGACGAACTCCACCTGCTCGTGGGGCCGGGTCTCACTGCGATCACGGGAGAGACCGGCGCGGGCAAGACGCTCGTGACCGGCGCGCTCGCACTCCTCGCCGGCGAGCGGGCCGATGCCGGCATCGTGCGCGACGGTGCCGCCGAGGCGCGCGTCGAGGGCCGGTTCGAAGGTCCGGACGGCGAAGAGATGGTGTTGGCGCGGGTGGTGCCGGCCGTGGGTCGGAGCCGGGCGTACGTGGACGGGCGTTTGGCCACCGCGGCCGAACTGGCGGTTCGCGCCGCCGATCTGCTCGACCTGCACGCGCAGCACGCTCACCAGGCCCTGCTCGAGCCGGCCGCGCAGCGCCGAATTCTGGACGCGTTCGCCGGCGCGCCGGCCGCCGATGCCCTGGCCGCCTACCGCGCCGCGCGCCGAGAACTCGTGGGCGTGGACGAGCAGCTCGGCGCGCTCGGTGGTGACACCCGCATGCGCGCACGAGAGATTTCGTTGCTCGAGTTCCAGGTCGACGAGCTCAAGGCCGCCGGGTTGACCGATCTGCTCGAAGACGCCCGGCTCGACGAAGAAGAGCAACAACTTGGTGATGCTCAGGGTCTTCGTGAAGCTCTGTTCGCGGCGCACGCGGCGATTGACGGCCGCGTCTCTGAGGGCATGGGTGACGCGGTCGCGGCGTTGAGTCATCACCCGTCGCTGCGAGAGGTTGAGGCGCGCGTGCGTGGCTTGCAGGTGGAGGCGAGTGATCTCGCCCATGACCTGCGTGAGCATCAGGAGCGAATCGTGGACAACCCGGAACGGCTCGAGGCGGTACGGGCTCGGCGTCAGCTCTTCCGCGAGCTGGGACGAAAGTACGGCGCGGATCTCGCAGAAGTCATCGCGTTTCGGGACGAAGCAACGAGCCGACTCGCGACGTTGCGGGGACACGACGCGCGCGTCGCGGAGTTGGAGCAGGCGCGCGCCGCGGCCCAGGAAATGGTCGACGTGGCCGCCGCCGACCTGCGCGCGGTGCGGACACACGCCGCCGGCCCATTCGCCGAGGCGGTCACGGCGCAGCTTCGGGAGTTGGCAATGTCCGGCGCGTCGATCGGGATGGAAGTCAACCCCGGATCGATGGTCGACGATGGCGCCGACGAGGTCACGATGCTGCTCGCCGCGAACCCGGGCGAGCCGCCGGGACCGCTGGCCAAAGTGGCATCCGGCGGAGAGCGGTCCCGTGCCTTGCTCGCAGTGCGCGTGGCCGCGCAGTCATCCGGTGCCGTCCCTCCAGGGCGAGCGTTGGTGTTCGACGAGGTGGACGCGGGAGTCGGTGGGGAGGCGGGGGCGGCCGTCGGCCGGGCCCTGGCGGCACTGGCGCAGGAGACCCAGGTACTCTGCGTGACCCACTTGGCCCAGGTCGCGGCCTGTGCGCAGACGCAGGTGGTGGTACGGAAGGGCGACGCCGACGGACGCACCGTGGCCGGCGCCGGCGTGGTGGACGGGGAGGATCGGGTGACCGAGTTGTCTCGGATGTTGGCGGGAGTCGAACAGTCCGATCACGCTCGCGGTCACGCCGCCGAACTCCTCGCCCGCGCCGGGTCCGGGCCCACACCGTGAAGCGGGGGAGGGGCGCGGTGTCGGATCCGCTGGTCGGCGCCGTTACCGACGTCGCCCGAGTCGATCAGCGCACCAAAGATCTCACCAAGCGAATGCAGCCCGGCGAGATCGCGGTGATCAATCATGCCGACATCGATCGTGTCGCCGCCGAGGGTCTCATCGCGGCCCAGGTCGGCGCGGTGCTCAACGCCGCGGTCTCCATCACCGGCCGGTATCCGAACGGAGGCCCGATCCGGCTCGTGGAAGCGGGTATCCCGCTCGTCGACGGTCTGGGCGAGTCCATCATGAGTGCGGTCGCCGAGGGAGATCTGGTCACCGTCGAGGACGGCGAAGTACGCCGAGACGGTGGTCTGCTCGCGTCCGGGACCGTGCAGTCGGTGGCGATGGTGACCTCGGCGATGGAGGCGGCGCGCGCCAACATCGGTGACGAACTCGAGCGATTTGCCGCCAACACGCTCGAGTACATCTCGCACGAAGCCAAGATCATGTTCGAGCCCCTCGAACTCCCGGAACTGCGGGCCAAGTTCAAGGGTCGGCACGCGATGGTGGTGGTGCGCGGTCACGACTACCTGAGTGACCTCGCCGCGCTCAAGGCGTACCTACGCGAATACGAACCGGTGCTGATCGGGGTGGACGGCGGTGCGGATGCGCTGCTCGATCACGGCTTCACCCCCGACATCATCATCGGTGATTTCGATTCGCTGACCATCAACGCCGTGCACTGTGGTGCGCAGCTTCTCCACCATGTGCATCCGGACGGGCGCGCACCGGGACGGGAGAACCTCGAAGCGCTCGGTCTCGCGCCCGGCGCGGGGTACGACGAGTTCATCGCCGAAGGGATGAGTGAAGACGTCGCGATGTTGCTCGCCTACGAGGCCGGCGCCACCCTGATCGTTGCGGTCGGGACGCATTCGACGATGGTGGAGATGCTGGACAAAGGGCGCAAGGGGATGGCCTCGACGTTCCTGACCCGCCTGCGGCTGGGTCCGGTACTGGTGGACGCCAAGGGTGTCAACCGTTTGTACGAAGGCCGGGTGCGTCGCCGCGACATCGTCGTGTTGATCTTGGCGGCGGTAGTCACGATCGTCGTGATCGGTCTCGTCGCGCAGCCACTCCACATCTACGTCGAGGGCATACTCCTGACCCTCGACGACCTCTGGTATTCGATCACCCACTGAAGGCCTGATGATCAACTTTCGCTACCACGTGGTCTCGATCCTCGCCGTGTTTCTGGCGCTCGCGATCGGCACGGTGATGGGCGCGTCGTTCGTCGGCCGCGGCGTGATCGATCGGCTCAACGAGCGCATCACCAGCGTGCGGAAGAACGCCGACGGGGTCAGAGCCGAGAAGGAGACGCTCCAGGGTCAAGTGGACAACCTCAGCAGCTATCGCGACGAGACCGCCGCGCTCACGGTGGCGCGGAGCCTCACTGGTCTGCGCGTGAACCTGGTCGCCGAACGCGGTGTCGACGGTGGTGTGGTCGATGCGCAGGCCACGCTGTTGCGTCAGGGTGCCGCCACTGTTCCCGGTGTGATCTGGCTCGAGGATTCGTGGAAGCTCGACTCCGCCGACGCGGTTGCAAACCTGCGGACCGCGACCGGCCTCACGCCTAGGGATCGCGTCACATTGCGGGCGGCCGCGGCCCAGTTGCTCGGCAAGCGCCTGGGCGAGGCACCGGCGGCGCTGGTGCTCCCGAACCCGACGACTGCGGCTCCCACCGAAGACCTGCTCACCAAGCTCGTGGCCGCAAAGTTCATCAGCCTGGCGGGCGTCGCCGGGAGTCCGACGCCGGTGGCCGCAGACTTCGTCGCGTCGGCGAGCCGAGTCTTGGAGCTCGGTGGACCCGGCCACGCGGTGCCCGCTGACGTGATACCAACCGTCGCCGCCGGAGTGTTCAGCGGCGGAACGCCGGCAGTCGTCGGTCAGGCCTTCAAGAAGTCCGACGCCACTCCTGATCGCGGAAGCTGGGTCGACGCAATCGCGGGCCAGGCGTCGATCCGCAACCACGTCAGTACCGTGGACGACGTCGAATCGGTAGAGGGCAGGGTGGGTGCGACGTTGGCCCTGGCCGAGCTCTCGCTCGGGACCGTCGGCAACTACGGCGTCGACCGCGAGCGTGCGGTGCCGGCGAAGTTGGGCACGGTTCCCAGCGCGAAGTAGCGCCGGTCTCCACGAGAGCTCGCCGGTAGGTCGGACGGTGCTCCCCGGCTGAGGCCATGGTGCAGGACAGACTGGCCGGGTGACTGTCGTGGTGGCCTGGGTCGTCGGGTTTCTCGCCGTGCGATTCCTGGTGATGACGGGCCGGGAACTTGTGTACATCCCGACGCTGGCCCGGGAGAACTTTCGGGGTCGCACCGTCTACACGGGCGTGGGGGTGCTGCTCGTCTTGGCCGTGTTGGTGGTGGAGGCCGGTCGGTCGGGGCTCGGTGCCATCGGTCTCGGCGACGCGCCCGGTGTCAATCCGGCGCGGCCATTGGTGTTGTACGCCGCCCTAGGCTTCGGGCTCTTGGGCTTTGTCGACGACATGCTCGGAGGCGAAGACCGCGGCTTCCGAGGCCACATCGTCGCGCTGGCACGCGGGCGACTCACGAGTGGGATGGTCAAGCTGCTCGGTGGGGCCGCGATTGCGCTCGTGCTCGCCGGCGAGGTGGGCTTCGTCACCTGGCAACGTCTCTTCGCAGACGCGGTACTGATCGCCATGGCGGCGAACCTCGCGAATCTCCTCGACCGTCGGCCCGGGCGCGTCATCAAAGCGTCGCTCGTGGCCTACGCCCCTTTGGCCGTGGTGGCGGGTAGCGGTCCGATCGGACTGGCGATCGCACCGCTCATGGGTGCGGCCATGGCGATTCTGCCCGAGGATCTCCGAGAGTCGGTGATGCTCGGGGACACCGGCGCGAATGTTCTCGGCGGGGTGCTGGGTCTGGCGGTGGTGCTCGAATGTTCTCGCACGACTCGCAACGGTGTGTTCATCGCGTTGATCGTGCTGAACCTGGCGTCCGAGTTCGTGTCATTCAGCCGCGTGATCGATCGGGTCCCGCCGTTGCGTTGGTTCGATCGGCTCGGCCGGCTCAGCTCGAACGCGGCGGACGACACGACTGCTTGACCCACAGGATCTCGGGACCGTGTGGCGCGCGCAGCGTCACTCGATAACCGACAGCGCGTAGCCGCGCGTCGAGGTGGGGAAAGTGGGTGAAGCGTTGGTCGGACCAGCGCACGACGGCGCACACCTTGGGCCGTTGCGCCGATCGGATGACGTCGGCGCCGGTCAGGGCGAGTGAAGGCGTGGGCGAGGTGATGCGCAGGATCGACACGTCGACGAATCGGTCCGGGACCCGCCGCCCGGCTCGCCACACGAGTCCGGGGGTGTCGCTGATGACGAGCGCGCCGGCCGGCAGACGCGCGAGTCGGTGCTCCAGCGTGGCGGTGATCCCGGATGCCGGTTGCGGTCGGAGGATCTCGCCCAAATGCACGATGGACCACGGGGCGGTGAGCAATGCGAGTGTCGCCGCGATCGCCGGCATGCGCGGCGAGGCGAGCCCGATTCCGACGAGGATGACCAAGGGGACCACCACATGGGCCACGTGGTTGCGCCACATGGGCGACTCCGTCAACACGACGGCCACCGTGAGCAGCAGCCACACGAGCACCGGCAGCCGCGAGGGACCCGCGCCGGTCTCGGGGCCGGAGGGTGATCCGGATTTGGCCTCAGCTGCGCGTCGACGTCGGGAGGCAAGGAAGGCGATTCCGGCGAGGAGCGCAACGATCGCGGCGCCAAGCAGTGGCGCATCGCGTTCGAACAACGTTCGGAACAGCTTGGACGCGTTCGCACCGATCGGCCGCTCCGCAACGGCGTCGGTGTGGTACCGCACGTATTGGTCATAGACCCGGCTGAGGTCCCACGGGGCCGAGGCGGCCAACACGGTGAGGACACCCACCACCGGGATGACGGCCAAGTCACGGAACCGCCGCCGGGACACGATCCAGAGGCCGGCCGCGATGAGTCCCGGAATGACGAGCAGGCTCTTGACCGCCAGTGCGGCGCCGGCAAGAAGGCCGACGACCAGCGCCCGGCGGACCGTCGGTGTGCTCCGGTAGGCGAGTGCGCTGAGCACGGTGGCCGCGGTGAGGGCGGCGCCGATGCCGTCGGAGGTGAGGGGTCCGCTGGTCCAGAGCACGGATCCGCTCAGCGCGACGAGCACCCCGGTGAGCAGCGCGGCGCCCGGAGCCGTGAGCCGGCGTGCGATCAGGAACACAAGGACTGCCAGCGCCACCCCGGCGAGTACCGAAGCAGTTCGAGGCGAGTCGAGCCGGCGGAACGTGATCAGGTCTCCGAGCCAGGCGATCGGGAGGAACAGTGGGCCCTGGGACGAGAAAACTTCCTTGAACGGTGCACCGCCGTGGCGCATCGCAATGACCGACATCGCGAACTGGCCGTCGTCGAAACCGAGTGTTTGGGGCGCAAAGAAGGCGGGGAGCCGGACGAGGAGGGCGACGATCCCCACGGCGATCGCGCCACGCGTCTGCCGGTTCATGGTCGCCACGCACTCGAACGGTACTGGCCCGGCAGGCGTGGTCCGGATCACGGTCGCGGCGGGGTTGACCTGGTACCTTCGAACTCCCGTGAGCACCGCGCGCAGTTGGGACCTTGGAGTGGGTCTCAGCCGACCGGGAAGTTGTCGCTCGTCCTTCGTGCCGGACTCGGAGTTCGCGTCGAGGTTCTCGCGGCATCCAGAGGAGCCCGGGAGCGACGAAGGAGCGCAACCGGGTCCGCCGGATGCTCGCCGCGGTGCGGCTGCGCCGCCAGAGGGTAGGAGGAGATTGGTTTGGCGAAGCACATCTTCGTGACGGGTGGAGTTGCGTCGAGTCTCGGCAAGGGACTCACGGCTTCGTCGCTCGGACGGCTACTCAAGGCTCGAGGCCTGCGGGTCACAATGCAGAAGCTCGACCCGTACATCAACGTGGACCCCGGAACGATGAATCCGTTCCAGCACGGTGAGGTCTTCGTCACCGACGACGGTGGTGAGACGGATCTGGACCTCGGTCACTACGAGCGCTTCGTCGACGTGCCGCTCAACCGCAAGAGCAACGCCACCACCGGATCGATCTACCAAGCGGTGCTTGCGAAAGAACGACACGGTGCGTACCTCGGTGACACCGTGCAGGTGATCCCGCACATCACCAACGAGATCAAGGACCGCATCCTCTCCCTCGCGACCGAAGATGTGGATGTGGTGATCACCGAGGTTGGTGGCACCGTCGGCGACATCGAGATCCTCCCGTTCCTCGAAGCGATCCGCCAGTTCCGCAAGGACGTCGGCCGCGACAACGTCTTCTACGTGCACGTGACGTTGGTGCCGTTCATCGGTCCGTCGGGCGAGCAGAAGACCAAGCCCACGCAGCATTCAGTCACCGAGTTGCGCAGCCGGGGTATCCAGCCGGACGCGATCGTGTGTCGCTCGGACCGCCCGATCCCCACTCGGCTCAAGGAGAAGATCAGCCAGCTCTGCGACGTCCCCGAGCGCGGCATCGTCTCGGCGATCGACGCCGACACGCTGTACGAGATCCCGCTCGTCCTCCACGACGAAGGCCTCGACGATTACGTCTGCTCGATGTTGCGACTCGACGACACGCCACCGGATCTGACGAACTGGCAGGCGCTCGTGGACCAGGTGCGGGCGGCGGACTTCGAGGTCCGTATCGGCGTGGTCGGCAAGTACGTGACCTTGCCCGACGCGTACCTCTCGGTGGCCGAAGCGCTGCGCCATGGTGGTTACGCGTGCGGCGCGAAGGTGTTGATCGACTGGATCGCGTCGGACGACACCGAGGGTCTGCTCGCTGAGGGTCGGTTGCGCGAGCTGGACGGCATCGTGATCCCCGGTGGCTTCGGTTTCCGCGGCATCGAGGGCAAGATCGCGGCGGCCGGATTCGCCCGCCTCCAGCAGATCCCGTTCCTCGGACTGTGCCTCGGTCTGCATTGCGCCACCATCGAGTTTGCGCGTGACGCGTGCGGCCTCGCCGGCGCGAACTCGGCGGAGTTCGACACCCAGAGTCCCCACAAGGTCATCGACCTCATGGATGACCAGCGTGAAGTGGTGGAGATGGGCGGCACCATGCGGCTCGGTGCGTATCCGGCGAAGTTGGCTCCGGGTTCCATCGTGCGTGAGCTCTACGGCCAAGAGGTCGTGTACGAACGTCACCGCCACCGCTACGAGGTGAGCAACGCTTATCGCCGTCGACTCGTTGAGGGCGGCCTCGTGATGTCGGGTTCGTCGCCGGATGACCGGCTCGTGGAGTTCATCGAACTCCCACGCGACGTGCACCCATATTTCGTCGCCACGCAGGCGCATCCGGAGTTCAAGAGTCGGCCGGATCGGCCGCACCCCCTGTTCTCGGGTTTCATGCTGGCGGCGAAGGACCGCGCCGAAGGTCGCGCGCCGCGTCTGCCGCTCGCCGAGAACGCAGACCAGCTCGACTCGTCGTCGGTCGCCTGAGCGCCACGCGATGCCCGACGGCGCCGACGCGCTCTCGCGGCTCCTGCTGGAACACGAGACCTGGCTGAGCGTCGAACGCGGGCTGGCGAAGAACTCCCTCGCGGCCTACCGCCGGGATCTGCGCCGCTACGAGCAGTATCTGCGCCGTAGCGGGTTCGACGACGCGCGGGCCGTGAGCGAGGCCACCGTCAGTCAGTACGTGGACCAGCTCAAGCGCGCCCGCGACACCGAAGGCAATCCGCGGTTCGCGCCGGCGTCGATCGCCCGCGCGTTGGTCGCGGTGCGGAGTTTCCATCGTTTCTGCGTGGACGAAGGCCTCGTTGCCACTGACCCGAGCGAGGAGGTCGGTGCGCCGCGCGTTCCCCAGGGCCTGCCGAAGGCGCTGACCGAACCCGAGGTGGACGCGCTGCTCGGCGCGATCGAGGGGGATGACCCGCGCCCGCTCCGTGACCGCGCCATTCTCGAGACCCTGTACGCGACTGGGGTGCGGATCAGCGAGCTGGTCGGACTGGACCGGGAAGATCTCGATTTGGAAGAGGGCGTGTTGCGCGTGATGGGGAAGGGGTCGAAGGAACGGGTGGTGCCGGTTGGGCGCAGTGCCCGTCAGGCCATCACGGAGTACCTGATGCACGGGCGGCCCGAACTCGAGCGCCCGAGCACGAGACAGGTGCCAGGTGACCCTCTCCTGCTGAACGCCCGCGGCGGGCGGCTCAGCCGCCAAAGCTGTTGGAAGTTGGTGACCACCACCGGCGAGCGAGTGGGGATCGCACCCGGGAAACTCTCGCCGCACGTCTTGCGCCACTCGTGCGCCACCCACATGATCGAGCACGGTGCCGACATTCGGGTTGTCCAGGAACTTCTCGGACACGCGAGCCTCTCGACCACGCAGGTGTACACCAAGGTGTCACCGGAGCGACTCCGCGCCGTGTACGAGTTGGCCCATCCACGGGCGACCAGGGCGCGGGCGGCCCGCCGGTAGGCTCTCTCCCCATGTCGACCACCGACTTGTCCACCCAACGAGACGCGCTCCTCGCCGAGCGTGACCACCTGATGACTCAGCTGGAACACATGGGCCGTACACCAGGTACGACCGAGCTGGAGTTCGACGAGGGATTCGCCGACTCGGGGCAGGTGACCGCCGAGCGCGGCGAAGTCGACGCACTCGCGGGTTCGCTGACCGAGAACTTGGCCGACGTCGACGCTGCGCTCGCCAAGATCGAGGACGGGACCTACGGCACGTGCGAGGACTGCGGTACCACGATCCCCGCAGCTCGAATCGAGGCCGTCCCGGCGGCGCGCTACTGCATCACCTGCGCGTCGAAGCAGCACTGAGCGGGTGCGCCTCGACGCCGATACCTTCATCTTCTTTGGAGCGTTGGTCGTCGCGATCATTCTCCACGAGATCAGTCACGGGGTCGTCGCCCTCTGGTTCGGTGACGACACTGCGAAACAGGCCGGGCGCCTGACGCTGAACCCGATTCCGCACATCGACCCGTTCGGATCGATCATCCTCCCGGCCATGGGTGCGCTCACCGGTATCCCACTGATCGGCTACGCGAAACCGGTCCCGATCAATCCCGGCCGGATGCACAATCCCCGTCGCGATCCGCTGTGGGTTTCCCTCGCTGGCCCGGCGACCAATCTCTTCTTGATGTCGGCCGCGGCGATCGCCGCGCACCTCGTGTTCCAAGGAATCGACAACGCGCAGTTTTCCACGCTGTCCGAGACTCCGATCGGGTTCCGGATCCTGTTCTTCTTCGCCATCGTGAACTTGTCTCTCGGCGTGTTCAACCTGTTGCCGATACCGCCGCTCGACGGCTCCGCAATCTTCGAGCGCCTCATGCCCGAATCCTGGCGGCCGCAGTGGTACCGATTCCGTCCCTACGGGCTCATCGTTCTCTTCGCACTGGTGTTCTGGACCGGTTTGGCGGGAAAAGTCATTTCGCCGCTCGTCAGCAGCCTGGCGGACTTCGTCGTCTCGTGAGCGCGGGAAGGTGAGCGTCGTGATGATCGGGCACTACGTCCGACGGTTCTTCACGTCGCTGTCCCGTCGGCCGCCGTCGCCGGAGGATGAACAGTGGGTCGCATCGATCGCGCCGGCACCCGAACTCGCGTTGTTCACCCGGCTGTCGAATACCGACCGCCGGCATCTGATCCACAGCGCCCGCGTCATGGAGCACGCGCTCGGCCCCGACGACGATCCGGTGTGGGTTCGTGTTTCTCTGCTGCACGACGTCGGCAAGTTCGATGCTGGTCTGGGAGTATTCGGTCGGGTCACGACCACGGTGCTGGCCACGGTGATCGGCGACGCGCGAGTTCGCGGTTGGGCGAGCCGGACCGGCTGGCGGGGCCGAGTGGGTCTGTACCAGACCCACGACGAGATCGGCGCCGCGCAGATCCGGGCGGCTGGAGGCACTGAAGCTGCCGCGGTCTGGTCCGAACTGCATCATCACCCCGAGCGGTTCGCGTCCTCGTCGATTCCGATGTCCGTGCTGCGACGTTTGGACGCCGCCGACCACTGACCGCAGGTGGCGGCGCGCAAGGGCCGCATGACCCAAAGCCAACATCAGCGGGTGGCGAGCAAGCCAACCGCAGTGCGGACCCGGTCCATCGTTGCGGACGCGATGGCCTCGGCGCGCGCGGCGCCGACGGCGAGGAACCGAGCGAGTTCGGCCGGATCCGCGGCGAGTTCCGCGTACCGTTCTCGCGTCGGCCTGAGGTACTCGACGAGGGCGTCGGCAACTGCGCCTTTGAACGTTCCGTATCCGCTGGTTGCGTACTCGGTCTCGAGGTCCGGGACCGGGGTGCCGGTCGCCACGGACAGCAAAGCCAACAAGTTGGACACGCCGGGCTTCGCCTCGACGTCGTAGCGAACCTCGGTGTCCGAGTCCGTGACCGCGGACTTCACCTTCTTGGTAATCGCTTTCGGCTCGTCCAGGACCAGGATCGTTCCTTGCGGCGACTCGAGCGACTTGCTCATCTTCGCGGTCGGGTTCTGGAGGTCCTTGATGCGTGCGCCGACCGGCGGCACCGTGGCCTTGGGCACCACCAGCGTGTCCCCGAAGCGGTGGTTGAACCTCGTCGCGACGTCGCGAGTGAGTTCTACGTGCTGGGTCTGGTCTTCACCCACCGGGACCTCGTCGGTGTCATAGAGCAGGATGTCCGCGGCCATGAGGACCGGGTAGTCGAGGAGGCCGGCACTCACCGACTCCTGGCCGTCCCCTTTCTCCTTGAACTGGGTCATTCGCCGGAGTTCGCCCACCGTCGCGACGCAGTTGAGAATCCAGGTCAGCTCGGCGACCACCGGCACGTGGCTCTGGACGAACAGCGTGCAACGCTGGGGATCGAGACCGCTGGCGAGGAGGAGCGTCGCCAGGCGGACAGTCTCGGAGCGGAGATCCGCAGGGTCATAGGGCATCGTCATCGCGTGCAGATCCACAACACAGAAGATGCCGTCGTCCTGTTGGTCCACCCACCGCCCGACCGCCCCGACGTAATTGCCCACATGCATCTCACCGGTCGGTTTGATCCCCGAAAACTGACGCGCCATGGTTTGAAGATAGTTCTCGGAAATCAGGTTCGCGATCGCACCAGCGGGCGTCGCTAGTGTGCTCGGGAATGTCCTACGACGTGTGCACGCCCGTGTACGAGGGGCCGTTCGAGCTCCTGCTCCACCTCATCCTGAAGGAAGAGGTGGACATCTGGGACGTTTCGATCTCCGGGGTCATCGATCGGTTCATGATCGAAGTCGAGAAGCTGGATCGCGTCGATCTCAACATCGCGACCGAGTTCCTGCTCATCGCCTCCACCCTGATCGAGTTGAAGGTTCGCCGCCTGCTGCCGGGCGCGGAGATGATTGAACTCGACGAAGAACTGCTGCGCTTCGAAGAGCGTGACCTGCTGTTGGCGCGTCTGCTGGAGTGCAAGACGTTCAAGGACGCCGCAAAGGTCCTCCAAGGAATGCTCCGCCGCGGCGCACGCGTGGTGTCTCGGTCGGCCGGTCCCGAGGAGCCGTTCCGTTCACTGTCGCCGGACCCACTGGCGCGGGTTACGCCGGCCCAGTTCGCGGCGGCGGCAATTCGCGGCCTTACCCCGCCGGCGCCGCCGCCGGAAGTGGACCTCTTCCACGTTGCCCCGATCCGGATCAGCGTGCGAGAAGCCGCCGATGCCGTGCTGCTGACCCTGAATCACACTCGGCCGGTCAACTTCCGCACGCTCGTCGCCGGCATCGACGATCGCATCGAGGTCATCGTGCGGTTCCTCGCGGTGTTGGAGCTGTACAAGCAGGGCATCGTCGATCTCGATCAGGTCGAGACCTTCGGTGACCTCACGGTGCGGCGCTTCGAAATGGCCGAGTCTGAGCTCGACCTGGTGGCGATGGAGGACTGGGAGAGCGCCGTTGCCCGCCTCGACGCTGACGCCGACGCCGTCGCCGCGCAGTAGCCCGATGACGTGAGCAACCACGAGACCAAGCGGGCGATCGAGGCCGTGGTGATGGCGGCGATCGAGCCGGTCGAGCCGCAGTTTCTGGCCCAGCTCACCGAGACGCCGGTCGACGACATCGAAGCGCTGTGCACCGAACTCATGGCCGAATACGAACGGGACGGGCGCGGCTTCGCGCTGGCGCGGGTGGCCGGCGGATACCGCTACCAAACGCATCCCGACATGGCGGCGTACATCGAACGGTTCGTGCTCGAGGGCCAGTCGGCACGGTTGTCTGGTCCGGCGCTCGAGACGCTGGCGATCATCGCCTACAAGCAACCGGTGTCGCGCGCGCAACTCGCGGCGATCCGCGGGGTGAGCGTCGAGTCCACGATCGCGACGTTGATCCAGCGCGGGTATGTCGCCGAGATCGGTCACGATCCGGGACCGGGCCAAGCGATCCTTTACGGGACGACGGTCCGTTTCCTCGAGCAGATGGGTGTCGATTCGCTCGATTCGTTGCCGCCATTGGCGGAGTTCGTCCCCGACGCCTCGGTGGTGGAGGCGCTCGAACGCGGCCTCCGTCTGCGGGTCGAGGACAACGCAGACTCAGACACAGACCAAGACGCGGAGATCGACGAACCGACCGTCGTAGAAGACGCCGCGGCTGCGGTCGCCGGTGAGGCTGACCTGGCGATTGACCTGACGTCTGAGTCCGAACCCGACGCGACCCCGGAGTGACCGCCGCGGCGGATGGAACTCGGCTGCAGAAGGTCCTGGCCGAGGCCGGCGTCGGCTCGCGTCGAGCGAGCGAGGAACTCATCGCTGCCGGCCGGGTCACGGTGAACGATGAGGTGGCGATTCTCGGGCGCCGGGTCCACGCGGACGTCGACGTCATCAACATCGACGGCATTCGAGTGCCGACCAAACCCGGGCTCGTCTACTACCTCCTCAACAAGCCGGTGCGGGTGGTGTCGACGGCGCACGACCCCGAAGGCCGACCGACGGTTGTCGACATCGTCCCGAGCGAGCCGCGGGTCTACCCGGTCGGACGACTCGACTGGGAGACCGAGGGACTGATGCTCCTCACCAACGACGGTTCGCTCACGCTGCGCCTCACTCATCCGCGCTTCTCGGTGGAGAAGGAGTATCTGGCCGAAGTCGACGGTGTTCCCACTCGCGCCGCGCTGCGCGTGCTGCGCGAGGGCGTGGAGCTCGACGACGGTGTCACGGCGCCGGCGAAGGTGCAGCTCGCGCAAGGGCGCGACGACTCGGCGGCGCTCACAATCGTGATCCACGAAGGCCGAAATCGGCAGGTCCGGCGGATGTGCGACGCCGTCGGGCATCCGGTGCGGCGATTGATTCGCACCCGGATCGGTCAGCTCGCCGACCGAACTCTCAAGCCGGGGGAGTGGCGCCTCCTCACGTCCGCCGAGGTACGTGGCCTGTACGCAGCCACCGGCACCGAACCCGACCCGCTCGACGCTGCCTCGCCGGATTCCGACGCCGTGGCGGCGAACGAACCCGGTGCCGACGAAGTCAGCCAGTAGCCTCGATCGGCGTGAAACTCCGAGGCCTGCGTGGCGCGACGACCTGTGACGTCGACACCGTGGACGAGATCGACGTGAAGACCAAAGCCCTGGTGGCCGCCATGCTCGAACGCAATGGAATCGACACCGACGACCTGGTGAGCATCATCTTCACGGCCACCGATGACCTGCATGCCCAGTTCCCGGCGACGGCGGCACGAGCGCTCGGCCTGGGTGACGTCCCGCTGCTCTGCGCCCGGGAACTCGACATCGATGGCGGAAAGCCGCGCACCATCCGAGTGCTGATGCACCTCTACACCGAACGGGCTCGCGACGAGCTGCATCACGTCTACCTCGAAGGCGCGACCACGCTGCGCGACGACCTGCCGGAGTGAACATGACCGTCGCCGTGCTCGGCACCGGCCTCATCGGGGGCTCGATCGGCCTCGCCCTGACCAAGGCCGGGATCACGGTCCACGGCTTCGACGTCCAGCCTGTGGTGGCCGAACGCGCGTGCGAGATGGGTGCGATCGAGTCGGTGGCCAGATCGGTGGCGGAGGCCGTTGCCGGGGCCGATGTCGTCATCGTGGCGGTACCGGTGGGCCGCGTCGCCGAACTGGTCATTGCCGCGCTAGACGCCGGTGCACCAGCGGTCACCGACGTCGGATCCGTGAAGGCGGCGGTCCTGGACGCGGTGAAGACCGCGCGGCCCGAGCACGCCGGTCGATTCGTCGGCGGCCACCCGATGGCGGGGTCGGAACAGGATGGGCTCGACGGCGCTGACGCGGATCTCTTCGCCGGTGCCACCTGGGTCCTCACCCCGACGGCGGACACCGACCCTGACGCGCATACGGCAGTCCGCGGCGTGATCGGGCGGCTCGGCGCCGAAGTCATCGAGATCCCCCCGAAGCAGCACGATGCGCTCGTTGCGGTGGTGAGTCATGTTCCCCAACTCGCGGCTACCACGCTCATGAACGTCGCGACCACGACCGGTGACGAGCACGCGTTGCTCATGCGGCTCGCGGCCGGTGGATTCCGGGACATGACTCGGATTGCCGCGGGACACCCGGGCATCTGGCCGGACATCTGTGTGGCCAACCGCGCCGCGATCCTCCACGCGCTCGACGCCTACCGCAGTTCCCTGGACTCGGTGCGCGCGTGGGTCGACGCCGGCGATGGCGAGGCGTTGCTCGAGGCGTTGGAACGCGGCCGTCGAGCTCGCCGCAACCTGCCCTCGGTCGCTCGGGTCCGCGGTCCGCTTGCGGAGTTGCGCGTGCCGGTTCCTGACCGCCCCGCGGTGCTCGCCGAGGTCACCACGATGGCCGGGCGACTCGGCGTAAACATCGTCGACATCGAGATCGCGCACTCGATCGAGGGTGATGGGGGTGTGCTGGTCCTCGTCGTGCCCGTCGACGGAGCCGACGCCTTCGACACTGCGCTCACCGATTCCGGCTACCACGTCAGCCGATCGGACATGACATGACCCTGAAGGACGGGCTCGACGCGCCGAGTGAGTTGACGGTGATCGGTGGGCGGCCGTTGCTTGGGCGGGTGCGGGTGCCGGGATGCAAGGGCATCTCGCACCGTGCGCTGATCTTCGCGGCGATCGCCAACGGCCGGTCGACGCTTCGTGGGCTCGCAAACGGTGCGGACGTCGCGTCGACGGTGACATGTCTGGAGGCGTTGGGCGTCAAAATCCGCGCCGAGGGTGACGGAGCCGTCGTGCGCGGGCTCGGCTTCGAGGGTCTCCGGGAACCGACCGGTGTGCTTGAGTGCGGGAACTCCGGCACCACCATGCGGATGGTCGCCGGGCTGGTTGCCGGCCGTGATTTCTTGTCCGTGCTCGTCGGCGACGAGTCACTTTCGGCGCGGCCGATGCGGCGCGTCCTGGATCCGCTCGCGGCCGCAGGCGCGCGCGTCGACGGCCGAGACGGTGGCGCGCTCGCTCCGATCGTGGTCCGCGGCGGTGATCTCCGCGGTTTCCGTCACGAACTCGCCACCGCGAGCGGTCAGGTCAAGACCGCGCTCGTGCTCGCTGGGCTCCAGGCCGATGGCATCACCGAAATCACCGAACCGGCGCCGAGCCGAGATCACACCGAGCGGATGCTCACGGCCTTGGGCGCGCCCATCGAGCGCGTGGGTCCGAGTCATCTACGGGTGCGCGCCGGTGAACCGACCCCATTCGAGCTGACCATCCCGGGTGATCCGTCCTCGGCGGCGTTCTTCATCGTCGCCGCGTGCATCGTCCCCGAGTCGGATCTAGTGGTCGAGTCGGTGAGTTTGAACCCGGCTCGGATCGCGTACGTCGACGTGCTGCGCCGCATGGGCGCGCAGATCGAGATCACGCAGACCGGCGTGGAAGTGGGCGAACCGGTGGGAGAGGTTCACGTGGTCGCCAATCGACTCATCGCGACGGACATCGCCGGCGACGAATCCATCATCGACGAGCTCCCCGTCCTCGCCATCGCCGCCGCGTTCGCCGACGGCACGACCACGATCTATGACGCCGCCGAGTTGGCGGTCAAGGAGAGCAACCGCATCGGAACCGTCGAACAGGAACTCACCCAACTCGGCATCGGTGTGGAGGCGCGGCCCGATGGTCTGGTGATTCACGGCGGTGCGCCCAAGGGCGCGTCGCTCAAGAGTCACGGCGACCACCGGATCGCGATGGCCGGTGCCGTTGCGGGTTTGGCGGCGAGCGGCGAGACGACCGTGCGGGGCTTCGGTGTCACGGCGATCTCGTATCCCGGGTTTGCCGCGGACCTCGAAGCAATCGTGAACCCCTCATGAGCGGTTCGCCAGAGGCCGAGAAGGTGGTGGCGATCGACGGCCCGTCCGGATCGGGCAAGTCCACCATCGCGCGCGGCGTGGCCGAAGCGCTCGGGTTCGAGATGCTCGACACCGGCGCGATGTATCGCGCGGTGGCGTACGGCGTGCTGCTGAGTGGCGTCGATCCCGAGGACGCGGCGGCGGTGACGACCGTGGCGGAGAACGCCGCGATCGCGGTGCAGCATGGCGTGACGACCTTGGCGGGTGCCGACATCTCGGTCGAGATTCGTGGTCCGGCGGTGACCCAGCTCGTCTCCCAGATCGCCGCCATCCCCGAAGTTCGCCAAGCCCTTGTGGCGCGTCAGCGGGCGTGGGTGGATCAACACGGTGGAGGTGTCGTGGAAGGTCGCGACATCGGATCGGTGGTGTTCCCCGACGCGCGCGTGAAGGTGTATCTCACCGCGTCCGAGGAAGAACGCGCCCGTCGCCGTCAACAGGACGAAGCTGCCGCGAGTCGCGCGATCTCGGTGGAGGATGTGCAATCGGCGATGGCCCAGCGAGACGCGGCGGATTCCAGCCGTGCGGTTTCGCCGCTGCAAACCGCCGACGGCGCAACGATCGTGGACACCACCGGCCGAACGCCGCAGTCCATCGTGACGGAAATCGTCGATCGGTACCGAGCGGCAGAAGGAGCATCCTGATGTTCTACGCGTTTGCGCGCGGTGTGTTGCTCGCGCTGAGCAAAGTGCTGTTCCGGATCAAGATCACCGGGACGGAACACGTTCCCACTTCGGGCGTATTCATCGTCGCCCCCAGCCACCGGTCGTACTTCGACACGCCGTTTGCGTCGTTCGTCACCCGTCGGCGCATTCGGTTCATGGCCAAGGAAGAGTTGTTCAAGCACCCCGTCGGCGCGAAATTGTTCCTCGCACTCGGCGGCATCCCCGTCACCCGCGGCTCCGCCAGTGCGCGCTCGGCCACCAAGGCCGTGCAGCACGCGCTCGAATCCGGCGAACCCGCGGCGGTGTTCCCCGAAGGAACGCGCGCCCATGGGTTGACCATCACCCCGCTCTTCGACGGCACCGCGTACCTCGCCGTGAAACTCGGGTGCCCGATCGTGCCGGTCGCGATCGGTGGCAGCGAAGCGATCTTGGCGAGCGGAAAGAAGCTGCCGAAGCTGCATCGCGTGTCGGTGCACGTAGGTGCGCCCATCTACCCACCCGAAGGCGCGAGTACGCGCAAGCGTGCGGATCTGGTCTCGGTCAGTGACGAGTTGATGAAGTCGCTCCAATCCCTCTTCGACGCCGCCAACGCCGACGCCGGGGTCCAGTAGCCCCAAACCCACGCTCTGGCGTCACCAGCGCCGCGCGCGTCGGCCTGAGCGACGCCAGACGGTGGGTTTAGCGCTTTACTCGGGGGCGCGGACGAGGCCGGTGAGGACTTCGGCGGCGGAGATGGTGCGGTCGTCCGGCGGTATGAGTTCGCGGAGTTCACGCGGGGGAGGGAAGTACTCGTCCTCCTCGGTGACGTGTACAAGCTCGACACCCTCGGTCGGTGCGAGTTTCGCGATGACGGCCTGCACGACATCTTCCGGCGCGCTCGCACCCGCGGTCACACCGACGACGGCGGCATCACCGAGACCTGCGAGATCCAGCTCGTCCGGACCGTCGACGCGCAGGACGTTCGCGCAGCCGGCCGCCGTTGCCACCTTCGCCAGCGCAATCGTGTTGGACGAGTTGGCGCTGCCGATGACCACGACGGCATCGTCCCGGACCGCGATCGCCGTCAACGCGGACTGGCGGTTGGTGGTGGCAAAGCACAGATCGTTGCGGGTGGCGGTCCACAGTGCCGGGAAACGGCCGCGCGCCTCGGAGGCGACGCCCTCCCAATCGTGCAGCGCCAACGTGGTTTGGGCGAGCAGCGCGACCTTGGTGGGATCGTCGACGGTCGCGAGTGCGTCGTCCAGATCGTGGTCGTGCTCCACCAACCGGATCGAGTCCGGCGCGACCGCGAGGGTGCCAACGGCTTCGTCGTGACCCGCATGACCGACGTAGAGAATCGTGTACCCCTTCTCGGCTCGCACTCGGGCTTCGTGATGCACCTTGGTCACCAGGGGACACACCGCATTGACGACGAAGCGGTCCTTGGCTTGGGCCGCAGTGACGATCTCCGGCGCCGACCCGTGGGCCGACAACATGAGCGGTGCGCCTTCGGGAACGTCGTCGATCTGGTCGACGAAGATGACGCCGAGGTTCTCGAACCGCTCCACGATGAGGCGATTGTGAACGATCTCGTGGTAGCAGTACACGGGCGCCGGGAACAGACGAACCATCCACGCCAGGGCTTTGATCGCCATTTCTACCCCGGCGCAGAAGCCGCGCGGTTCGGCGAGGAGCACCTTGCGAACAGCCATTTCCCAAGGCTAACTCCCGCCAATTGCGGCCCTAGACTCACCCGATGTCCCTTGCACGTGTTGTTGCCGTCGCGCCCGGAAGTCCGGCCGACGGTGCGGGCGTGCGAGTCGGCGACGAGCTCGTGGATGTCAACGGCGAAGAACTCCGTGACGTCATTCGGTATCAGGTGCAGGTCGACGAACCGAATGTCGCGCTCACCCTGAAGCGCGGCGACGGCGAGCGCCGAGTCACGATCGAGAAGGCGCCCGGCGCGCCACTCGGGATCGAGTTGGACAGTGCGGTCTTCGACCGCGTGCGCACCTGCGACAACCACTGCCCGTTCTGTTTCATCTACCAGCTCCCCAAGGGGATGCGGAAGAGCCTGTACCTCAAGGACGACGACTACCGCCTCTCGCACCTGTACGGGAACTTCACCACGCTCACTCGCTTCACCGAGGCAGATCTCGAGCGTGTGATCACCGAAGGCCTCGGCCCGCTCTACGTGTCGATTCACGCCACGGATCCGGACGTGCGCACCGCACTGCTGCGCAACCGTCGCGGTGCGACGAGTCTGCGGTGGCTCGGCTTGTTGCTCGACGCCGGCGTGGAGGTCCACGGTCAGATCGTCGTGTGTCCCGGCGTCAACGACGGCGCGGTCCTCGACGACACGCTCCTCGGCATCCTCGATCGTTTCCCGAACCTCGCGTCGGTCGGCGCCGTACCGCTCGGCGTTTCGGACTACACCACCGAGGCGGACATGCGCCCTCACACACGCGCCGAGGCGGAGACGGTGCTCGATGTCATCGAGGCGTGGCAGTCGCGGTTTGTCGCGGCGCTCGGCCACCGCATGATCTTCGCCGCCGACGAGTACTACCTCATGGCCGACCGACCGTTCGCCGCGCTCGATGAGTACGACGGACTGGCCCAACACGAGAACGGCATCGGCATGGCCACGACGTTCGCCGCCGAGGTCGACGCCGCGATCGCGGGCGATGCGGTCGGCGGCATGGGGCCGCGGTCCGGATTCTTCGCGTGGGTCGATGGCGCACCCGCGAGTGGCTACCGCGCGCCGCGTGCGCCGGGCCTGCATCTCGTCGACGCCCGGTCCGACGCCCGGGTCGAGCAGGCGCGGGATGCGAACGCACCCATCGTGATCCTCACCGGCGAGTACGGCGCCCGCGTGTTGGCGCCGATGAAAAATTCGCTGACGGAACTCGCCGGCGTCGACGTCACGGTGCTGCCCGTCGCCAATCAATTCTTCGGCGGCAACATCGCGGTGACCGGCCTGCTCACCGGGGCCGACCTCACCCGGGCGCTGAGTGCCGTCCCTGCTGACGCACGCGTGTTGATCCCTGACGTCGTGCTGTCCGAAGATCGTTTCCTCGACGGCCTGACCCTGGCCGATCTGCCCCGTGCGGTCGAGGTCGTCGACACTGACGGCGTTTCACTCGTGCGGGCGTTGGATCGCCGTCCGGCGCTCGTGGGTGCGGCTTCATGAGTCCCGTGCTGCCCGTCGTCGCCGTCGTCGGCCGTCCGAATGTGGGCAAGTCCACGATCGTCAACCGGATCGTCGGCCGGCGCGAGGCCATCGTGCAGGAAAAGCCCGGCGTCACCCGTGACCGCAAGGAACTCGTCGCCGATTGGAACGGTCGCTCCTTCCGCATCATCGACACCGGCGGTTGGATCGCCACCGACGAACCGCTTGCGAAGCAAGTGAGTCTCCAAGCCGAGCGGGCGATTCGCGAATCCGATGTCGTGATGGTGGTCGTCGACGTGACCGTCGGCCTCACCGACGAAGATGCACAGATCGCCCGCATCCTCCAGCGCGCCGACCGCCCGGTGCTACTCGTGGCCAACAAGGCCGACGACGACCGGCGTGAGCGCGACATCTGGCCGATGGTGAAGCTCGGGCTGGGTGACCCGCACCCGCTGTCGGCGATCCACGGACGGGGGAGCGGCGATTTGCTCGACGCGCTGGTGAAGTTGCTACCGCCGGCGCCGGAGGTGGCCGAACCGGTCGAAGCCGACGCCGACCGTATGTTCTCGGTGGCCATCGTCGGGCGACCGAACGTGGGCAAGTCCACCCTGTTCAACCGACTCGTCGGCGACGAGCGTAGCGTGGTGCACGACATGCCCGGGACCACCCGAGACACGATCGACACCATCGTCGAGTCCGAGGACGGCACCCTCAAGTTCATCGACACTGCCGGCATGCGTCGGAAGAGCCGAGTGGACGAGGACACCGAGTACTACTCCGTTCTGCGCGCGCTGGATGCCGTGGATCTCGCCGATGCCGCGCTCCTGGTCATCGATGCCACGGAGGGTGTGTCCCATCAGGACCAACGATTGGCCGAGCGCATCGATGGTGCCGGCACCGCGATCGTGCTGGTGCTCAACAAGTGGGATCTCATCGCCACCGAGGAGCGCGAGCAGATCCAGGTCGACGTGGCGGACCGCATGGGCTTTCTCGGTTACGCACCGACGCTCAAGCTCTCCGCGCTCACGGGCAAGAACCTGAAGAGTGTGCTTCCGGCCTTGCGCGAGGCGGAGACGGCGTACCACATGCGTATCCCGACGGCCGCGCTCAACCGCGTGGTGCGGGAGGCGCAACAGCGCCATCCGCCACCGCTGGACAAGCGTCACCGCCCGCGCATTCTCTACGCCACTCAGGGCGCGGCCGATCCACCCACGTTCACGCTGTTCGCCACGCGCAACTTGCCCGCCACGTACCTGCGCTACATCGAGCGCATGATCCGCGAGTACTTCGAACTCGGTCCTACGCCGATCAAGCTCCGGGTCCGTCGCCGCGGCGAGTAAGCGGCGTCGGGGCTCAGGCCGCGGGGAACCAGTTCCCGTGCAGTCCGTTCGGTACTCGTTGCGGGAGATGGATGCGGGCGCGCGGCGCACCGGGGAATGATGCGGCGTCCCAGATATTGAACGTGGTGTGGTCGCCGTCGAGCGCGTTGACGAACGCGAGGTAGTACCCGTCGAGTTCGCCGGTTCCGTCCGGCTTGGGCGCGAATACGGCTTCACCGATCGCGCCACCCGTGGGGTACTGCTCCATGGTTTTCGTCTCGAGATCGATGCGACACAGCGCGTCATGCTCACCCGGTGCGAGCGGCACTGAACCGCTGCCCGCGGTGGCGATGACGTAACGGTGTGGGTGGCCGAGGCGGCGCTCGTCGATGCGGGGGAATTCGGTCATCGCGTCCTGCACGGTCTCGAACTCGATGGTGCCGGCGGCGGGGTCGAGGATCGTTCGCACGTACGCGCCGGTGACCTCGGTGTCGGGGGTGAGGAAACCGGGAACGTTCCAGTGCGGGAAGTCCATTGCGATGGCATTGCCGACTTCGTAGGCGTTGGCGTAGTGCCACACCCAGTACGCGTCGGTCTCGATCCAACGGACCGGACTCGACCCATCGCGCGGGATCACGGCAATGCGCATTCCGAGATCGGGTTGCCACGACAACATCGGGCCGCCCGCGAGCATCGCCTCGATGTCGAACGTCGCCGGTCCGATTGAGAGCACGAGATATCGGGGGGTGATCGCACAGTCGTGGATCATGAAAGCCTGGTCCACACCGTCGAGCGCGGTCTCGGGCTGGGCCATGGATCCATCGGCGGCGACGATGGCCCAAGTGAGGAACGGTGCCTCGATGTCGTAGCGGAACACCACCAGCTCACCGGTGATCGGATCGAGCTTCGGGTGAGCGGTGAGTCCCTTGGCCAGGCCACCGCAGAAGTCGTAGCGCCCGACGGTTTCGAGGTCGGCGGACACTTCGTACGCGGGCAGGCCCTCCTCGAGGGCCAGATAGCGTCCGTCGTGCGCGACCACATTGATGAAGGCATCGAGCTTGGTCGGCCAGCCGGGATCGGGATCCGGACCGAGCAATGCGGGGTCGACGAACGCGGGGGTCATGATGCCGCCGAAGAGGGCTCGGCCGGCGCGTTCTTCGGCTTCGAGACCACGGGTGCGCACCCAACGGTTTCGGTAGTGAACAGCATCGGGTCCGAACGACACCGCGTGCAACATCCCGTCGCCCTCGATGGGATACAAGTAGCTGCCGAGCGGCGTGAACTTCGGGTTGGGACCGGTTCCGGATGTACGTCCCGATCAGGTCGGCGGGCAGGTCCCCCTCGACCGCCACTTGGGTGGTGCTGATCTCCTGGTGCACCGGCGCGAAGCAGCCGGACAGTTAGGGACTGGTCGCCGGGTCGACGAGTCCGAGCTTGGTCACGGCCATTGGAGTCTCCAGCTCGACGTCGAATGCATATCGGAGAGTTTCGAACGTGCTACGCCGGATCTTGATACCGAGTTACGTCGCCTTGAAGTTGATCAGGAACACGAGTTCGCTGTGGTTGCCGGTTGCCTTCACGGTGATCTGCGTTCCGTCCGCAGGCACCGAACGGTTCCGGGTGACGGCAATCGTCTTCCCGACCGCGGTCGTACCCTGACCGAACAGCACCTCACCGACCCGGTATTGCACCCCGCTGTCCGTCGTCGCGTTCCACGTGCCGTCGAGCGACGTCGATGCGGCGGTTGAGCCAGGTGCGCTTCGCCCGGAGGATGCTGTGAATGGTCATGCCGGCATCGTGAGTCACCAATCTGGGAACTTGCTGGGGGTCACCCGTGAAATCGATGAGTCGGTGGTGCACGCCGAGGCAGGCACAGACGGACCGGTAGCCTGCCGCGGATGTCGGGATGGCCGGAGTCGGTGGAGATCGGGGAAGTGGGGCCCCGCGACGGTCTCCAGAACGAAGCGACCGTCCCGATCGGGGATCGAGTTCGGCTGATCGACGCGTTGAGCGCGACGGGCTTGCGTCGGATCGAGGCGGTCTCGTTTGTATCGCCGGCGGCCATTCCGCCCATGTCCGGAGCCGGCGAGGTCATGGCCGGAATCACCAGGGTGCCGGGCGTCGCGTATCGGGCGCTGGTTCCCAACGTGAAGGGTGCGGAGCTCGCGCTCGCCGCCGCCGTCGACGAGATCGAGGTCGTGGTCAGCGCGAGTGAGACGCACAACCAGAGGAACGTGAAGCGGTCGGTCGCCGATTCGATTGCCGCCGCCGCGAAGTTGACCGAGCTGGCCCATGGGGCCGGGACGCCGGTCGAGGCGATCGTGTCCACGGCGTTCGGTTGCCCGTACGAAGGCGACGTCCCCGAGGCTCGGGTCGCAGAACTCGCGCACCAACTCCGAGACGCCGGCGCGGACCGGTTGAGCTTCGGGGATACCACCGGCATGGCCAGTCCGCGACGCGTCCAGACCTTGCTCGATGCACTGGCAGCCGTGGGCATCTCTGCGTCGGAGGTCGGCCTTCACTTTCACAACACTCGCGGTACCGGCCTTGCGAATGTCGTCGTTGCGATGGAGCTCGGCGTGACCCGGTTCGACGCGTCGATCGGCGGCCTCGGGGGATGTCCCTACGCTCCGGGCGCAACCGGCAACATCGTGACGGAGGATCTCGTGCACATGCTCGAAGACATGGGAGTCCACACCGGCGTCGATCTCGACGCACTGATCGCGTGTGCACACGTGGCCCAGGACATCGTCGGCCGTGAACTCCCCGGCCAGGTCATGCGCTCGGGCCCGCGCACCAGAACAGTGGAGACCCAAGCGTGAGTGCAGAGGAAGTTGCGAAGCGAACGGAGCGGGCGCTCGCCGGGAATCTGGAGAAAGACCGCGGCAAGCTCGCCGCCGCAAACAAGTTGTTTGTTCGTGACCGCATCGCGCGGCTGCTGGACGACGGGTCCTTCGTCGAGGACGCACTCCTCGCCAATGCCTTGGCCGACGACTTGCCCGCCGACGGTGTGGTCACCGGCACCGGCCGCATCGATGGGCGTCCCGTCTGTGTGATGGCGAACGACCCGACCGTGAAAGCAGGCTCGTGGGGCGCGCGCACCGTCGAGAAGATCGTGCGCCTCACCGAGACCGCGCTCAAGCACGAGCTCCCGGTGGTCTACCTCGTCGACTCCGCCGGTGCCCGCATCACCGATCAGGTCCAGCTGTTTCCCGGACGGCGCGGCGCGGGCCGAATCTTCGCGAACCAGGTGCGGCTCTCCGGGCGGGTGCCGCAGATCTGTTGCCTCTTCGGACCGTCGGCTGCGGGTGGCGCGTACATCCCGGCCTTCTGCGACGCCGTGTTCATGGTGGAGGGCAACGCCTCGATGTATCTCGGCTCGCCGCGCATGGCGGCCGAGGTGATCGGCGAGCAGGTGTCGCTCGAGGAAATGGGCGGCGCGCGTATGCACGCCACCGTCAGTGGTTGCGGCGACAATCTCATGGCCGACGACCCGGAAGCCATCGATGCCGCGAAGCGCTGGCTCTCCTACCTGCCCACTTCGTGGCGCAGTGACCCACCCATGGTTGCACCCACCGCGCCGATTGCGTCGGCCAAACCGATCGGGGATGTCGTCCCGCTGGAGGAGCGGCGCGCGTACGACATCCGCAAGGTCATCGCTGCGCTCGTCGACGAAGGCTCGCTCTTCGAGTTGAAGCCACTCTTCGCCAAGGAACTTGTCACCGGCTTCGCCCGGCTCGACGGTCAGACGATCGGCATCGTCGCCAACAATCCGTTGCACCTCGGCGGCGTGCTGTTCAGGGACAGCTCGGATAAGGCGGCCCGCTTCATCTGGTTGTGCGATGCGTTCAACGTTCCGCTGCTCTTCCTCGCCGACGTCCCTGGGTTCATGATCGGCAGCAAGGTCGAGCGCGAAGGCATCATCCGCCATGGAGCCAAGATGATCACCGCGGTCGCCGAGGCGACGGTTCCGAAGATCAGTGTGATTGTGCGCAAGGCCTACGGCGCGGGCCTCTACGCGATGTGCGGTCCGGCGTTCGACCCGGACGCGTGTCTCGCGCTCCCGAGCGCGCAGATTGCGGTCATGGGTCCGGAGCCCGCGGTGAACGCGGTGTACTTCAACAAGATCCAGGCGATCGAAGATGCCGACGAACGCGCCGCGTTCGTTTCCGAAAAGCGGGCCGAGTACGAAGCCGACGTCGACCTGATCCGCCTTGCGGCCGAGCTCGTGGTCGACGCAGTCGTCGAGCCGGACGCGCTGCGCTCCGAGTTGATCGCTCGGTTCGCCTTGGCGCGCACCCGCACGCGTGACGACTTCCACCGTCGTCACGGTGTGCCGCCGGTCTGATCGCCGCTCATGCCGTGGTGTGACGACTGCGATCGATTCCTGTCACCGTCGACGGTGACCACCGACGGCACCTGCCCCACCTGCGGGCGGACCGTCGAGGTGGGGGAGGTGGCCAAGGCCGCCGCGGAAGAGGAGGAGTTCCCACCCGTCCCGTGGCACTTGAAGCTCCTCGCCGTCCTCATCGTGATCTACCTGCTCTACCGCCTCTTCCAAGCCCTCGCCTGGCTCGTCAGCTGAACTCGCTCGGTCCTCCTCGTGTGCTCCTCCGACTTTCGTGCACTTTGGGGCGTCAGGCGCCCCCAAAGTGCACAAAAGTCGGCGTTGTGGCGGCGTGGAGCCGTAGGCGCGACCAGTCAGCTCGGCGAGTCAGGCGACATCGGCCGGCACCAACAAGGGCAGCGTTGTCCGGAGTCCGTGGAGGCGCAGGATCCCGCCGCGGTTGAATGCCGCGACGAACTCGGTGCGGGTGGTCGGCGCGCAACGAGACGCGACCGCCCTTGCCGCCCGTGGGTTTTCTCGGCTTGGACTGCGAAGCGCTCGCCGACCATGGCCGCCGACCCGGCTCGGGCCGGCACCGGCGCGGTGCGTAGACTCACGCCCTTCGTACGGGCTGTGGCGCAGCTTGGTTAGCGCGTCGGTCTGGGGGACCGAAGGTCCCGGGTTCGAGTCCCGGCAGCCCGACCACCATAA
>JANYJV010000093.1 GCA_025361725.1 Acidimicrobiia bacterium | reverse complement strand
GGCCGAAGAAATGGGCGTCGAGGTTGTCGGTGAGTTCATCGACGCGGGTGCTTCCGGCCGCAGCGCCAACCGCAAAGATCTGAAGCGTCTCATCGAAGAGGTCAACACGCAACAGGTCGACTACCTGATCGTCCACAAGCTCGACCGGCTGATGCGCAGCGTCACCCAACTGGCCGTTGTCGGTGGCGCGCTGGAGCAGGCCGGCGTGAAGCTGATCTCCTGCACTCAGCACTTCGACGACACCGCAGCCGGGAAGCTCCACAAGGGCATGCAGTCCGTGGTTGATCAGTACCACTCCGACAACCTTAGTGAAGAGATCAAGGTCAAGGCTCGCAAGAAAGTCGAAGCTGGCGGCACGATGGGCCGAGCTGCGCACGGTTATCTCAACACCTTGGAGCGCAGCAACGGCCGTGAGATGCGCACTGTCGCGATCGACGACGACCGCGCGGAGCATGTCATCTGGGCGTTCGAGACTTTCGCTACTGGTGAGACGACGATCGTCCAACTGGCCGAGCAGCTCGAAGCGCGGGGGATGACGATCTCGGCGTCACCCAGCCTGCCGGAACGGCCGTTGAGTCGGTCGAGTGTGCAGCGGATGTTGCGCAACCCGTACTACATCGGCATCGTCACCTGGCAGGGCGTCCAGTTCGACGGCACCCACTCGCCGTTGATCAGCCGAGAACTCTTCTATCGGGTACAGGCCGTGCTGGACACGCATCGGTTTGGTGAGAAGCAACGGAAGTTCCCGCACTACTTGAAGGGCAGCATCTACTGCGGAGCCTGCGGCAGTCGACTGTGCTTCGACCAGAAAACCAACCGGCACGGCACCACCTACCAGTACTTCTTCTGCGTCGGTCGACACCAGAAACGCACGGACTGTGTCCGTCGCTACGTGCCGGTCGAGATCATCGAGGAGCAAGTTCAAGACAAGTGGGCACACCTCCGGCTGAACGCTGAGTACGCCCAGCTGCTCCACACCATCCTCGAACAAGACCTGGCGCAGTATCACGAGACCGAGGCACACACCCGCCGAGTTGCGACCCGCGCCCTGCAGGGTCTCGAAGCGAAAAGGCAGAAGCTGATGCAGGCCTATTACCAAGACGCGGTACCGATTGATCTCTTCAAGACCGAACAAGCACAACTCACCAACGACATCCAGCGCACCGAAGCTCGCGTCGCAGCCACCGAGCTGAGCTACGCGCAGGTCACTTCCACCTTGGAACGTTGCCTCAAGTTCTCGACTCGCTGCGACCAGCTCTACGAGGAGGCGTCGCCAACGCTTCGGCGGCAGTTGAACCAAGCCGTGTTCGAGAAGTTCTACGTCGACGAAGACGGCATCCTCAGCGCCGACCTGGCCGAACCCTTCAAACAGCTCCTGAACCCGCAGATGCTCGAAGAGGCTGCCAAGACCGAGTCACCGGACGCCATCACGAGGCCCACGTCAAAGCAGGACACGGAGAACGACAACGAACCCGAAGGGCTCAGCCGAGGCCACCACAACCAGGATTGGCGAGGCGGCGTTCCCGCCTGGCTGTCAGCCAGTGAGTGGTGGGACGAGATGAACATTCGGCCGAGCCTGATGGCCCTGCGACGCAAACGTCGCCAGGACCGATCCGGCAACCGAACGGCCATTCATCTCTGTCTGGGTTCGAAACAGAGCTACTTGGCGGAGGGAGTGGGATTCGAACCCACGGAGCTTGCGCTCAACGGTTTTCAAGACCGTCCCGTTCGTCCTCTCCGGCACCCCTCCCGAAGCATCTCGCAGGCTAGGAGATCGGGCGCGCCTGCGACCGCAACGGTCGTCAGAGACGCAGCGGCAGGACCTCGGACGGCGTGAGGATCTCGGCGCCGTCGTCGGTGACCACAAGGGTGTGTTCGAACTGCGCGGTACGCAGGCCGTCACTCGTCACCGCGGTCCAGCCATCGGACCAGAGCCGTTCGCGATACGAACCCATGGTGATCATCGGTTCGATGGTGAAGGTCATGCCCGGCTCGAGGAGCATCGACGCCGCTTGTTCTTCGTAGTGGGGGATCGAAAGGCCGCCGTGGAATTCACGGCCGATGGCGTGCCCACAAAACGAGCGCACGACTCCGAACCCGTGACTCTCCGCGTGCTGTTGGATCGCCCGTCCGATCGCCCACACCGGCGCGCCGGGCTTCACCGCTTCGATCCCGAGGTACAGCGATTCTTTGGTGACGCGAATCAGTTCCGTCGACCGCGGGTCGATTTCGCCGACGGCGAACGTGGCGTTGCAATCGCCGTGAACCCCGCCAAGGAAGATCGTGACGTCGACGTTGACGATCTCGCCTGCGCGCAGCGCACGATCGTCCGGAATCCCGTGGCAGATCACTTCGTTCACCGACGTGCACACCGACTTCTCATAGCCCTTGTAGCCGAGCGTGCTCGGATACCCACCGCGTTCGATGTACGCGTTGTGAGCGACCTCGTCGAGGAAGTCCGTGGTCACGCCGGGCGCCACCGTGGCACCAACCGCGTCGAGCACCTCACCGGCGGCGATGCCCGCGGGATGCATTGCGGCAATGACCTCCGGCGGCTTGACCAACGGCTCGTCCCGGCCGCGGGGCCAGCCGTCCGTAGCGATGTACGGCGGGCGTTCGATCTCCGCCGGCACGTCGCGCGGGGGACCAAGCGTTCCGGCCCGGACGGGCTGGTCCTGGTTCCGGTGGCACTTCTTGTACTTCAGTCCGCTGCCACACCAACACGGATCGTTCGTCCCGAGACCAGCCACGCGCAGCAGCGTACCGGCGTCCGTCGCCGTTCCCACGCGCGAAGCGCGCCATTCCTGGCGCGCTTTACGCGCTCAAAGCGTTCGGGGGGTTACGGACGGGGTGGGACGGAGGCGAAGTTGGTGAAGGGCCGGAGCACGTCGGGGACGGCGAAGGAACCGTCGGATTGTTGGTAGTGCTCGAACAGATACACGAGCGTCCGGCTGATCGCACATGCGGTGCCGTTCAACGTGTGGACGAACTCGGTGCCCGAGTCGGCACGCACGCGAGTGCGGAGCCGACGAGCCGAGAACTCGCGATAGTTGGAGCAGCTCGTGGCCTCGCGATAGCGACCTTCGCTCGGGAGCCAGACCTCGATGTCGAACTTCTTGGCCGCGGCGGCACCGAGGTCGCCGGCGGCGATATTCACGATGCGATACGGCAAGCCGAGGCCCCCGATGATCTGCTCCTCCACGGCGAGGATGCGCTCGTGTTCCGCGTCCGACTGATCCGGCGTGACGAATGCAAACATCTCGACCTTGTCGAACTGATGCACACGAAAGATTCCGCGCGTGTCCTTGCCGTACGTGCCGGCCTCGCGTCGGAAGTTGGTGGAGAAGCCGGCGTAGCGGCGCGGCATCGATGCCCGATCGAACAGCTCACCGCGATGGAGTGCAGAGAGCGGGACCTCACTCGTTCCGACGAGGAACAACTCGTCTTCGGGAAGGTCGTACACCTGGCTGCGGTCGGTCGGGAAGAAGCCCGCTTCTTCCATCACGTGTTCGCGCACCAGTACCGGCGGCGCAACCGGCACGAACTCTTCCTCCACTAAGAGCCTGAACACCCACTGCACCAACGCGAACTCGAGCAGCACGGCCTCGCGCATCACGTACGCGAATCGCGAGCCACCGACCTCGGCACCGCGTTCGGTGTCGACGAATCCCATGACCTCGGCAAAGGCCGCGTGATCGAGCGCCGGCGCGGGCCCCGCGTCGCCGACGGTGCGCAGAACATCGCCCTCGTCTTCACCGCCATCGGGCACCGAGGCATCGGCGGGGTTGGGCACACCGAGCGCAAGCGCGCGCAGCGCAGCCTCGACCGGCGCCAGCTCCGCCTCGCGCGCCGCGAGCACTTCCTTCAACTCGCTCGCGGCGGCGATCTTCGCGGTTCGTTCGTCTGGGGTGGCCTGACCAATCTCCTTGGACGCTGCGTTCTGACGCGCTCGGAGTTCCTCGACGTCGGTGAGCAACGCGCGGTGACGCGCGTCGGCCGCGAGCACGTCGTCGATCAGGCCGGCCCGAACGCGTTTGCGTTCGATGCCGGTGCGGTAGTCGGGTTCGTCCCGTAACCGTTTGAGGTCGATCATCGCCGCGTCACTCGTCCTGCGCCCGGACCTGCGCGCGGAGGTCTCCCAACCACGTATCGGCATCGCGCCAGGCCTTCGTGACCGCGCTCCGGCGCGCGGGACCATCGAGTCCGGCGACGGGATAGGAGCCCAGGAACTTCACGTGCGCCACCTTCGCCGCGAGCGTGCGCAGGCAGTCGCCGACGAGCTCGTCGTTGATGTGGCCTTCGATGTCGATGAAGAAGCAATAGTCGCCGAGGATCCGCTTCGTCGGACGCGATTCCAGCTTCGTGAGGTTGATCCGGCGAGCCGCGAACTCCTGGAGCATCGCGAGCAGCGAACCCGGACGATCGGCGCGTTGGAAGCAGACGATCGTGGTGCGGTCATGACCGGTCGGTGCCGGAATCCCGCGCCCAACCACCACGAAGCGCGTCTGGTTCTCCGGGTGATCCTCGATGTCCGAGGCCAGCGTCTTGAGCCCGTAGATCTCGGCCGCCAGTTTGTTCCCGATCGCCGCCAGATCGGTGCGCTTCGATCGAGCGACGGTCGCCGCAGCATCGGCCGTCGAGTGCGACGCGACGAAGGTGGCACGCGGCAGCTTCCGCTTCAGGTATCCACGGCACTGGGCCGCGGCGATCGGAAACGACAGGACCTGGCGGATCTCGGCGAGCCTCACACCCGGCTTGACGAACAGTCCGAGCGAAATCGGCAGGTCGACCTCACGTTGAATGAGAAGGTCCGTCTCGAAGGCCAACGTGTCCAGCGTGACCGAGACCGATCCTTCGATCGAGTTCTCGATCGGCACGACGCCCAACTCGGCGGCGTGATCGTTCACCGCGACCAAGACATCCGGAATCGACGAAAGCGGTTCACGGTCGAGCGCGGCGAGGTCGGGCTGACTGAGCAGAGCTTCCTCGGCGAAGGTTCCATGCGGGCCGAAGAAGACGACGGGGGTCACGACGGCGCATCGTACTGGCGGCCTCACGCGCAACCGACGACCGTTTCGAAGGGCTGGGACGCCGGAAGGCGACGCCCCTGGGCGCGGCCGTCGCGCTAGATCGCGCGGATGTCACGCAGCGCCCGCTTCGGCGCGCGGCGCGGCGGGTGCACGCCCTCCCGTCCGAACAGCGCCACCACGCGTGCCCGGTGCGGGCGGAACGGTTCCAGGAGTTCGAGCATGCGCGCGTCATCCGCGTCCCGTTCGCCCACAAGGTTCCAGCCGACGAACGACGGCAGGTGGTAGTCACCGACGATCACCGCATCCGGATCACCGAACGCGAGCAGCGCGGTCATCGTGGCGGTCCACACTCCGATGCCGGGGATCGACACGATGGCGCGTTGGAACTCGGCCGAACCACGCTCGGCCACGCGCTCGATGGACGTGGCGCGTGCGCAGACCGCGCGTACGGTCTCGGCCCGACGCCGTTCGACCCCGCAGGCGTGCCACTCGAACGACGTCAGGGCTGCGAGCTCCGGCGGCGTCGGCGGGACCATCAGCGGACGCGGACCGGGCGCCGCTTGACCGTGAGCACGGACCAACCGCCGGTAGGCACGGTGGGCCTCGATCGACGTGACCTTCTGTTCCAGGATCGTCGGCACCATGATCTCCACCGGGTTGGCCGCAGTCGTGAGGCGCAGTCCTCGGTGCCGACGATGCAGATCGGCGATTCTCCGATGCGTCGGGACGAACTCGTCACCGCGGTCATGCATGCCCACCAACGCCGGTGCGTGGTCCACCAACCAGCACGCGCCGGGGCCGAACGCTTCCGCCTCGATCCCACCGGGCACCGCGGTCAGTCGTTGCGTGCCGGGACCATCTGGTGTGTGCGTCGCGCGCCAGACCTCTCGGGTGCCGAGCGCGATCGTGGGGTCGTACGGCCCGCGGCCGAGCCCGGACAACGTTGCGCGCAGCTCACCCGGTGCGTCGTGTGGGATGAACCGGGCCCGCAGTGAGGTCGTCATGCGAGGGGACTCGTCACCGACGCGACGAACGTGGCGTGGAAGGACTCGCCGGGCGTCACGACTGGGTGATTCCCGGTGACGAGTGCATTGGTTGGCGCGGTCATCGGTTCGAGGCAGCAGAACGCCGCGCCGGCCGGCGCGTAGACCTGGAGGAATGGATACCCCGCGTCGAGATCGACGCGCAGCTGTGCACCACGACCGCGCAGCGTCACCGATCGATGAAGCCCCGGTGCGTTGAAGAGATCGTCGAAGTCGCGATCCGCGAGCGCCACGGTCTCGGCCGGTGCGCGGGTTCGCGATCCCGTCGGGAGCCCGCGCCGGTCCAGCCGCAGGTGTTCGAGTTCGGGGAGCTCCAGCGTCCACGAGTTCCGCGCGCCCGGGACGCGCCAGTAGGGATGCCAGCCGAAGGAGACCGGAACTGGCGCGCCGCCGCCCGCCACCACGGATGTGCCGACCTCGAGGCGCGCATCCCCCACGGCCACCGAGACTTCGACCACGTGGGGGAACGGGAACGACGCGAGGAGATCGGGATGCGCCCCGAAATCGAACCGGGCTCGCATCCGACCCCGACCCAGCGCGACCAGGTCCCATTCCGGGCGCGCGGTCATCGTGCCATGGATCGGGAGTCCTTTCGGGTCCGTGTGCAGCGCGAGCCCGCGCAAGGAGACGGCGGTCTCGCCGACGCGGTAGGAACGACGAGACAAGCGGTTCGCCCACGGGTACAGCAACGGCACGGCCGTGGTGTGGCCGGCGCGATACGCCGCGAGACCCCCAGGCCGCGCGACAAACTCGCGGCCGTTCACCACGAACGATGCAACGAGCATCCCCAGTTCGGGGACCACGATCGCTGAGCTGGGGCCGGAGTGCAGGTCGACCGCAGCGACGCCACGCCACGTGATCACGCGGGCACCACTCGTCATACGGCGCCGCCCTGGAACCGCACGCGCGTCACGAGGTGATCGACGCCCTTCTCCACCACGACCGTCGCGTGTTCCCGCGTCGGCGCGATGCACTCCTCCAGGTTCTGCCGGTTGACGGCACCCCACACGTGGTGGGCAATCGCGCGTCGGTCAGCGTCACCGAGCCCCTCGAAGTTCGCGTAGAAGGTGCCCGGCGCCGCAAACGTGCAGAGGTGAAGAAAGCGGTCGATGTACCACGATTCGATCACGGGCTCGGGCGCGTCGATGTAGACGCTCACGTCGAGTTGGTCGGCGAATCGAAGCGCGTTCACGCCCTCCACGATGAGGACCGCAGCGTCGGCCAGGCCGTGCTCGGCGCCCGGCACAACGTCGTAGATCTCATGGGAATACACCGGCACCACCACGCCCTCAGTCCCGGCGCGCGCGGCGCGGAGGAAGGCGCCGATGGCGGCCTCGTCGTAGGACTCGGGAAACCCCTTCCGCATCGTGAGACCGCGCTGGTCGAGCTCGGCCGAGGAGTACAAGAAGCCGTCAGTTGTGACGATTTCGGTGGCGACCGGGTCCAGCAGCCGCCTGAGCCACTCGCTGGTGGTGGTCTTTCCCACACAGACCGCGCCGGCGACGCCGACGATCACCACGTTGCCAGCCGCGGCGCGTACCAGTTCCCGAATCGCTTCGACCACCGGCTCGTAGCCCGGCGCGTCCACGACCTCGGTTTCGTCGCTCATCACGGACTCCACTGTTGCCCGATTTCGGGGGATTCGACCGTCGCGACCCGCGCCGCCGGCGCTCGACTCCGTTCCTGGTCTTGACTCATTCTCGTGATGATCCCATCGCCGGCATGACGGTGGGGGAGAATACGGGCAATGCAGACCGAGACTCGGGGTTCATCGACGCGCCTGGACGTCGACGACCGCGTGGCTCCACGCGCGCCGGGGCGCAGCGCGCCGCCGAGTAGCCGCCTCCGGTACGTGCCCGGGCTCGATGGTCTCCGTGCGCTCAGCGTGACCGCGGTGCTGCTCTATCACGCCGACGTGAGTTGGATGTCCGGCGGGTTCCTCGGTGTCGACGTGTTCTTCGTCATCAGCGGATACCTGATCACGACGTTGCTCTTGGCCGAACAACGGACCCGGGGCGCAGTCAGCCTCGGGCAGTTCTACCTTCGCCGCGCGCGCCGGCTCTTGCCCGCACTGTTCCTGCTGCTCGCCACGGTCTCGCTCTTCACCGTGATTTTCCTGCCCGACGAAATTCGCACGCTTCGAGCCGACGTCGTGGCCGCCCTCGGGTACGCCACAAACTGGTGGCAGATCGCACAGCATCAGTCCTACGTAGCCGCACAGGGTCGCCCCCCGCTGCTTCGCCACCTCTGGTCACTCGCGGTCGAAGAGCAGTTCTACCTGGTCTGGCCGCTGCTGCTCGTCGGCATGTTCAAGCGCTGGGGCGGCCGGCGCAACCCGATGCTCATTGCCACCGGTGTGGGCATCGCGCTCTCGTTCACCACCATGCTGGTGCTTTCCTTCTCGCACGATTACACGCTCGTCGATCCGTCCCGGGTCTACTTCGGCTCGGACACTCGGATCTTCACGATGTTGATCGGGGCCGCGCTCGCCATGGTCTGGTCGCCGTGGCGGCTCGATGTGGACTCCGTGCCGCGCCAGGCCCGACTCGTACTCGATGGCGTCGGCGTCGGTGGGGTGCTTGCACTCATCGCCATCTTCATGACCGCGCACTACGAGTCGAACGTGCTGTTCCGCGGCGGCTTCCTCGGAGTTGCGATCGTCGCCGCGCTCGTCATCGCGATCGCGGTCCACCCGGCCTCGCGGCTCGGCACCCGAGTGCTCGCAGTCGCGCCCTTGCGATGGGTCGGCGAACGCTCCTACGGCATCTACCTGTGGCACTGGCCGATCTTCATGATCACCCGCCCGGGTCAGGACACCCCGATCACGGGCGTCGCGAATCTCGTGATGAGACTTGCCCTGACCGTCGGCGCAGCCGAGGTTTCCTACCGATTCGTGGAGGAACCGGTTCGTCACGGCGCGATCGGCCGGTGGGTCCAGGCACTGCGCACCACCAGCGGTCCGGATCGGACGCCGCTGTGGCAACAGACGGCCGCAATCGCCATCGCGGTGGGGATCGCCATCGCGGTGGCCGGAATCGGTCTTGCGTCCGGTCAGCCGGCCCGGATCGAGTCGGGACTCCGGTTCTTGTCCGTCCCCGGAACCACCACCACGCCGGCCAGCACCGCCCCAACGGCATCGACGGTTCCCGGCGCATCTCCCACGACGCCGACGACCACTCCGGCGCCGCCCCAACCCGCGCCGGCGGTGACAGCCATCGGTGACTCGGTGATGAAGGGCGCCGAAGCCGCGCTGCGCGAGAAGATCCCCAACATCTCTGTGGATGCCGCCATCAGCCGCCAGTTCGGTACGGCCATCGACCTCATCCGCGCCCTGAAGGCGTCCGGTCAGCTCGGCCCGGTGGTGGTCATCCATCTGGGGACGAACGGGCGGATCACGAACGAACACATGGACGCGCTGAAAGAGCTGCTGGCTGACCGCCAGCGCGTGATCTTCTTGAACGTCAAGGTGCCGCGCAGTTGGGAAGCCGGCGACAACGAAGTCCTCCAGCGCAAGATCCCGGAGTTCGGCAACGCCGTCCTCATCAACTGGAACGGTGAGGGATCTCTGCACCCCGAGTACTTCTACGAGGATCACATCCACGTCAACGGCACCGGCATGATCCGCTACGCCGAACTCGTCGCCGCGCAGATCAATCCCTGACCGCGGACGAACACGGAGGTCTGTCTTGGGTGTGCTGATCCATCCGGTGAACGACGTGGCATCGCTGCTCGACCTCGAGCGGGTGAAGCCCGACGCCTTCCTCGCCTCCGGTCCGAACCTCGGTTGGGGCCGGATCTACGGCGGTCAGGTGGTCGCCCAGGCGCTGCGTGCGGCCGGCCTCACCGTCGACGCTCCGCACAACGTCCATTCACTGCACGCGTACTTCGTGCGCGCCGGTGACGAACGCGAGCCCGTGCTCTACGAAGTGGAACGGGTGCGTGACGGACGCTCCTTCACCACGCGCCAGGTGGTGGCGTACCAAGCCGGCGGCGCGATCCTCAACTTGATCGCCAGCTTCCAGGCCGACGAAGCCGGTGAGGATGCCCAGGCCATCGCACCACCCGAAAACGTCGGCCCGCCGGACGACTACCCCGAAGCCCCGACCGACCTGTTTTTCGACCATCGGATCGTCCGAACGCAAAAGAATCCGGTGCCGGAACAGTTCACGTGGATGCGCGTCGACGAAGACCTGGGTACGGACCCGATGGTCCACGCCTGCGCACTCGCGTACATGTCCGACGAAGACCTGTTGGGCGTCGCGGCGCTCCCGCACAGTCACGGCGGCGACTGGGACACCCTCATGTGCGCGAGCCTCGACCACGCGGTCTGGTTCCACCGCCCGGTGCTCGCCACCGAGTGGCTGCTGTTTGCATTGTCCGGTCACGGCGTCGCGAACGCACGGGGCATGGCAGTGGCACGGGTGTTCACCGAGTCCGGCGAACACGTCGCCACGGTGGCCCAGGAAGGCCTCGTGCGCGTCAGACGGTGACGGTGGTAATGAGGCCTGGGTCGTCTGCGTGGAACGCCGCGCGCAGTTCGATGCGACCGGGCTCTCGCCGCATCTCGCCGCCCACCCGCACCTCGAGCATGCGCAGATCGACGGCAATGTCGACGACCGTATCCGCACCGGCAGCAAGCTCGGTTCGCGCGAACCCGACGAGTCGCCACCGCGGCCGCGCGTACGCGGAATCCGGGTACCCGGCGTAGACCTGCACGACCGTGGCACCGGCGCGCCCGCCCGTGTTGGTGACGCATACCTCGACCGCATCCAGCGCGAGCGCCACTGCGAAGTGGCCGAGTTCGAACGTCGTCGTCGAACCGCCGAACCCGAACGGGAACGCCGCCGGGATCCCCGAACGGTGCAGCTCCCATTGACCATGGGAGAGGTCGTAGGTCTCCGTGGTCGCGTCGGGATCGAAGTGCACAAGATCCGTCTCGTCGTGGGGGATGGCGAAGGGCAGCCGACCGCTCGGGGCCACCGCGCCGAAGAGCACGTCGGCCAGCGCGTGACCGCCTTCCATGCCGGGATACCAGACGAGCAAGGTGGCGGCGGGCGCGTCGACCCACGGCATCACCACCGCCGAGCCGCTCATGACCGCCACAACCGTTCGCGGGTTCTCGCGCGCCGCAGCGCGAATGAGTTCCTCGTCGGCGGCGCTCAGCCGAAGTGTGCGCCGATCACCACCCGTCGCCATCGACGCCTCGTCCGGCGCAAGGTCGAGCGCCAGTGGCGACGGTGGGAGCTCGGGCATCGGCGCGTCCCGCCCGAGGTCGGGATCGTCAACGGGCGGGAAGAGCGCGAACAGCTCCGCGGTGGTGGTTCCGATGAACTCGCCTTCATCTGCCTTCGTATATCCCACGACGACGACCACGAGGTCGGCGTCGGCGGCGATCGACGGATCCATACCCGCGTGCACAACGTCGACGCCGGGGAGCGCGGCGCGCAGCCCGTCGAGCGGTGTCACCACCGAGGGCGGATGGACCGCCGACGAGCCGCCGTCGCCGAGGTTCGCAACGGCCGCGAGCGGACCGAGGACCGCGACGCTGCGAAGTTGTGTCGCGTCGATCGGGAGGAATCCGTCCCGGTTTGTCAACATCACGATCGACTGCTGAGCCGCCCGTCGCGCGAGCGCGCGGTGTTCGGTCGACGCCATGACCGAGACCGGGGGTCTCGGTGCCGCGAGCAGGTCGGCGTGGCGGAGCAGCGTGGCCACCACCCTCGTTGCCGGTTCGTCGATCTCGGAGCGAGTGATCTCGCCGCTGACGAGCGCGGCGCGCAACGCTCGGGCGCGCTGCTGCGCGAAGGGCATCTCTACGTCGAGCCCCGCCCGCACGCTCGCGACTGAGTCCCGGAACCCGAAGATGAAATCGGTGATGACGAAGCCAACGAAGCCCCACTCGTCGCGAAGGATCTCGGTCAAGAGCGCACGCGACTGTCCGCACCACTCGCCGTTGAGAGAGTTGTAGGAACTCATGACGCTCGCCACTCCGGCCTCGACCACGCGCCGGAAGTGCGGCAGGTACACCTCGTGCAGCGCGCGTTCGTCCGCGGTGACGTCCACGGTGAACCGCGCGTTCTCCATGGAGTTGCAGGCAAAGTGCTTGACGCACGCGAGGACGTGCCGTTGCACACCACGAGTGAGCGCGGCACCGAACTCACCGAGTTGGTACGGATCCTCGCCGTAGGTCTCCTGCGCGCGTCCCCACGCCGGGTGACGCAGCAGGTTCACGCAGACTCCGCCGAAATACGTGGCCCCGGCCGCTCGAGCCTCGATGCCGATGACCTCGCCGATGGCCTCCTCGAGTTCGAGGTCGAAGGTGGCCGCACGGGCCATCGCCACCGGGAAGCAGGTGGCGTTGCCGACCACGACGCCACGGGGACCGTCGGTGAACGCGAAGCCGGGGATACCGAGCCGCTCGTTACGCGCCGCCGGCCAGGCGTGGGAGTAATACCCACCGCTGGTCATATCGGTGATACCCGGCCAGAACGGCACGTCACCGTCCAGCAGGTCGACGACCTCGTCGTCAGAAAGTTGGTCGATCAGTTCTCGGGCTGCCTCGACTGAGTCTTCGCCGTCTCGAACTCGCACCGCCGCCGCTTCAAAGTTCATCGCCGCCGAGCGTAGGTGGCTCCTACCGGCCGCTCTGCGGCCAGTAGACGGCGCGGAACGGACTGTTCGCGTCTCGTCGCCAGTGGGCGAGGGGGGACTTGAACTCTCCTCAAAGCCGTGACAGCTGATGTCGGCGAATGCCGCTCAGGCCGCTGACCTGCGGTTCTGGCGCGCTCCCCGTCCGCCGTGTCGGTCCGATGTCGGCGCGTACTGGTAGGTCCGTGACCAATCCGTGACCACGCACCGGTGCGGCAGACGTTCCGGAGGTCTCGTGACCCACGGCGCGAACCGGGCCACTCGAGTCTCGGCGTCCCGAACGAAGATCCGGCGGCCGGCAGCGAACATGCGCGGATCATAAGTGCCGATCAGCAGTGCGCCCGGACGAGGGCGAACAGCGGCGGTCGTCGGCGCGCGCGCCATCAACGCGCCATGCGATCCGAACCCGCACCTGGGGCCGTCACAACATCGGCGCGATGAGCCAAGCGGACATCGCAGCGCAGAGGCGAAGCCGATCGTGAGCGCTCTTCGACGCACTCCTGCTTGCAAACTCGGCCCGGCGTGATCGCACGAGTCCGGAGCCGACCGTAGGGTCAGGGAACCGAAGGCGCGTGGCCGCTGCCGTCCGCAGTCCGCCCGCAGCCGAGTCCCGGCCTGGATGTCATGTTGGCTGTCAACGTCACGCTGGATCGCCTCGTCACGACGCCATCGGGATAGATGGCTCGGCCGATCGAGTGGTTGGGATCGCAGCTGGACGCGGACCCTCACGCAAGGGGAACACCACCGGGTACAACGACGGAGAGCGGCGCACTGGTCGTGCTCAGACCGTGTGCGTCGGTGACGGTGACAACGAGCTGGTACCAACCACCAACGTCCGGTGTGAACGCCGGCGACGCTATCGACAAGCTGCTCAGCAACGCGGTGCTTCCTGGGGGCGTCGTCAACGTCCACGCGTACGAGAACGGGCCGGTCCCACCCTTGACTCCGACGGTGAGGTGCACGGCTGTACCGACGGCTGCCGGGTTTGGGGCGGCTCGGATTGCGACCGTCGGCGCGACGAGCGCGGGAACCTCGATCGCGACCGGTGCGCTGGTGGTGCTCAGCCCGTGCGCGTCGGTGACGGTGACGACTGCTCGGTAGGAACCCGCTACGTCTGGAGTGAACGTTGGTGCAGTTGCTGAGGGACTGCTCAGGAGCGCGCTGCTTCCGAGTGGTGGCGTCAACGACCATGAGTAGGTGAAGGACGGGGTTCCCTGTTTGATGCCTGCTGCGAGATGCACCAGGGCACCCACCGTCGCCGGGTTGGGAGAAGCCCGGGCCGCGACGGTCGGCGCGACGAGCGTGGGGACCTCGACCACCAGCGGCGGGCTGATCGCCTGGCGGCTGTGTGCGTCGGTCACCGTGACCACGAGTCGATAGGAACCGCCGACATCGGGAGTGAACGTCGGCGTCGCGACGGACGGATCGCCCAACACCGCTGCGCTACCCGGAGGCGTGGTCAATGTCCACGAGAACGACAACGGGTCGGTCCCACCGTGCACCACGGCCGTCGCCCGCACCACGGCACCCACAAGCGCAGGATTCGGCGCTGCTCCTGCCGCGACCAACGGCGGTGAGGCCGACGACGCAGTCAGTTGGGCGGAGGATGGCCGAGCACCGCCCGCGAGTTGGTTGGGTCCAGCCGCGACGAGCGCCAAGAGCACGGCAAATCCTGCGACGCTCACAAGCCTGCGCACACGCCGCCCGCCGCGGGTGTCGGAGCCGCGGCCGGGGAACGGGTCGAACCGCACCTGCCTCATATACCGCTCGGCGTGGCCCACGGTGGCGAAGAGGTCACCGACATCGCGAGAATGGGCGCCGTCGACGCGTGCGCTGAGTCGGGGACGGCGAATGCGCAGCCGGCGATGGCGGTCCAGAAGGACAGCATTTGATGAACGTTAGACCGCAACAATGCACCGAGCAATCGGTAATTTCAGAGGGGCGTAGTCCGGCTCGGCTGGCCCAGCCCCGAATACGTGATGGTCGTCGGGCCGCGGCACGACGGGCGCGAAGCGTCCAAGCGCGCGCTGGCGCGGTCGTCGACGCTTGGTGAGGCGTATTCATCACGAGTTCGTCAGTCAGCCCTTGCGGACAGAGCTTTACGCTGCGACGATGTCGCATCGTTGCGCACTGTTAGGACTCGGTTTCAGAGGGGAGCAGTCGGGATGCGTCGATTCGGAAAGGTCTCAGGTCCTGGGTGGATCGTTGTCGGCATGGTCACGGCGCTCGTGCTGGTTCCGTCGGCTGCGGTAGCCGCGATTCTGCACTACAACGGCGTCCAAGGAACGAGCAACAACCGTGCCGACGTCACACCGGCACAGCAACTCTTGGCGACCGAGGCCAACCCGACGGTGTTCGTCCTCGGTAACGGCCGCGTCAGCGTCGTTGGTCCGCAAGGCGAGATCGGGTCGTTCGGCTGCACGGTTCTCGCGACGCCCCCGACACCGCAAGCCGCGATCGTTCGGCAGATCAACGTCGTCACGGGCATGGTCACGGCCTCCAACGTGAGCAGCACATCGAACGCGACGATCGTGTTCCATGTCAGTCCGGTCAACGCCCCATGCACAGGACCGAACGTCGCACAAGCAGAACTCGTGGCACCTGGACAGTCGATTGTCCTCGCGCTCGGGCCCGGCGTGTCGGTGCCAGCGGGTGACGAGCTCGACGCCTTCACGACCGAGAACGAAGCGTGTCTCAACGGTTGCGGAGCCCGAGCCGACGTATACACGTATGGCTACCTAGCTCCAGCAAGCGACGTCGGCCCGACGCCACGCTGACGCAACGACCACGGAAAGCCCAGAGCTGCCCGCGTCGCGGTGCCGCAGCCTGACTTCAGGCGCGTGGACGTCCTAACAGTCCCGGCAACTCGAGAAGCTCTCGGCCGAGATCAGGACTTCTCGGGAGGCGCGGGCATTCGACAACGACCGCATTGCCGGCGCTCGGGCGGTACGACAACGGCGGTCGTGCCCCGCAGCGCGCACGGCTTGGATGAGACCTTGTTCGTGCGTCTCGGCCTGTTCCGGAACGCTCCCAGAGCGCCTGTTGCTCTCTGCCACTTGGCGATTCAAGTCGAGCACACAGATAGCTATAAGTGACCATTGAGCAACGCGACATTCTGCACCGCAGTCTTCAAGCTCAGGACGACCACGCTGAGTACGCGACCGGACGGTCGGCAGTGAGCTCGCTATCTCGTTTTGCCAACTCCCCGGCCGCCCGTCCCACGGCGCAGTTCGTAGATCGTTGGGGGTGGGTCAACCTTGGGCACGCATGGTGCGGTATTCACCGCTTGGCGTTGCCGCTGTTCAAGGGCGCGCGACGGGATCTCAGGCAAATATTCGGTAAATCGGGGGTCGGGTGATGGTGTTGCCGGTTGTGCTGTGCGTTCTGGGGTGAGACGCTCTGGTTGGTTGGTTGGGTTCGAGGGTGTGGGGTTGAGATGCGGCGACGGGTCGGGTTGGTTGGTGTGGCGGTGTTGATGGTCGCGGGTTTGGCCGGTTCGGCCCACGCTCAGGAGCCGGGCCCGGTCAATCTTCCGGCGGTGCAGTTGAGCGTGTCTGATATTTGTACGGGTGCGGGAGTGTCGGGTGCGGTGGTCTCAATTTCGGACGGCGCGGGCGGCGGTGGGGTGTTGCCGTCGAAGGCGTCAGGTTCGATGTTCAGTTTCGATCGGTTGGCAAACCCAGACGCGTTCTTACAGGTAAGCGCGCCCGGGTATGCGAGGTTGGGGGATCCGTCGGTTGCGAGTCCGGGGGTGTGGTTGTTCAACCCTCGCGACGATTTCGTGATCGGGGTGGGGCCGAGTTCAGCAACCGTGAACCCGGGTGGCGTGTTGAGTGCGTCGGTCGCGATTTACACGTCGGCTGGTGCGGACCAAACGGTCGCGTTGTCGGTGAGCGGTGCCCCTGCGGGTGTCACGGCTTCGGTCGCGCCAGGGTTGGTCGTTTCGGGGAACTCCGCGAACTTGTCGATCACGACCGCGCCGACGACGACGCCAGGGACCTACCCGTTGACAGTGACCGGGACGGGTACGTCGGTGTCACACGCGACCGTGTACTGGTTGACCGTGACGAAGCCGATAGGGCCGTTCGCGGGTCCCGACTTCGCGCTCGGAGTCGCACCCAACCTGAACAACCTCTACGCGGGGTCCTCAACGACCACAACCGTTTCGACCACCACGACGGTGAACCCACCCCAGACTGTGGTGTTGACACTCACGGGGTTGGCGGCCGGACTCACCGCGTCGTTCAACCCTTCGTCCATCACATCAGGTGGCACGTCGCAACTCACCGTCACGGCGGACAAGTCGGCAATCAACGGTCTCGACAAGATCACGATCATCGGTACCGCACCGTCCGAGACACACACGGCGCCATTCGCAGTGCGCATTAACGGCGGGGCGATGGACCCGCTCGATCCCAGGCTCGGGCTCGCGTACTCGTCGATCGACTCGTCCGCGGCACTGCAACCGTCTGGGCCGGTCGCCGTCTCTGGTGGGATCGCACTCGACGAAGGCATCCGAGCCGCAGTGATGCTCACCCCGACCGGCGGATGCACCAAACCCCACGTCCCGTCCGTTCCCGCCCTCACCGTTAAGGCCACGAATGCTGCGACCGGCCTCCCGATCACCGGCCTCCACGCCAACCTGACCGCCGACCCCGCCACGCCCATCCTCCGCGATCCCGGCCCCATCGCCACCCCGACTGGCGTGTTCGCGATCCGGTCGCTGCGCGGCGGCGACTATCACCTCGCGTTCAGTACTACCGGCTTCGCACCGTTCGAGACGACCGTCGCGATCCAACCCGGACCGCCGCTGCTGCCGTCCGGTGCGATCGCAGTCGGCATCGTCGCGAATATCGCGTTGCCTCCGAGCGGTCAGAACCTCCCACCAGTGATCGACTCGCTCGTCGCCAGTGCCACCAACACACCAACCGGAGCGTCGATCAGCCTGCTCGCCGCGGCGCACGATCCCGAAGGCGAAGCAGTCACCCCAGCATGGACGGCGCCAGCAGGCTGCACGTTCAGTAGCCCCACCACACTCGCCACCACCCTCACCTGCACGAACCCCGGCCCCACCTCGGTCACCTTCACGGTGACCGACCCGGAGAACGCCTCCACCGCAAACAGCTTCACGATTCTCGTCACCCCGCCCCCACCAACGACCATCACACCCGGCGGAACCTAAGAGCGCGCGCCAATAGGTGTCACGTGTGGGGGCATGGGTGTGTCAGATCCGGCTCAGAGTTCGATTCCGAGACCGCGCTCCGCGCCGCGCTCCACGGTTCGGCTCATCGACTGCTGCAGTTGTTGACTGTGGTCGATCTGACGGTCGAGGACCTGGAGCCGATCAAGGTCGCTGCCGTGTTCGTGTTGCCAACTCCTGCGGGCACGCAGTCCCGGTCCGCGTTCCGCGAGGCTTGCTTCGAGTTCGGTGAGTTTCTGGTCGTGGCGGGTGATCTCGGCGTCGAAGCTGGTGATTCGCCGTTCGAGTTCTCGCCGTTCAACCCGATGCGTTCTACGCCCGATCGGTCCGAGCCGCTCAAGCGACGTGTGTGCATTGTTGAGGCGCCAGCGGGCATTCTCGAGCGAGTCCTGTTCCCGCTCGACCGCTTCGGCGAGGTGACGGCACTCGCGGGACGGATCGGGCGGCCCTGTCCCGATCCGGGCACGGATGGTGTCGGCTTCGCGACGACGTTGTTCGAACAGAGTGACCCGCGACATCGGCTGCGCCTCGATCTGGTCGACGGCCATCCGCTTGGCGGTAGTCCGTCCGATCGCCTGGCGGACCGCGTCCCCCGGATCGTTCTCGACTTCGGGGGCGTGGCGTTCGTCTTCGCGTCGGTCTGGGGCGACGATGAACAGTTCGTTGCCATGGCGGCCCCGGGAGAGGGCCGTGTACGCGTGTTCGCGGGTGAGGGTGTCGTCGGCGAGGATGTAGCAACGGTCGACCGTGGCGCCTTGCGCTTTGTGGATCGTCGTTGCATACCCGTGCGCGAGATGCCCGGCCTCCGCATACGCGAACGGCACCACCAGAGACTGGCGGCTGGTGGTGGTGAGGGTAATCTCGTGTCGGCTCGTGTCGATCCGTTCGACCACACCACGAGTCCCGTTCAACAGTCCGAGCTGGTAGTCGTTGCGTAACGCGAGGACGGTGTCGCGCACGGCGAACGCTCGACCGCCAAGCATCACCAGGTCCTCACCGATGTGGGACTCGTCCCAGAGGACATACCGTGCGCGACGGTTGAGGTCATCAACATCTGCGAGACGCCCCGCGACCATCAACACGTTCGCACCGTCGGCCCGGGCGGTCATCCACTTGTCGACGAGCAGGTCGCGCGCGTCGTCGTCGCTGTCAGCGTGGTGGATACGGTCGTGGGCGATGTACGCGTCCAGGGCACGGTCCGGGTCCCCGGTCCGAAGTTCCGCGAGCGTCGCCCGTTCCCACGCAGCTTCCTGGCGGCGGTTCGAAATGAGGCGGCTCGCACCCAAGCGGTCTTGGAGACCAGCGAAGGTCCCGCCCGCTTCGATCTCCGGGAGTTGGCACGGATCACCCACCAACACCACCTTCGCACCCGCGATCTGGGCCCGTGCGAGGAGACGGGCGAGTGTGCGAGTGCCAACCATCGCGGCTTCATCCACTTATGCGGAACTCCGCATAAGTCGATTTATGCCGGGTTCGGGATTATGCGGGGTGTCGGTGATTGGGCCTGTGGAGAGAGGGTTTGGTTGCGGTTGGGGTCGGCATAATCAGAGGCCTTCGAGGAAGGCGAGGAGTTTGTCGGGTGGGTGGTAGCGGCCGGGCGTGGTGTGTGGCGGGGTGGTGCGGGCGAGCGCACGTTCTTTGATGGTCATGTCGGCGTGGAGGTAGGCCTGGGTTGCTTCGATGTCTTCGTGGCCGAGCCACATGGCGATGACGGCACAGTCGACCCCGGCTCGTAGGAGAGCCATGGCGGTGGTGTGGCGCAGCACGTGGGGTGTGACGGTCTTGGTGGCGAGGGTCGGGCAGTGGTGTCGGGCGCCGGCTGCGTGTTTGGCGACACGGTCTTCGACGGCGTCGCGGCTGAGCCGGCCGCCGGTGCGGGTCGGGAACAACGGGTCGTCGGGTTGACCAGCGTTTTCTTTGAGCCAGACGCGGAGCACTGCGACGGTTTGAGTGGTGAGCGGCGTGCATCGTTGTTTGCGGCCTTTGCCGTGGCAGGTCAGGTTCGGTCCGACACCGAGGACGATGTCGTGGCGGTCGAGTCGGGTGAGTTCCGAGACCCGTAGCCCGGTTTGGATAGCGACGATCAACATGGTGTGGTCTCGCCGCCCGATCCAGGTCGTCCGGTCGGGCGCGGCGATCAGCGCGTCGACTTCGGCGGGTTCGAGAAACGACACGGTCTGTTTCTCGAAGCGTTTCTGGGGGATGGCGAGCACCCGTTGGATCACCGCCGCGTCTTGGGGGTGGGTGAGGGCCGCGTAGCGGAACAGGGATCGGATCGCGGCGAGACGAGCATTGCGGGTCCGGGCGGTGTTGTGACGTTCGGTCTCGAGGTGGGTGAGGAACGCGGTGATCAGGTGGGCGTCGAGATCGGCGATCTCGAGCTGGTAGGGCTGGCGTCCGGTCGTGGTGTGCGCGAAGCCCAGTAGGAGCCGGAACGTGTCTCGGTATGCGGCGATGGTGTGCTGGCTGGCGTGGCGTTGGTTGATGAGACGGTCGGTGAAGAACCCTTGCAGGGTCGGAGCGAGCGAGGTCATGGTGTGACCGCCATGGCGGCCTCGACCCGGTCGGCGGCGAGAGCCATCAACTCCGGTGACGCAGACAGATACCAGTACGTCGAGGTTGGGCCGGCGTGACCGAGGTAGGTCGACAGCCATGCCAGCCGTTCTCCGACGTCAAGCCCTCGGGAGTACCAGTCGATGAGGGTCCGCACCGCGAAGCTGTGGCGAAGATCATGGATCCGGGGACGACATTGCGGCGACCTGGGTTTGAGTCCCGCGGTGTCGCGCAACCGACCGAACACCTCACAGACGTTGGTGTAGACGAGGCGGTTCCCGGCACGGGACACGAACAACGCGGTGGTGTGGCCGCAGGTGCGGTCGCGGATCTCGCTGTAGGTGGCGATGGCATCGAGGGTGCTCGGGTGCACCACGACTTCTCGGGACTTGCCGAACTTCGACTTGCACACGACGAGCCGCCCCGCCGACCAATCGATCGAGTCGCGGTCGAGTCGGATCGCTTCACCGATCCGTAGGCCGGTGACGGCCAACAACCCGATGAGGGTCTCGTAGGTCGCGGCTCGAAGCGGTGTCGGCAGCGCAGCCGCCGCCGTCATCAACGCGGCGATGTCGGCATCGGAATACAAGTAGGGAACGGCCCGATGCTTGGGGCAGGGAATCAGACCCGTCGGTGGGATCTCATGGGCCGGATCGATCCCGTGGAGATGTTTGGCGAAGCCACGCACCGCGACGATCCTGCGGGCATGCACAGTGCTGGCCGATCCAATCTTGGGCAGTGTCGCCCATTCCAGGGCCCGACAGACCGTGACGTGTTCGTGCCCCGAGGTGGCCATCCAGGCGGCGAAGTGGGGCAGGAGCCGGGCAGCGTCGGCGAGTTTGTGGCCCAACGCCCGACGGATCGTGAGGTAGTCCTCGACCGCTTGACCGAGTCCGTTCATGACGCGCTCGCAGGCCAGGGCTGCGCCAACGAACCCAACGCCACGCGATCGACTTTGGCGTAGACCGCAGTCGAGTCCAGGTCACGGTGACGTAACAGCTGCGCGATCTCGCCCAGCCCCGCGCCGGCTGCCACCAGATCCGCGGCGAGGGCGTGACGCAGACGATGCGCTCCCACCTGGGGCACCCCCGCCCGCAGACAAGCGAAATGCACGACGGTCGTCACCGTCGTCGAGTCGATCCCAGCCAACGGTGCCCGGCGCCGCAAGAACACCTTCCTCGACTCTGTGACCGGACGGCCTCCATCCAGGTAACCAACGAGTGCTTCGCCGACATCGGTCGGCATCGGAAGCCGATCGATTCTGTGGCCCTTGCCGCACACGACGATCTCGCCGGCCCGCCAATCCAGATCATCGAGCGTCAGTCCCGAGACCTCCGCCGACCGCAACCCCAACCGTGTGACCACCGTCAAGATCGCGAAGTCGCGGCGGCCGGTGATCGTCGCACGATCGCAACCGTCGAGCAGCGCAACGACCTGGCCGGCCTCCATCGTCGGTGGCAACACCGTGTTGTGCCACACCGCGACACCCGGCACCGACTCAGCCAACGATCCTGGGATCCTGCCATCGAGATACAAGAACCGAAGCAGCGACCGCAACTCACCCACATGCACCTTCGCGGACGCAGCCGACACCCGCCGACAAGTGTCCAACACGAACCGGGTCACGTCCGCCCCGCACAAGCCCTCCACACCCGACCCCGAACCCGCCGCATCGCAGCGTGCACCCAGGAACCGGCGGGCCAACACGTCGTAGCGAACAATCGTGCGAGGCGCCAAAGCGCGTTCGTCGACCAGCCACCGGTGATACGCGTCCAACACCCCGCTCAACGGGGTCGATGCTCCCGGCTCGGTGAACGCCACCAAACCCTCCGACTCGAAGAACCCGACCAGCGGCGCCAACCCCACCACCGTCACATACCGACACCGCCCCGACGCGCGACGCGCCTCACCGAACTGACCGACCCGGTCCCCGACCCACTCGGCCACGCTCAACCCCTCGGCGACCAACCATCGGTTCAGATCCCACCACACCGCCATCAGCGCCTCCGCCGAGTCGGGTGTGTAACCCCTCGCCTCCAACACCGAGGCGAAACTCCTGCCGAGCCCAGACAATGGACCCGTCCTCGAACCAACCGGATATGCACTCATCGTCGCCTCCTCCGTCGAAGCGACCTGCCCCAACGAACCCAGCGTCGACCACAGCAACCGGATTATGCCGACCCCAACCAGCGCTAACCGACCCCCACCAGCACCGGCCCGTCCTCACCCCGCATAATCCCGAACCCGGCATAAATCCACCACGAGGACGGTCATGTCGTCGAGTGTCGTCGCGTGCCGGTCAATGCTGGCGATGAGTCGGTCGATCGTCGAACTGGGGATACCGGCGTCGTCTTCGAGTTGTTTCGCCGCGCGGGCCGCGAGCGAACAACCGATGACCCGATAGCCGGACTGGTGCCACGCGTCGCGTGCCGCGGCCAAGGCGAATGTCTTGCCGGCACCGGCGACACCTTCGACGATCTCG
>JANYJV010000088.1 GCA_025361725.1 Acidimicrobiia bacterium | reverse complement strand
GTTCCCGCTCTTGCGACTGTGTCGCAGGCCGCTCGGGCCCCGTTCGGCGGCGTACCGGCTGCGAGCGCGGTTGCCGTCGCCTCACTTCGGTTCCCGCTCTTGCGACTGCGTCGCAGGCCGCTCGGGCCCCGTTCGGCGGCGTACCGGCTGCGAGCGCGGTTGCTGTCGCCTCACTTCGGTTCCCGCTCTCGTGCGTGCGGCTCGCACCCGTGCCGGGGTGCGTGCGACGATGCCGGCATGGCTCACGATCCGATCACGTCGGCGACGGTGCAGGATGCCGATCACCTGGAACCGCACTTCCAGTTCCCTGACGCCGAAGCAACCGCGACCGAGAAACTCGCCGCGCGCACCCGCCCACCGAACGTCGCGCTCATCGTGTTCGACGACGTCGGATGGGGTGACTTCGGGTGCTACGGCGGGGGAGTGGCCGTCGGTGCGCCGACTCCGAACATCGACCGGTTGGCGCGCGAGGGCAAGATGCTCACGAGCTGTTATTCCGAGCCGAGCTGCACGCCGTCGCGGGCGAGCCTCATGACCGGTCGGCTCCCGATGCGCCACGGTCTGATGCGCCCCCCGATGTACGGCGAAGCCGGCGGGTTGCAGGGCGAGATCACGATCGCGCAGCTGCTCGCCGATGCGGGGTACGTGACCCAGGCCGTCGGCAAGTGGCACATGGGTGAGAACCAAGAATCGCAGCCGCAGAATGTGGGCTTCGACGACTTCTACGGGTTCCTGTCCGTGAGCGACATGTACACCGAATGGCGAGACCCGTACTTCTTTCCCGAGATCGTCTACTCGGAAGAACGCACGAAGTGGATCGAGAACGCGCCGTTCAGCAAGTGCTTCGTCCACGCCGAGAAGGGCGGCGAGATCGAAGAAGTGGAAGAGGTCACGATCCCGGTCCTGTCGCTCCTCGACGCCAAGTGGTGCCAGTACTCCCAGCAGTTCATCGAGCGCATGGCCGGCGGCGACCAGCCGTGGTTCCTCTACCACTGCACGCGCGGCACGCACTTCGACAACTACCCGCACCCTGACTGGCTCGGAAAATCACCGGCGAAGCATCCCTACAAGGATGCGCTTATGGAGTTGGACGACATCGTGGGGCGACTCGTCCAGACGCTCGAGGACACCGGCCAACTCGACGACACGCTGATCTTCATCACGTCGGACAACGGACCCGAAATGGAGACGTGGCCCGACAGCGCGTATTCGCCGTTCCGCTCTGCGAAGGGCAGCACCTGGGAAGGTGGCCAGCGCGTGCCGGGCGTCGTCTACTGGCGCGGGACGATCGAACCGGGTCCGGCGACCGACGGCATTTTCTCGTTGCTCGACTGGTTCCCCACGTTGCTGCGGTTCGCAGGTGCGACCGACAAAACCCCCGACGATCGTTACGTCGACGGTGTGGACCAGACGTCGTTCCTCCTCGGCGACGACACACCGTCGAACCGCAAGTACCTCTACTACTGGCTCGGGACCACGTTCTCGGCGGCGCGCTGCGGCGAGTACAAGATGATGCTTGCCTCCACGTCTGATGACGACCGGGATTTGCAGAACTCCGGTGGTTTCAGCGGGGTGACCCAGAAGTACACCTACTCGAGGTTGTACAACCTCTACCTCGATCCGAAGGAACAACACTCCTACATGATCCGCAAGATCCCGTATCTCGACGCGTTCACCGCGGGTCTCGGCCAGCACTTCCGGAGCTTCGCGAAGTACCCGGCCAAGTCCGTGGTCGGCGGTGTGGGATGACCGAGGTCAGCGAACCGTCGACGAAGCCAGACGCGCCGAAGTCACGACTCCCGTTCACCCGCGCCGCCATCGTCCCCCTCGGCCTGGACTTGGTGTGCATCGTGGTGTTCGTCGCGCTGGGGAAGGAGAACCACGGAGTGCATCGCGGTGTCGGTTGGTTCGTCAACGTCTGGTGGCCGCTTGCGGTCGGGCTCGTCGTCGGTGCACTGATCACGCGCCTGTACGTGACGCGGGACCGCTGGCCACTTCGGCTGCTCGCCGCCATCGCTATCACCGTCGTCGTCGGCGGCCCGCTCCGAACTCTCACCGGCCGGAGCATGTACACGGTGTTCACCCTCGTCGCGTTCGCAATGCTCACCCTCCTGACCTTCACCTGGCGGCTCCTACGCGTCGCCTACCACCAGGTCCGCGCCGCCGGGTGAGGAGCGCGTGACGCAGCCGTACCTCACGTCGCGGCTCCAGGGGTTCGGGACGACGATCTTTGCGGAAATGTCGGCGCTCGCGGTTGCCACCGGCGCGATCAACTTGGGTCAGGGATTCCCGGACACCGACGGCCCCGCCGAGGTCGCCGACGCGGCGATCGCCGCGATCCGAGCCGGCCACAACCAGTACCCACCGGGACTCGGCATCCCCGAACTCCGCCACGCGATCTCCCAGCACCAACAGCACTGGTACGACCTCACCTTCGATCCTGACACCGAGGTCCTCGTCACCGCCGGTGCGACAGAGGCGATGGCCGCGGCATTGATCGCGTTGTGCGAACCGGGCGACGAGGTCGTGATGTTCGAGCCGTACTACGACGCGTACGCCGCCGCCATCGCCATCGCCGGCGCGCACCGGCGGGTGGTGACACTCCGAGCGCCCGACTGGACCTTCGACACCCACGATCTCGAGCGTGCGATCACCGATCGGACGCGCGCCATCGTCCTCAACTCACCGCACAACCCGACCGGCAAGGTGTTCGACCGCGCCGAGCTCGAAGCCATCGCCAAGGTCGCGATCGAACGGGACCTCGTCGTCATCACCGACGAGGTGTACGAACACCTCACCTACGACGACGCGCAGCACATCCCGATGGCCACCCTGCCCGGGATGCGTGATCGGACGGTCACCATTTCGTCGGCGGGCAAGACGTTCTCGTTCACCGGGTGGAAGATCGGGTGGGCGTGTGCGTCTCCGGAGTTGCTCGCGGCGGTCAGAACCGCGAAGCAGTTCCTCACCTACGTCAACGGCGCGCCATTCCAGCACGCGATCGTCACCGCGCTGGGGCTGCCTGACTCGTACTTCAGCGAGTTTGCCGCCGACCTCGGAGAACGGCGAGACCTGCTCGCCGACGGGCTGCGCGATGCCGGGTTCGAGGTGTTCGATTCGCGAGGCACGTACTTCCTGACCGTCGACATCCGGTCGATCGGCCAAGCGGATGGGCTCGCCTTCTGCCGAGACCTGCCGCGCCGGTGCGGAGTCGTGGCGGTTCCGAGTTCGGTGTTCTATGACGACACCGAGGCCGGCCGATCGCTGGTCCGGTTCACCTTCTGCAAACAGCGGAGTGTGCTGACCGAAGCGGTGCACCGGCTCCAGGCGCGCTGAACGCGCTACGAGTCGAGCTTCTCGACGAGCCGATCGGTCTGCGCCTTCTGCTCGTAGATCGAGCGCGCCAACCAGAAGCGAAGGAAGCCGGCAAGCGAACCACGCAGGAACAGTGCTGATCCAACCACTGCGACGGTGAGACCGATCAGAGCCACGATCACCGCGTCGGTTTGGCTCAGCGGATTCGTCGTGCCGTGCGACAACGTGTATCCGACGATGGCGACGATCACGCCGATGATCATCAGCGTCGCCCCACCGCGCGAGAACAGCCGGTCGCGCCCGGACGCGGGGTCCCGCACTTGCATCGCCGCAATGTCCTGCTTGAACTGGTCGATGCGCTCGGGGTGCTCGATCATGGGGTCCTCATTCGTGAGTCGTGGGTCGGTGGTTCAATCACGGTTCATGCTCGGCTACCCGCCGAGGTAGGCCTTGGACAGGTCATCTTGGAGTTCAGCCGGGGTGCCGACGCGCGCGATTCGACCGTGCACCAGGACCGCAGCCAGGTCGGCAACGCCCAACACGGTGCTCGCAAACTGTTCGACGACGAGAATCGAGACCCCTTCGCGCGCGACCTGAGCGACGATGGAGTACAGCTCCTCGACGATGATCGGTGCAAGCCCCATCGAGAGTTCGTCCAGCAAGAGGAGCGCCGGGGAGGTCGCCAGTCCTCGCGCCATGGCCAACATCTGTTGCTCGCCACCGGACATGGTCCCCGCGAGCTGGCGTCGGCGCTCCTTGAGCCGCGGGAACCGCTCGTACGCCTCCGCCTCGACTGCGGAGAGGGTGACGCCGGCGTAGGTCATCATCCGGAGGTTCTCGCGCACGCTGAGGTTCGGGAAGATGCCCCGCCCCTCGGGAATGAGGCAGATGCCGCGCCGAGCGAGTTCCTCCGGTGCGGTTCCGTTGACCCGGCGGCCGGCCACGAGGACGTCACCGGACAGGACCGGATGCAAGCCGGCCGCGACTCGCAGCGTTGTGGTCTTCCCCGCGCCGTTCGGCCCGAGGAGCGCGACGACCGATCCGGCGGGTACTTCCAGGTCGATGCCGAACAAGACGTCGATGCGGTCGTACGCGGCGCGCACGTTGCGGAACTCGAGCAGGTTCATGACCCCGTTCCCAGATACGCGGAGAGCACGGCTTGGTCGTTCTGGATCTCCGACGGCGTTCCCGAAGCGATGATCCGACCGAAGTCCAAGACGTTCACGCGCGCGCAGACGTTCATCACGAGCGCAACGTCGTGCTCCACCAGGACGACCGCCATCCCGCCCGCCGCGAGTGACTGCAAGAGTTCGGCGAAGATCACGGTCTCGGCTTCGCTCTGACCCGACGCCGGCTCGTCGAGGAGCATCACCTTCGGCTTCGTGGCGAGACAACGCCCGAGTTCGACCAAACGACACTGTCCCGTCGGGAGCGAGTCCACCCGTGCGTCGGCCACGGCGGTGAGGCCGACGCGTTCGATGATCTCCTCGACGACCTCAGCCGGATTGCTGCCATCACGGGCCCAACCCTTGTGGACGTCGGCGGCCACGCGGATGTTCTCGCGCACGCTCAACAGGCTAAACAGTTCGAGCCGCTGAAATGTGCGGGCCATCCCGCAGCGGGCGCGTTTGGTGGGGGAGAGCCGGTTGACGTTGCGACCATCGATCGTGACCTTGCCCACGTTGGGTGGCAGCAGGCCGGTGATCACATTGAACAGCGTCGTCTTCCCGGCGCCGTTCGGTCCGATGAGCCCGGTCACGATGCCCGGTTCGGCGCCGAGGTGGACATCGTCGAGCGCGACGTTGCCGCCGAAGCGGACGGTGACTTCGGAGACCTCAAGCAGGGCCATGAAGCTCCAACTCCGAAGTGCCGAGGGCGAGGTCGAGGGTGGCGAGATCCTCGGTAGTCCACGGCCGATCGATCCCGATCCATTCCATGGGCGTGCGGTCCGGCGCGTCCTCGAGCTGGGCCAGCATCCGCTCCTTCGACGCGGCGGACACGGTCGCGATCACCGATGCGACCAATGGGACGATGACGAGCCCGCCGACGAACGTCCAGTTGTCGATCGCATCGATAAGGCGGATGCCGTACAACGCGGCGAGGGTCAGGGTCATCACGAGCAGGGACGACGGCGAACCCGCGAGGGGAGCGAAGCCGTCGCGCATCTGGCTCACTGCACCGTTGGGGTCCCGGCCGAGGCCGATACCGGTGGCACCCGGCAGCAGGCCGACCCACCGGACCACGGTTGGGAAGAGGACGCCGATCACCGGCAGCACCACGTACAAGGAGATCCCGGCAAAGAGCGCTCCGCCGACGGCACCGATCCCTCCGACGACGCTCAAGGCGAACACCTGGAGGCTGTTCACGAGATCGAAGTTGCCGGACTGGATGGAGGTGAGTTGCATCGCGTACAGCGCGCCCCCCAGCCCCGCGATGCCGGCGGAGATGGAGAAGACCAACAGCTTCGTGCCGAAGAGGTTCATGCCGAGCGTGGCGCAGGCCGCCTCACTGTCCTTCATCGCGATCAAGCGGCGGCCGAGGCGTCCGCGCCGGATCATGACAACGAGGAACGCGACGAGGGCGAAGAAGATCGCACCGATCACGATCTGGGACGCGGCACTGTTGAAGGTCTTGCCGAAGGCGGTGAGCGGATCCACGTTGATCGATCCCTGGGTGAAAAGGTCGACGTTGAACCAACCGAAGACCGAGAACTTCGGCAGCGTGAAGATCCACCGGTCAAGGATCGTGGCGAACGCCGCGGTTCCCAACGCGAGGTAGATCCCCGAGAGACGCAGCGCCGGCAGTGCGATGAGCGCGCCCACCGCCGCGGAGATGAGCACGGCCCAGATCAGCGCGACGGGATCGCCCCCGTGACCGAGGTGCGCCATGACGAGTCCGCCGATGCCGGCGAAGCTCAGTTGGCACAATGAGATCTGGCCGGCGAAGCCCACGAGCGGCACCAACGACAACGCGATGATTCCGATGGGGAACAGTCGCCCGTAGGTGAGTTGGTCGGGCGTCGAAAGGGTTGTCGCCAGCACCACACCACCGACGATCACCACCCCGCCGAAGACGAGGGTGCCTCGTATTGAGGGCATCGGGAAGAACTCCCGGCTCCTCGTCATCCGGCCGCGCAAACGGGGGTTCGGGAGCACGAGCAGCACGAGGAACAGCAGCAGCGCCGGACTCGCAATCCGCAGACCGGGCAAGTACTGGTTCTGCGGGAGATAGCCGGTGAGGTAGCCCTCGGTGAGGCCCAGCACGATGGCGCCGAGAAAGGTCAGTGGCAGTGAGCGGAGCCGGCCGAAGATCGCCGCCGCGTAGGCGCTCACGATCAGCAGGCTCAGCGATGGCGCATCGAGGGTGACATTCGGTGCGATGAGAATGCCGCCGAGCGCCGCCAACGCGGTGCCGAGCGCCCACGCGAGCATTGAGATGCGGTTGGGCCGCGCGCCGTTCAGGGCGGAGAGCGACGGGTCATCGACCGCGGCCCGCATCGCAATCCCGAATCGGAAGCGGGTCAACACCAACCGCAGGCCGATGGCCGCCACGATCGCAACCATGATGGTGATCGCCTGGTGCCACGTGATCGTCGTCGGTCCGAGATTGATGGGCGTGCTGGTCTGGAAGAACTTCGACATCGGACGGCTGACGCCCGGGGGCCAGATCAACTGCGCGAGCCCGATCATGAAGAGCAACAGTGAGATCGACACCACGAGCTTCACCGTGTCCGTGGTGCCGCGTAACCCGCGCATCACCACCACTTCGAGGAGGACCCCGAAGAGTGGGGCCATCACGCCGAGGATGAGGACCAGACAGACCGGTACCGGCCATCCCCACTCGAAGCGCAGTTGCCAGTAGGTGAACGCGGCGAGCATTCCCGCCGCGCCGTGGGCGAAGTTGAAGATGCCGGTCGTCGTGAAGGTGAGTACGAGGCCGCTCGCGATGACGGCGTAGATCGCGGCCAGGCTCAGGCCGACGATCGTGAAGGTGAGGAACTTGTCCACGCGGCTCCTGAAAGGTCGACGGCGGGAACGGCGTGCGCCGTCCCGCCGTCAAGCGACTACTTGAAGTCGGCGAGGGTCTTACCGACGTCGGCGAGGGTTGCGCCCTTCCCGTAGTCGCCGGTGAGCGTGTACACGCTCTTGGGGTCGCAGTGGAAGATTCCCTCAGTCTTCTTGAGGTCGTCGGCGATCTTGAACCCGGACGACGATGCCACCAGTTCGGTGAAACAGGCCGGTGCCTTCGGACTCGAGAGGTCGACGGTTGCGTGCAGGCCACCACCGGTCCACGCGCTGATCTTGTGGGCATTGTCATACGCGCATTTGCGGGTGAGGTCGTTGCCACACTCGTTCGCGGCGGTGGCGAACAACAGCCACGCCGACCACGCCTGGAGGCCGAGGGCGGCCTTCGCCTTGCCGTTCGGGAGGTACTTCTTGAAGAGGTCGAGGTACTCCTGCGTGGGGGTTCCTGGTTTGGCCAGCTCGAAGGGCGTGAACACCGTCCGGATGTAGGTGTTCTTGATCGCCGGACCGCCAGTGGTGATCAGCTTGTCGTCATAGTGGTTGGCATCGGTGCGCACGAAGTCGAGCTGGTAGCCGATGTCGGTGAGTGCCTGCATGAGCTTGGCCAGGTTCTCCGGCTCGCCCGTCCACAGCAGGCCCTTGACTCCCGCGTCCTTGATCTTCTGGGCGGTCGGGGTCCAGTCGGTCGCGCCGGTTGGGGGGTAGAGGTCGTCGTACACCTTCGTCCAGCCAAGGCTCTTGGCGGCTTCGTCGCCCTGGCGGGCAACGATCTTGGTGGTGTCGATGTCGCCGGTCAGGACGCCGTACGCCTTGGTCGCCGCCGGGTACTTCTTCGCGAGGTATTGGTAGTCCCCGATGGGGATGGAACCGACTGCGTTCGGGATCGGCTGGATGAGGAGGTCCGCGCCGCGAGCCTTCGGGCTCACCGCGTACCCCGCGATCTCGGGCATCAGGCAGCCGAGCCGAATGTCGGCGCCGTCCTGGTCGAACACGGCGCCGCCCCCGACGACCATGAAGTCCTGCACGCAGCTCTCGACCATGCGGGCCTTGTCGTCGAACAACTTCGCGTCGCGCTGGTCGACGATGATCTTGCGCCCGTTGATTCCGCCGGCGTCGTTGCACCACTTGGAGAACACCGTCGCGGTGTCGAACAGTTCCTGGTTCAGGCCCGGTCGGCCCACGAACCCGGCGTCCGAGAAGGTCGCGATGTGGATGTCCGACGCGGTCACCCCGTTCGCCGGGGACCCGGTGGGCTTGCCCGGCTTGCAGACGACCCCGGACGTTCCGAAGGCGCCTTTTGATGTGGAGCCCGTCGGGGTGGCTGGCCCGGTTGTCGTCGGAGTGGTCTGAGAGCTCGTTGGCGAGCTGCTGCGCCCGCACGCGGCCAGTGCGATCGCAATGACGCAGACGAATGCCAACCACCGCAAGTGCTTCACGAGTCCCCCTCATCGGCCGCAGGGTGCGGCCTGTTCACCAACCTGACGACCCGTCAGGTTGTCAGAGAATGCCCGCTCTGACGCGTCAGTGCAAGAACTCAGGTGAGGACCGAGCCGCGCGGGTGGATTTCGAGCGCGACCCAGATCATCGCTTGGGTGCACTTTTGGAAACGGGCATGCGGTCCGGAGCGGGGCGGGCGCGTCGGAGTCCCGCCTCGAATCGCGCCACGAGTTCGAAGACCTCGTCAGGGTTGCGCCGCGCCGGGACCACGAGCGGAATCCCCGGCTCGGGCGAGCCGGGCTCGCGCGTGCGTCGCGGGAGGGGCAGTACAGCGACTGCCGGGGCAAGTGGCACATCCGGCCGAGCGATGGTCGATCCTGGCGTTTCGTCCGCCGCCGCCCTCTGCGCTGCCGCCGCGGCCGGCACGGTGGGGTTGGTGGCTGCGGGTTTCGTCACGGAGCGGATCGCCCGGCGCACGCTCCGCGAGAGCTGGGACGTTGCCAGGATCAGGATCAATGCGCAGAGCGCGAGTGTCAGCGCCGTCCTGACCAGTGTGGAGCGCGCGTGCTCGGCGCCGCGTGCCGTGGTCGCCGTCCCCGAACGGTCGACGGCGCGCCCGATTTGCTCGATCGCGTCGATCTCGAGACCGGAGACGCGCCACCATTCGGTTGCGGTGACGAACGGCAACCGGCCGACAAGTGTCGGAGCGCGGTAGGCCACGGTGGTACGGGCGTGGGATCGAAACTCACGCCACGCCCCCGTTTCCACTCCAGCCGGGGATCCGGCGCCGGCCACGATCGTGTCCGGTGCTGCGCGCTGGCGGTCCGCGATGGAGCGCAGACGTTGGATCAGCCTCGGCGAGACCTCGTGACGCACCACCGCCGTCATGACCGCAGCCTGGGACGTGACGGCATTGCGTTCGAGGGCCGCGAGCTGCGCCCGAGCGTCCAGGGCGCGCGCGGGGTCATGGCGCGCGTCCGTCGAGGCGAGTCCACTCGGCTCCATCGCAATCACGTCGAACGCCTCCACGACGCGGCTCGTCGACCGATCGAACTGGACCAAGACCTGGTCGTCGCTCGCAAGGCGTCGATCGAACCGAACTCGTGCAGACCGCAGCGCCGCCCACTGGGCTGACACGGCGCGAAGTGCCACACCGATGGGCGCAGTCCGGGACTCCGCCGACCGGTGTGAGTCGATGACGCGTGCGCTGCGGTCGGTCAGCGGGCGAGCCGCGGCCAACTCGGCTCGTACCGTTGGCTCGCCCGAGGTGACGAACCACGAGGTCAGCGTGGCTTCGCGACCGAGACGGTCAAGGAATTCTCCGAGACTCGCGGCGATCCGGACGCGGTCGCGGCTTCGGTCCGCAGCGTCACGCTGCCGGGCTTGGTCGCGAATCAACGGCATGGCCACCGCCGCGATGGCCAACAGGACCACCACGATGAGGGCGACGAACTTGGTCCGCAGTGTCACGCGGTCGAGCATGTGTGCACTTCGTCTCCGCCCCAGGGGATCGTCCACGATCCTTCAGTCAGCCCGGTCGCATTGTGGCGACCGAAAAGGGAGGGATGCAAACGAGAGGCCCGAACCGGATCCGGCGTACCGAACCGTTGCACCAAGGTTTTTCACTACGGTGCGGCCGTGGACATTCCCGATGCAACCCAAACCCGGTTGCCGTCCGTCGGCCTCGCGGTCGACGAGTTGTTGGCCGAGGTCGACGCCCGTCAGTCCCGTGAACCCGACGTCCACGGTGCGCGCCTCTTCGGCCTTGTGTACCCGACGGGTCGGGATGATCTCGAGGACCTGATCGTCGCGGTGAACCGGCGCTACCTCTTCGGCAACGCGCTCAACCCGTTCAAGTTCCCCGAGATCGCCCGCTTCGAAGGTGAAGTGGTGGCGATGACCGGCGGCCTGGTGCACCTGCCTCAGGGCGGCGGCGGATCGATGACCTCGGGTGGCACCGAGTCCATCCTCATGTCGATGCTCGTGAATCGCGAGCGCGCCGCGGCGCGCGGCATCGAGCGCGCCGAGATCCTCGCCCCGGTGTCCGCGCACCCGGCCTACGCCAAGGCCGCGCACTACTTCGGGATGGATCTCGTCCGCCTCCCACTCGATGAGCACTTCCGTGCCGATGTTGGCGCAGCACGTGAACTCGTGGGTCCGAACACGGCGGTGATCGTGGCGTCGGCGTTCAACTATCCCTACGGCGTCATGGACCCAGTCGCGGAGCTCGCCGCGATCGCGAGTGAGCGCGGGATCGGATGCCACGTGGACGGATGTATCGGCGGTTTCGTACTGCCGTTCATGGAGGCACTCGGGTACGACGTTCCGCCGTGGGATTTCCGCGTCGAAGGCGTGACCGAGATCAGCGCCGACGTGCACAAGTACGGCTACACGGCCAAGGGTGCGTCGGTCATCCTTCATCGCGATGCGGACTGGTTCGGTCGTCAGTTCTTCGTCTACGACCAGTGGGGGTCGGGTCTCTACGGCTCGCCGGGGGTCGCGGGCGCCAAGCCGGCTGCGCCGATCGCCACGGCGTGGGCAGTGATGCAGTCGCTCGGACACGCGGGGTACGTCGAGATCATGCGGGACCTCATGGCGACGGTGGCGCAGGTACGCGCCACCATCGACGGCCTCGAAGGGGTTGAGCTCGTCGGCGATCCCATCGGACCCGTTTTGGCACTGCGGTCGGACTCGATCGACCTCTACGCGGTGGCCGACGTCATGGACGAACGGGGTTGGCACGTCAATCGCAATACCGATCCGTACGGGCTGCATCTGATGCTGTCGCCCGCGCACGGACTCGTGGTGGACCAGTTGATCAACGATCTCGTCGATGCGGTTGCGCATCACGGCGAATCTCGAGGCAAGGAGGCGCGGTACTCATGACCCCAGACGATCTGGTGGAGATCGAAGCGATCAAGCAGGTGAAGTACCGATACTTCCGGTTCCTCGACCTGAAGATGTGGGACGAGATGATCGACCTGTTCGTACCGGAGGCCACGTGCGCGTACAGCGCCGGCGCGTACTCGTACGAGGGACGAGACGCCATCGTCGCGTTCTTCCGCAAGAGCATGGGACGCGAGACGTTCCTCTCGTCGCACAAGGCGCACCACCCCGAGATCACGCTGAACGGTGACGACACCGCCACCGGGATCTGGTCGCTCGAAGACTGGGTGATCGACACGCAGTGGGGACTGGACATCCGCGGCGCCGCGTTCTACACCGACGACTACGTGAAGCGTGACGGCGAGTGGAAGATCTTGCGGACCGCGTACAAGCGAGTGATGGAAGAGTTGTCGCCGCGTTCGGGTCGCACCGGATTGCAACTCACCGCGTCCTACTGGGGAACCGGCGGCCGCAGCTCGCTGCCCGCGCCCGAGTGACACGAAGAAACCGGAGCATCTGATGGCCGAGAGCACGCCCGTCTTCACACCGACCGCGGCCGACGAAGGCCGCCATCCGCCGGGCGGCGAAGAGTTGTGGGGCGAGTCCTGGTATCTGGATTGGGCCGCCTCGGATTGCCGCTACGGCGGGTACGTGCGGCTCGGCCTCTATCCCAACCTCGGGAAGGCGTGGTGGTGGATCGCCCTCGTCGGCAAGGACGCACCGTTGGTGCTGACCATCGAACACGACATGCCGTGCGCGGACGGCGACGGCGCCCTCGACGTCTCGGTGGACGGCACCGCGTACTCGGTCGCGTCACTCCAACCCTTCGGCGACTTCCGCGTGACGAGTACGGCCACCGGCGTGGTGCTGCCCGATCCGGCGCAGGCGTTCCACGGAGTCGAAGGCGAGCGCGTGCCCGTCACGCTCGACCTCAAATGGTCGGCGCGCTCCGAGGTATATCCGTACCCGATGACGACGAGATACGAGATCTCGTCGTGGGTCACCGGCACGGTCACGATCGGCGACGAGACCATCACCGTCGACTGTGGCGGTCAGCGCGACCACTCGTGGGGTGTTCGCGATTGGTGGCTCTTCCCGTGGAACTGGACCTCGGGTGCGTTCGCCGACGGTTCGTTCGTTCACGCCGCGCGCTCGATCATCCCTGGCCTTGACGTTTTCTCCACCGGCTACACCGTCGCTCCCGACGGTGTGCTCACACCGGCGGCCACGGTGGAGAACGCCGTGGACATCGACGACGAGAAGATCCCGACGGCCGCGCGCCAACAGATCGGTGATGTGGTGTTCACCACGGAACCGATAGGTCACGCGCCGATCCTGTTGGTCGCCCCCGATGGTCGCGAGACGCGCTTCCCGCGCGCCATGTGTCGCTACACGACCGCCGACGGCACGATCGGTACCGGCTGGACCGAATACAACTGGCCCCCCGACTTCCCGTAAATCGGGCTCCCGATCACGCTTGGGGCCGCTCGGCCTATTGCTCTTCTGTGGTCAGGTCGTCACTCTCTGTGGTTCTATGCGAGCCAGGGGGGCAGCGTTCGCGACGGTTCCGGCGGTGGTCGGAGGCCTCTGGGTGCAAGCGCAACGAGCCGCGCACGCACCGCTGCCGATGTTCGACGATCTTGACCTCACCGGGGACTACGGAGGTGCTGCGACCCTCGGTTCGGACCAGCCTGTCGAGGTCGCGGCAATGGGAGACAGCACGTTCACGGGGCCCGGTCTCGACCATGCTCGTGACGTCTTCGTTGCTCAAGCCGCGGCTCGTCTGCAAACCCGTCTGCACATCACTCGCTACGCCGTCGGCGGGTCCCGCATCGCCGACGTGCTCATGCATCAACTGCCTAGTGTCCTCGAAGCCGCGCCGGCGATTGCGGTGATCTCGGTCGGTGCGAATGACGCCATGCACTCCACGCCGCTGGTGCATTTCGAGCGCGATCTGCGCTCGGTCATCGGTGCGCTCGACCGTGCCGGCATCGAAACCATTCTCTGCGGTCTCATCGATCTCTCGGTCGTTCCTCGGATCCCGACCGCCATCAAGCCGATGCTCGCCTGGCGCGGTGCTGCGTATGAGCGCCGCAAGGTTCGAGCCACTCACCCAGCCGCGCGCGCGGTCTACGCCGGAACCTCTCGGCTCATCAACGAAGCTTTTCGCGCGCGCGGCGAGGCGTTCTTCACCCCCGATCGGTTCCACCCGAACGCCGCCGGCCACCGTTGCCTCGCCGACGGCCTCACTCCCTACCTTGCCGCCGCCGTCGGCCGAGTCCGCCCCCGCCCCGCCGCTTTGCGCGCGCAATACGCGTCGTAAAGAGCGCGTTTCGCGCGTGTGAACGTGCGCGAGGCTGCGGTGATGACTGACACGGTGCTCTATGAGCGCGACGGGCACGTCGCCACCATCACCTACAACCGTCCGCAGGCGCTGAATGCGGTGAATGGCGAACTGCGGCAGGACCTGAACGCAGCGTGGGAGCAGTTCCGTGCCGACGAGGAGGCGTGGGTCGGCATCGTCACCGGGGCTGGACGCGCCTTCTGCGTGGGTGCCGATCTGAAGGACGGACGTGGCTCGGTGGGTGAGTGGCCGGGCACGTTCTGGGAGATTCCCACGATCAACTCCTTCGAGAGCGGCCTCGAGATCTGGAAGCCGACGATTGCGGCGGTGCCGGGCTACTGCCTCGGCTACGGGTTGACCGCGGTGCTGCGCTGTGACTTCGTCATCGCGGCCGACGACGCCGAGTTCGGGTTCCCCGAGGTGCAGCTCGGGGTGCCGACGATCGTGGGGGCGATGCGATTGCCCGGCCGAATCGGTTGGTCGAATGCCATGGAGTTGTTGTTGACCGGCGAGCGGGTCGACGCCGTCGATGCGAAGGAAATGGGCCTGGTGTGGCGCGTGGTAGATCGGGAGTCGCTCATGGATGAGGCGCGTGCCTTGGCGGATCGATTGGTCGTCGGTGCGCCGCTCGCGCAACGCGCGATCAAGGAGATGGCGGCTCGTGGCCCGAACTTGCCGTGGGAAGACGCGGTGCGGTTCGGTGAATCGATGCGACGTGTCGTCGCCGCCACCGAGGACGCGCGCGAGGGGATGCAAGCGGCGCGCGACGGTCGAACGCCCACCTGGACGGGTCGGTAGGTTCTGGCGATGGGCCAGCACATCGTCGACGTCACCCGCCACGCCACGGCCACGCCGGAGGTGGTGTGGCGGTGGCTTGCGGATGCGGCGTCCTGGAGTTCGTGGACGCGCCTGACCCGCACCCGGTTGGAGCGCGAAGGGACGCCGACTCCGGATGGCGTTGGCGCCATCCGTGACTTCGGCAGGACCGGAGGTGGGAGCCGTGAGGAAGTGGTCGTCTTCGATCCGCCGCACCACCTCGCGTACGTGCTGCTGAGCGGGCTGCCGATCTCGAACTACCGCGCCGACGTCACGCTGACGCCCGACGACGGTGGTACCCGGATCTCCTGGCACGGCGAGTTCGATCAGAAGTTTCCTGGGACTGCAGTTGTCATGCGCGCGCTGATCCGCTTCGTCCTCACCGACATCGCCAAGGCGCTCGCTCGCCGCGCCGAGCAACCCGAGGCTGCCTGACCGTTCTTCCTCCCGACCGTTCGGTGTTTGAGGCCGCTCTTCGCGGCTTGAGCCACCGAACGGTGACCGGTCCGGCGGGACGTGGCTGCGGAGGGTGAGGCGTTCGGTCCTGGCGGCCACGCTCCGCGCGTCGGTACGCTGCGCCAAGAGTCCACGGGGGAGACGATCGCAGATGATTCCAGTTCGGCGCGTCAGCGCAATCGCAGTCGTCGGCTCGATGGCCCTGGCCGGGTGCCGGATCCCGGGACAATGGTTTCCCGGCCACGGGGTGGCGAAGCCGTCCGGCGTCCACATCGTGGCGCCCACGAACGCGACCCAAGCGCCGGCGTCGGGAGATATCAACCTCGACGTCCGCCTGGACGCGAACCTGGACCCGACCACGCTCAAGATCTCGGTCATTGCCGGCTGGCCGGACCCGACGGCTACCACCGACCTCGCCGGGAGTCGCATCACTCGCGACGCAACCGGCGGAACCGTGTCACTCCACGCTGCCGACCTCACTCCGGGTCTCGTCACCATCCGCGCCCGGGCGTACCGCCGCGACGGGACCAAACGCGAGAGCGGATATGCGAGCATCTCGTGGGAACCAAATGTCGCAACTGCGACCGCCGACCGGTGCGATCCGATCGCAACTCGCAAGTGTCTGATGCCGTTCCCGAACGACTTCTTCACCGTCGCCGATTCTTCGACCGCGACCGGCCGGAGGGTGCACTTCGACGTGAGCGCCATGCCATCGAACTCGGCGAACGTTCCCATCGATCCCACGGAATGGAATCGCAACGACGGGTTCAGTCCCGGCGCCATGATCGTCACCTACATTCCGGGCCTCGATCTCGCCCGGACCGGTGCGGCCCCGATCACGAACATCGGTGCGTCGCTCCAGCCGAACCAGCCGATCGTGCTCATCGACGCGGCGACGGGCGAGCAGTGGCCGATCTGGTCCGAGCTTGATGCGCAGGCCGACCCCGTCGACCAGCGCTCGCTGATCGTGCGGGTGGCGAAGAACCTGCCGGAAGGCCACCGCTTCATCGTCGCGATGCGCAGCCTTCGTGACGCCGCCAATCTGCCGATTCCGGCCGAGCGCGGGTTCACCCTCTATCGAGACGGCATCCCCACGTTCACTCCGGCGATCGAAGCGCGTCGTCCGCACATGGATCGCCTGTTCGCAGATCTCGCTCGGTTCGGTGTCCAACGGGACAACCTCGATCTGGCGTGGGACTTCACCGTGGCCAGCGAGATGAACATTGCCGGGCGCATGCTCCACATTCGTGACGACGCGTTCGCGTCCCTCAACGGCGCGGCACCGGCGTTCTCGGTGACGAACACGCAGGACAACGTCGACGATCACATCTTCCGGCGCGTGACCGGGACGTTCACGGTTCCGAACTACCTGACCGGCGACGGCTCACCCGGCAACCGGTTCAAGTACGCCGCCAATCCCGGCCCCGATGCACTTCCGATCCGCAACGGCAACTTCACCGCAGAGTTCATCTGCAACATCCCGCGCTCGGTCTCCAGTGCTGGAGGTGATCCTGTCCTGCCTGGTCGCGGGGCCATTTACGGGCATGGGCTGCTGGGCGATCAGGGTGAGGTGAACGCCGGCAACGTCCGCACGATGGCCGACGTGCACCGCATGGTCTATTGCGCGACGAAGTGGAGCGGCTTCGCCGACGAAGACATCGGTGTCGCGGCCCAGACGTTGCAAGACGTCTCCAACTTCCCGAAGGTCGCCGACCGAACCCAGCAAGGATTCCTCAACCAGCTGTTCCTCGCGCGGCTCGTGAAGGACCCGAACGGTTTCGCGTCGAACGCCGCCTTCCGTCTCGGTGTGAACGCCACGCCGGTGTTGGACGGCAGTGTCTTCTACGACGGCAACAGCCAGGGCGGCATCCTCGGCGGAGCGCTGACCGCGCTGTCGACGGACTTCACACGCGCGGTCCTCGGCGTTCCGGGGATGAACTACTCCACGCTCCTGCAACGCAGTTCGGACTTCGACACGTACAAGGCCATTCTCAACCCGAGCTACCCCGACGAGTTCGATCGCATCCTCTGGTTCTCGGTGGTACAGATGCTGTGGGACCGTTCGGAAGCCAACGGCTACGCGGAGCACATCACCGACAATCCGTACCCGGGTACGCCGCGGCATCAAGTGCTGTACGACCTCGCGTTCGGCGATCACCAGGTTGCGAACGTCACCGCCGAGGTCGCGGCCCGCACGGTGGGGGCACGCATCCTGCTGCCCGGGCTTGCACCCGGTCGGAGTCTCGATGTGGTCCCGTTCTGGGGGATCGCGCCAATCTCATTCCTGCCCTGGAACGGGTCGGCGATCGTCTATTGGGACAGCGGGAACCCGGCGCCTCCGCTCGGCAACGTCGCGCCCAGCGAACCCGCCTACGGCAGCGACCCGCACGAAAATCCGCGTCGTACGCCCGCTGCGCAACAGCAGAAGTCGGACTTCCTCCGCATCGGCGGCGTGCTGGTCGACACCTGCAACGGCCTGCCCTGCCTCGCCCCACCCTGATCCGACCGGGCCGGGTGACGTGACGCTCGGGTGTCGTTGCGGAATGAGTTCCGGACGACCAGTCTGTGCGCATGGACGACGTGGCTGGGTGCATCGCGTGTGACTTGACGAGCGGCCGGGTTGAACTTCCCGGCGGTCTGATTCACCGCACGACCCACTGGCGAGTCGAACACTGTGTCGGTCCACTCGGCGTCGGGACCCTCATCGTCAAGCCCGCGCGCCACGTCATACACGTCGCCGACCTCACCGACAGCGAAGCTGATGACCTTGGACCACTGTTGCGCCGAACATCATCGATCGTCACGCAGCTCGCACCGTCGAGCCAGGTCTACGTATGCCTGTGGTCGCACGGCCCTGCTCACATTCACTTCGTGGTTCAACCAGTCAGCGAAGAACTGATGTCGCGCGTCGGGGCGCACGGACCGGCGCTCCAGTCTGCGATGTTCGACTCGGAACCCGGCCCTGATCCGGTAGCGGTAGCGGACTTTGCCGATGCTGCTCGGGACAAGTTTGAGCACGCATAGGTGTCGGGATCTGCTCAAGTGTCATTGCTGCGCACCTGGGTGTGCTGGCGACACGTCGGTCTCGGCCATTGGGATACATGTCACGCTGAGCGTGACGTGGATCCCAGACGCGATTCGTGGATGGGAACATCACGCCACACCTGAGCTCTCCATTGACCCTCGACTTCCGTGCGCTTTGGGGAGCCTGCGACCCCCAAAGTGCACAGAAGTCGAGCGAGGGCGCCGCTCTGAGTGCATCGGCACGGGCCGCCGCTGACGGAGGGTCAGGGCCAGCGCCGGTAGGGTCGGCGGTCATGCGAGTGGCGGCGATTCAGATGTGTTCGACGCCCGAGAAGGGGCGCAATCTCGAGACGGCGGCCGGCCTCATCGCCGAAGCAGCCGGCACCGGCGCGGATCTGGTCGCCCTTCCTGAGTTGTTCAACCTCTGGGGGAGCGGCGCGCAGATCCGCGAAGGAGCGGAGTCGCTCGACGGCCCGACGATCACGTGGGCATGCAGGCAAGCTGCGGAACTCCGGATCGTGCTCCTCGCCGGCAGCATCACCGAGCGGAGTTCGCGAGACGGCGAACACCTGCACAACACGTCGTGTTTCATCGACGCAACCGGCGAGGTGATCGCCACCTACCGCAAGATTCATCTCTTCGATGTCGATGTGCCGGGAGCGCATCACCGGGAGTCCGCCACGATCACGGCGGGCAACGAAGTCGTGGTGGCCGACGCGGGGGGACTGCGCGTCGGGATGGCCACCTGTTACGACCTGCGCTTCCCCGAACTGTTCCGGGCGCAGGTCGATCGCGGGGCGAACACTGTCGTGCTGCCGTCGGCGTTCACCGCGGCGACGGGCAAGGACCATTGGGAGCCGCTCTTGCGGGCGCGCGCGATCGAGAACCAGATGTTCGTCATCGCTCCGAACCAACGGGGCAGTTCCAACGAGAAGCTGCATTGGCACGGGCGGTCGATGATCATCGACCCGTGGGGCATCGTGCTCGCCACTGCGCCGGACCGTGACTGTGTCATCAGCGCAGACCTCGACCTCGATCAGCAACATCACATTCGTTCCATCTTGCCGAGCGGCGATCACCGCCGCCCCGAACTCTTCGGAGACCAAGCGTGACTACATCCATTGAGATCTCGTGCGCGTTCCCGCCCGGGCCCGACGTCGTCGCCCACGCGCAGTTGGCGGAGTCGCTCGGGTACGAGCGCATCTGGTTGTACGACTCACCGGCGTTGTACGGCGACGTCTGGGTGCACCTCGCGCGCATTGCCGAGAACACGACTCGCATCGGTATCGGGCCTGGGGTGTTGGTCCCGAATCTGCGCCATCCGGTGGCGCAGGCCAGTGCCATCGCCACCGTCGCCGACCTTGCGCCCGGCCGGCTCGCGGTAGCGATCGGCACCGGATTCACGGCGCGGATGACGATGGGCCAGCGCCCGCTGACCTGGGCCGAGACCCGCACGTACATTGCGCAGGTCAAGGGCCTGCTCAACGGCGAAGAAATGATCGTCGACGGCAAGGTCACCAAGTTGATCCCGCCCGCGGGCTACCTCACGGTTGCGCCGGTCCCGATTCTCGTGGCGGCGAACGGACCCAAGGGGCTTGCCGTGGCCCGAGAACTGGGCGACGGTGTGATGTCGATTTTTGGTAGCTATCCCGAGTTCGATTGGTGTGCGTTGCTGGCGTTCGGCACCGTCTTGGACCCGGGGGAGTCGCCCGGATCGGATCGGGCGCTGCTGGCGGCGGGTCCCGCGCTCACGGTCGTCTACCACGGGATGTACGAGGCGGATCCGGCCGCGACCGACGGTCTCCCGGGTGGCGCCGCGTGGCGGGAGGAGCTGGAACGCATCCCGGTCCACCTTCGCCACCTCGCCACGCATGAAGATCATCTGGTGAACGTGACCGAGCGAGAACGCCCGCTGCTTTCCGGCGAAGGCCTCACCAACTTCACCTGGACCGGCGAGGCCGATGTCCTGCACGCCCGGCTGGACCAGACCGCCGCGGCCGGTACGACCGAGATCCTGTACCAGCCGTGTGGCCCAGACGTCGAACGTGAACTGCGCGCGTTCATGACGATGGCAACAACATGAGGCCGGCTGGGGTGTGGGGGATTGCGTTCGTCTTGTTGCTCGCGGGTGCGGGCGTCGGCGTGGCGATCGGCAAAGCCACCGAAGACAAGACCACCGCGCCGACGACGACCACGACCACCACGACACTTCCGACTTCGACGTCGAGTTCGTCGACCAGTTCGAGTTCGACAAGTTCGACGTCGACTTCGACCACGTCGTCCTCCACCACGAGCTCGTCGACAACCTCTTCGTCGACGACCACCACGAGCAGCACGTTGCCGCCGGTGACGAAGCCCACCGTCCCGACGACGTGAGCGCTGAGACCTACGCGAGGGCGACGAGATCCAGGAGGTCTTCGGACCAGTAGTCGAGATCGCCGTCGGGCATCATCAACACCCGGCTCGGCTCGAGCCGAGCCACGAAGTCCGGATCGTGACTCACGAGCACGACCGCGCCCGGCCAGTCCGACAGCGCGTCACCGATCGCGTCGCGCGACGGCGGGTCCAAGTTGTTGGTCGGTTCGTCGAGGAGCAGCAGGTTGTGGCGGCCGGTGACGAGTTGCGCAAGCGCGAGCTTGGTCTTCTCGCCGCCCGAGAGCGTGCCCGCGTCCTGATACGCGACGTCGCCGAAGAGTCCGAACGTCCCGAGCAAGGTGCGGAGCTGGGACTCGGGCAGGCCGACGGTCTTGAGGTGATCCATGACCGTCGCCCCGGCGCGAATGCCTTCGTGTTCCTGCGCGTAGTAGCCGGTGGAGACGCCATGACCGAACGAGAAGGTCCCGGAATCGGCCTCGGTCTGCTGAGCGAGGATGCGCATCAGGCTGGTTTTGCCGGCACCGTTCAAGCCCATGACGACGAGGCGCTCGCCCCGTTCGACGGCGAACGTGACGTCTTCGAAGACGTTGGGTCCGCCGTAGCCCTTTGTCACGCCGTCGACTTCGAGCACCACGCGCCCCGGCCGCGGCGGATCGGGAAATCGTACGGCAATTCGCTGCTGCCGCTTCGGGCCGCTCACCTGATCGCGCGCCAACCGCGCGACGCGGGTGTCGATGGCCTTCGCGGTCTTGGCTCGCTTGGCGGTTTGGCCGCGCATGCTGTTCGCGAGTTGACCAAGTCGTTCGATCTCTGCGGCCTGGCGGGACGCGAGCTTGCCGAGCCGAATCTCGTCGGCCTCGCGTGCCACCTGGTACTGCGAGTAGGTGCCGCGGTACTCGATGACTTCGCCTTCGTCGAGGTGCAGCACTCGGGTGATCGACGCGTCGAGAAGTTCGAGGTCGTGACTGATGACGAGGAGCGCGCCGCGGTAGGAGCGGAGGAAGCCCATGAGCCATTGCTTGGCGTCGTTGTCGAGGTGGTTGGTGGGTTCGTCGAGAAGAAGCAGGTCGCTGCCCGCGAACAGGATTCGCGTGAGCTCCACGCGACGTCGTTCTCCACCGGAGAGCGCGTTGAGGGGAAGGTCGAGGCGATCGTCACCGAGACCGAGTCCGGCGGCGATGGTGCGCACTTCGGACTCGGCGCGGTACCCGCCGGCGTCCCGAAACTCTTCTTCCGCGCGGGCGTATTTCGCCGCGTCCTTCTCGGCGCCGGTCTCGTCGACCTTGATGCGGAGCTTCTCCATGCGGAGTGCGAGCGAGTCCAAGCCCTTCCCGGACAACACGTGGGAAAGCCCGGTGGAGTCAACGCCCGAACCGCGCGGCCGGGGGTTCTGCGGGAGGTATCCGACCGCGGGTGGATGCGACACGATGCCCGCCGCCGCAGGTGCTTCGCCGGCGATCACCTTGAGCATCGACGTCTTGCCGGCGCCGTTGCGGCCGACGAGTCCGACGGTGTCCCCAGGGTGCAACGAAAAGGACGCGTTGTCGACGCGGAGCTTTCCGCCAACTTCCACGGAGAGCCCGCGTACCTGCAAC
>JANYJV010000142.1 GCA_025361725.1 Acidimicrobiia bacterium | reverse complement strand
CCCACCTCCCACCTCCCACCCTCCAACCACGCTTTTGGCGTCCTGAAGTGCTGCGGAGCAGCACTTCAGGACGCCGGAGTTCCGATCTTGGGTCAGGTCGCTCGTCGCGGTGGGCGCGAAACCCGGCGCTAGCCTGCGCGGGTGGCGGTCCCCAAGGTGTGTGGAATCGAAACCGAATACGGCGTCGTATTGCGCAACGCGCCCGATTCCAACCCGGTGCTCGCCTCATCGCTCCTGATCAACGCGTACGTCGAACATCACCGGGTCGGCTGGGACTTCGACGATGAATCGCCCGGCAACGATGCACGCGGGTTCCCGCGGCCCGACAGCCGGCCCCCCGTCGTCGAGACGCACCTCGTCAACACCGTGCTCACGAACGGTGCGCGCTACTACGTAGACCATGCGCATCCCGAGTACTCCACGCCCGAGTGCTCGGACGCGCTCGAGCTGGTCATCGCCGACAAGGCGGGGGAGCGGATCCTGGCGCGCTCGATGCGGGCCGCGAAACGCATCTTGGATCCGGGTCAGGAAATCGTCGTCTACAAGAACAACTCCGACGGCAAGGGCAACTCCTACGGGACGCATGAGAACTACCTGGTGGATCGCCAGACGCCGTTCAACGCACTTGTGCGCACGCTGCTGCCGTGGTTCGTGACCCGGCAGGTCTTCACTGGCGCCGGCAAGGTCGGCACCGAGAACGGCGCCACTCCGGTGCGCTACCAACTCTCCAGCCGCGCGGACTTCTTCGAAGAGGAAGTGGGACTCGAGACCACGTTGAAGCGCCCGCTCGTCAATACGAGGGACGAGCCACACGCGGACCCGCAGAAGTACCGTCGCCTCCACGTCATCGCGGGCGACGCCAACCTGTGTGAGGTCGCGACGTACCTCAAGGTCGGCACCATGGCCATCGTCCTCGCGATGATCGAGGACGACTTCCTCGACAAGGACCTCTCCATCATCGGTCCAGTGCACGCCGTGCGCGTCGTGTCGCACGACCCCAAGCTCGCCGCCACCATTGAACGCACCGACGGTGGTTCGTGCACGGCCGTCGAACTCCAGTGGGAGTTCCTGCGTCTCGCGCAGAAGTACGCCGACGAGACCGGCCTGGAACTTTGCGGCGGTTCCGTGGGCCTCGACGTCCTGGTCCGCTGGGAAGCGACCCTCACCGCGCTCGAGCGCGATCCGATGACGTTGAACGGTCAGCTGGATTGGGTGACGAAACTCAGCCTGCTCGACGCGTACCGCGATCGTGACCAGTTGGGTTGGGACGACCCGAAACTCGCCCTGCTCGACCTCCAGTATCACGACGTGCGCCCGGATCGCTCGCTCTACGAACGGCTCGTGCGTGCGGGCAAGGTGGAGCGCCTCGTCGAGGAATCGGCAGTCGAGACCGCAATGACCGAACCCACGGACTCCACCCGGGCATACTTCCGAGGTCAGTGCCTGGCTCGTTGGCCCGATTCCGTCGTCGCCGCGAACTGGGACAGTTTGATCCTCGATGTCGGTTCGGACCCCCTCCGACGGATTCCGATGATGGAACCGCTCAAGGGAAGCCGAGCGCACGTCGAGGCGTTATTTGCTCAGTGCACGACGCCCGCCCAGTTGGTTGACCAACTCGGGTCGTAAGGCACCGGAGGACGACATGCCAGAACGAGAGCAGAAGAAGAAGCCCGCACCGAAGGCGCGCGAGGACGTCGAAGAAGAAACCGCTGCGCCCGCCCGACAGGGTGAGGCGCTCAAGGAAGAACTCGACGACCTTCTCGACGAGATCGACAGCGTGCTCGAAGCCAACGCGGAAGAGTTCGTGCGCTCGTACGTCCAGAAGGGCGGCGAGTGATCGCTCGGGTCGCGCGGTCATGAGCCACGGCGAGTATCAGCGTGACGCTCGGGCGGCGAGCAAGACCCTCGCCCGCGGCACGCGACTCGGTGCCTCGCGACTTCCCGACAATGTGATCGCCGCAACCCGCGAAGAACGCTCACTCGCGAAACTGCAACGACGGATCGCGCGCTGGTCTCGATTCCACCGAGTTCGCTGAGACCCACGAGTAACCTCGCCCGCCCATGAGCGAGCCAACAACCCTCCCGTTCTTCGCGTCCGAACTCGATCCGGGCCCGTCCTTCATGGATCTGCTGCGGCGAGTGGCGCCGGCGTCGTTGACTCAGGACCTCGGAACGGGCCGGCCCGACGCATTCGAGATCACCCACGCCACCACCGTCGTCGCCATTCGCACGGCCGACGGCGTGATTATGGCGGGGGACCGGCGCGCCACTGCGGGTCACCTCATTGCGAACCGTCGCATCGAAAAGGTCTTTGCCGCCGACGACCACTCCGGCGTCGCGATTGCCGGCGCGGCAGGACCCGCCGTGGAGATGGTCCGCCTCTTCCAGGTACAACTCCGCCACTACGAAAAGGTGGAGGGCGTACAACTGAGCCTCGAAGGCAAGGCCAACCAACTCGCGCAGATGGTCCGGGCGAACCTGCCGGCGGCCATGCAGGGATTCGTCGTCATCCCGCTCTTCGCCGGCTTCGATCAGCGTCGCCAACGCGGTCGCGTTTTCTCCTACGACGCCACCGGCGGCAAGTACGAGGAAGCCGATTTCCAAACCAACGGCTCCGGCGGCGTCCACGCCCGGAACTGGATCAAGGCGGGATGGCACGAGGGGATCACCGCAGCGGACGGCGTGGCGCTGGCCATTCGTTCACTGTTTGCCGCCGCCGACGAGGACGCCGCCACCGGTGGTCCGGACCTGGTGCGGGGGATCTACCCAATGGTCGCGGTCATCGACGCGGAGGGGTTCCGGTTGCTCGACGACGACGACGTCGCAGCGCGTGCCCAAGCCCTCCTCGGTGGCGCCGAACGCGGCGGTGCCGAGAGCAAGGGAGACGCGCAGTCATGAACATGCCGTTTTACGTTGCGCCGGAACAGATGATGAAGGACCGGGCCGACTATGCGCGCAAAGGGATCGCGCGCGGTCGCAGCCTCGTTGCGCTCGAGTGCGATGCCGGCGTGGTCATCGTCGCGGAGAACCCGAGCCGCACGCTGTACAAGGTGAGTGAGATCTACGACCGCATCGCGTTCGCGGGCGTCGGCAAGTACAACGAGTTCCAAAGTCTCAGGATCGGCGGCGTGCGCCTGGCGGACCTGAAGGGCTACCAGTACTCGCCCGAAGATGTGAGCGCGAGCTCGTTGGCCAACGCGTACGCGCAGACGCTCGGCCAGGTGTTCACCCACGAGATGAAGCCGTACGAGGTCGAGATCCTCGTAGCGCAGGTGGGGACAAGTCCTGGTGAGCCGAACCAGCTGTTCCACATCCTCTATGACGGCACCGTGATGGACGAACAGGGATTTACCGTGCTCGGTGGCGAAGCCGAACGCATCGCAGATGCCGTACGCGCCGCGATCACCGACGACATCACCTTGGCCGACGCAGTCAAGCTCGGTGCGCGCTCACTCGCGAACGACGGGGAGGTCTTGGCTGCCGGTCAGCTCGAGGTGGCGCTGCTGGATCGGACCCGTCCGCAGCGTGCCTTCCGCCGCATCAAAGGCACCGAGCTCGAAGCGTTGCTCGGATAGTCCCGACTCCCGTTGCCACCGATTCGCTGACGAGCTCACTCGCGAGTCGGGTCTTCCCTGCACCGGCCTCACCCAACACGACGACACCGTGATGCTCACGAAACGACGCACGAGCGATCGAGAGTTCCTCCACCCGTCCGACCAACGGCCAGGACGGTGCACTCGAATCCGATGGCACGGTCACGCCGCCTTCACGGCCCGATCACTCCACACCCGTTCCCCACCTCCGCATTCGGCATTTTCGCACGATCCGAAGGGGGGGTGGAGCAAGGAGACTCGTTCACTGGCCCCGGGGCCACCCATGCGGTGGTTGCGGGGACAGTGAACAGAGCGTCCCGCTTCACCCCACCGTGGCGCGCACGGCCGCGATGTCACGAAGGTGATGCGCGCCTTCGTGGGCTGCGTGGCGAAGTATCCATCCGGCGTCGTGCTGCGTCGCACCGAGACTGAATGGACGTTCCCACGCTTCCGACCGCTGGGCCGCGCCGAGGTCGACGAGCTGCGCACATGCCGTGCGAATGCCGTCGAGCGCGAGGTCGCGGTTCATCACCCAGTCGGGTCGGGTTACGGCCGCGTCGTCCGCGTCGATGTCGGGGAGTTCCAGTCCGGGCTGATCCAAAACCAGGGGGAGGGTCATCGAGAGGAGTTCGAACACCTCACGGACGTGCACGAGGTACTCGAGAGCGGACCACACCTCGGGTGACGGTCGCCGTCGGAGCGCCTCCTCGTCCATGCCGGCCACTGCCTCGGTGTAGCGACGAGGGTAGGAACGCAACGCGTCCAGCGCGTCGTTGATCGCCAAGCCGGATTCGTCGATACCGCATTCGTCACAGTTCGCCATGTCATTCCTCCCCGGTGAAAATACCGCCCCCACGGGCAACGAGCCGCGGATCAGGTCGGGCCGCGGTCAGGTTCTTGGTCGAGCAAGAGCCAGGAGCGCCGTTAGGGTGAATGCGTCGTGGAAAAGCGCATCTTCGGTATCGAGAACGAATACGGCGTCACGTGCACGTTGCGCGGGCAGCGCCGTTTGAGTCCGGACGAAGTGGCGCGCTATCTGTTCCGTCGGGTCGTGTCCTGGGGACGGTCGAGCAACGTGTTCCTCGAGAACGGGGCGCGCTTGTACCTGGACGTCGGCAGTCACCCCGAGTACGCCACCCCCGAGTGCGACTCGGTGTACGACGTCGTGGTGCACGACAAGGCGGGGGAGCGCATCCTCGAGAGCCTGGTGCAATCCGCCGAAGCCCGTCTGCGTGAGGAGGGCATCCGCGGCGAGGTGTACCTGTTCAAGAACAACACCGATTCGGCCGGCAACTCCTACGGCTGCCATGAGAACTACCTCGTCGAGCGCGACGGTGACTTCGCCAAGTTCACCGACGTGCTGATTCCGTTCCTCGTCTCGCGCCAGGTCTACGCCGGCGCCGGGAAAGTGCTCCAGACGGCGCGCGGCGCGATGTATTGCATCGCCCAGCGTGCGGAACACATCTGGGAGGGCGTGTCGAGCGCGACCACGAGGTCACGACCGATCATCAACACCCGCGACGAACCGCACGCTGACGCCGAGCGGTTCCGCCGACTGCACGTCATCGTGGGCGACTCCAACATGAGCGAGTACACGACGTTCCTGAAAGTCGGAACGATGTCGCTCGTCCTGCGCATGCTCGAAGAAGAGTCGAGTCCCTGGCGGGACCTCACGCTCGAGAACCCGATCCGTGCGATCCGCGAGATCAGCCACGACATCACGTGTCGTCGGCGAGTGCGGCTCGCAAACGGGCGGGAACTCTCGGCCGTCGACATTCAGGCCGAGTACCTGAACCGGGCGCTGCGGTTCGCGAAACGTCACACACTCAATCCGCTCGAGGCCCGTGCGCTCGAAATGTGGGAACACGTCATGACCCACCTCGAGGCCGATCCGCTCAAGCTCACCCGCGAAGTGGACTGGGTCATCAAGCATCAGCTCATCGAGGCCTACCGAGACAAGCACTCGTTGCCGCTGACGCACCCACGCGTTGCGTTGCTCGATCTCACCTACCACGACGTCACCCGGTCGCGCTCGTTGTACTACCTCCTCGAACGGCGAGGCCAAGTCGATCGCGTCGTCACCGACGATGAGATCACGCGGGCCATGGACGAGCCACCGGATACCACTCGCGCCAAGCTGCGCGGTGCGTTCATCAAACGAGCGAAGGAACGCAAGCGCGACTACACCGTCGACTGGGTCCACCTGAAGCTCAACGATCAGGCCCAGCGCACCGTCCTGTGCAAGGACCCATTCAAATCCGAAGACGACCGCGTCGACCGCCTGATAGCGAGTTTGTAGTTCTCCGGCTCCGAGCGAAGCGAGCAGCTCGATAGTGAGCCCACGAGCTCACCAGGTCCCTTGGTCGGCGACCGTACGGCCAGAAATGATGGCTGCGCTGCGGTTCGGTCGCGGCGAACCCGCGTGGCCACCTCGAGGCAACACAACGCGCTGTCGCCGTACGAGAGCCGTAGCTTGCGGAGGCGTACAGCTCGGGAGCGTCCCGCCGAGGCACGCGCTGTTCGACCACGGAGCGGACGAGCAGATATGAAGGTCGGCGTGCCATAGTCGAGCCCATGTCTGCTTTCCGTTCCGGGGTCGTGCAATCGATCCTCTCCGAGCGGGCGGGGTTGCAGCGGGTCGAGGTAGATCTGGGATCGGGGCCGGAGCGGGCGAATGTCCTCACGCAGCTGACGGGGACGGTGAGCCGAGGCGACCGGGTGGTGGTGAACACGACCGCGGTCGACCTCGGGCTCGGTACGGGTGGCTGGCACTTCGTGCACTGGAACCTCGAGCGCAGCCAGTGGGGCGAGCCCGGTCCCGGCCACATCCTCAAGGCGCGCTACACGAGCTTGCAGACCGATGTCGGTTCCACCGAGGAGCACCTCGACGACGAACAGTCGGCGGTGACGTCCATCAACGGCATGCCGGTGGTCGCGGCCGCGCTGCACAGCCAACTCCCTGCCGTCGCCGTCACCATTCGCTCGCTGGCGCCGGATGCCCGCATCGCCTACGTCATGACCGACGGTGCTGCGCTGCCCCTTGCGCTGAGTGATCTCGTCGCCGAACTGCGGGCACGCGCCATCATCGACGCGACCATCACGTGCGGTCACGCGTTCGGTGGCGACTACGAAGCGGTCAACGCCTTCTCGGCCCTCGCCATCGCCCGCCACGTTGCCCACGCCGACGTTGCGATCGTGGTGATGGGACCGGGGATCGTCGGAACGAACTCGACGCTCGGATTCACCGGCATCGAGGTCGGTTCGGTGCTCGACGCCACCCACGGCCTCGGCGGTGACCCGATCGCGTGTGTGCGGGCGTCCGACGCCGACGCCCGCCACCGTCACCGGGGCGTCTCCCATCACACGATCACCACGCTCACCGTGGCCACTCAAAGTCGGGTGACCGTTCCACTCCCGATGGTCGAACCTCGGGTTGATGTCGACCTTGCCGCCGACCTCGAAGCGGCCGGCATCACCGCGCGCCACGACGTCCTCACTCGACCGATCCCCGACGTCTTGGAACTCTTCGCCGCGCACGACCTGCACGTCACGTCGATGGGCCGACCGGCAGCGGACGACCCGATCCTCTTCCAGTGCGCCGCCGCGGCGGGCGCGCAGAGCGTGATCAGTCTCGGCGAGCGCGTGCCCTAGCCTCGACGGCGATGGCAGAGGACTCCGACGACACCACCCCCGGTCCCGACGGTCCCGACCGGCGCGAGCGCCTGCTGAATCTGCTCGCCGCCCTGATCGAAACTCGTTCCGGGCTCACCCGCGAGGACCTGACCACCAATCCCACGCTCGGGTATCCCTCCGGCGCGATCGCCGCTCGACGCGCGTTCGAACGGGACAAGGCCACGCTGCGGGCGATGGGCGTGCCGCTCCGAGATGTCGTCGACGGCCTCGAGACTCGCTACACCGTGCAACCGGACGAGTACTACCTCCCTGACCTGGAACTCACCGACGACGAGCTCGCCGCCCTCCACGTCGCGGTGACCGCGATCGGACTCGGGAACTCCGCCGGGGAAGGTGCGCTGATGAAGCTCGGTGGACTCGAGGGAGAGGGGTCCACGCCGATCGCCGAGTTGCCCTTCGCCGATGTCTTGGCGCCTTTGTTCGAGGCCTCGCGGCACCGGTGCGTCGTGGAGTTCATCTATCGCGGCCGGACCCGTGAGATGGAGCCGTGGGGTCTGACCTCGAAGTTCGGCCACTGGTACATCGTCGGCCTCGATCACGGCGCAGACGACATGCGGGTGTTCCGCGTCGACCGGATCGACGACGACGACATCACGGTCGGCCCGACCGATGCCTTCACTGTTCCGCCCGATTTTCGGGCCGAGACCTACCTCGAAGATCGGCCGTGGGATTACGGCGGCGGTCGCGCCACGTCGATCACCGTACGGGTCGACGCCGGCTACGAGATCGCGTTCCTCCAAGCCGTGGGCCCCGAGGTGGCGGTCGACCAGGACACCGACGGCAGCGTGCAGGTTCGCATCGTCGCGGTCGAACCGGCGGCCGTCGTCAACCTCGTGCTCGGGTTTCTTGACCACGCCGAGATCATCGACCCGCCCAATGTCCGCGCCATGATCGTCACGGCGCTCGAGGCCTGGGTCGCGTGAGCCGCACCGACGCGCCGCCCCAGCTCGAACGGGTCCTGGCAATGATTCCCTGGCTGGCCACGCACCGCAACGTCGCCAAGCGTGACGTCGCCGAGCGGTTCCGAGTGTCACTCGATCAACTCGAATCCGACCTCGGCCTGATCATGATGATCGGCGTCCCGCCGTATTCACCAGGCGACTACATCAACGTGAGTTACGACGACGACGACGTCGATGTGTGGTTGGCGCCGTACTTCACGAGGCCGCTGCAGCTCAGCGCCGCCGAAGGTCTCGCGTTGTTGGCCGGTGGTCGCGCCCTGCTCGCCGTCGACGGGTCAGACCCGAACGGACCGCTGGCCACCGCGATCGATAAGCTCGAAGCCGCCCTCGGTGTCAGCGAGGTCGTCGTCGACGTCACCGCGCCGCCGTGGCTCGATGAGATTCGCACCGCGGCCGCCGACGGCCGACGCGTGGAGATCGCGTACTGGAGCGCCGGTCGTGACGAACTGAGCACCCGCCGTATCGATCCCGGTCCACCGTTCTTCGCGCTGGGGGAGTGGTACACCGACGCCTACTGCTGGATGCGGAACGGGCCGCGCATGTTCCGGATCGATCGCATCCGCGCGCTGTCGGTGACCGACGAGAGCTTCGAACCGGTGGCGAGTCGCCCGGCGACGAGCGTGTATCACCCCCGCCCCGACGACGTCAGGGTGACCATCGAACTACCACGGGGCGCGAGCTGGGTGGCCGAAAGCGCACCCTCCGAGTCCGTGGAAGATCTGCCCGACGGCCGGCAGCGGGTGGTGCTGGCGGTAAGCGAGCCGGCGTGGCTCGAGCGCATACTCATGCAAGTCGGTCCGGCGGCAACGGTGGTGGCGCCCCCCGACTGGACCGACCTCGGCGCACGCGCCGCGCAACGCGTCTTGGCGCGCTACCGCGCCGACGCGGCATCCGAATCCTGAACGCACGCTGAGCCATGTCGTCCCGCGCGACCGTGAAGCGGCTGATTCCTCGGCGCGTATGACCCGGCGACCTTCGACCACGTGGAAGAATGCTCCGCGTGAATCCCGACGAGCTGGCCACCGATCCCGACGCGCCCGCGTCCCCTTCGGCGTCCAGCGCGCCCGTCGGTGCCGAGTTCCCACCGGTCGCGACCCCGGGTGCCACGGGCCGCGTGACTCCAGGGACCACTCCGGCGAACGACGGACGCGTGCGCAACCTGGTCGAGTGGGGCGTCATCATCCTCGTCGCCGTCGGGTTTGCCTTCCTGGTCCGTGGCTACGCCTTCCAGACCTTCTTCATCCCATCCGAATCGATGGTGCCGCGCCTCGAGACCGACGATCGCGTCCTCGTGAACAAGTTCGCGTTCGACCTTCGTGACCCGTCGCGCGGCGACGTCGTTGTGTTCCGCACCCCACCGAACGCAACGGGCATCACGGGCATGGACGACCTCGTCAAGCGGGTCGTCGGCCTGCCCGGGGACACCATCGAAGGGCGTGACGGGCGCATCTTCATCAACGGTCGCGTGCTCAATGAGCCCTACCTTCCGGCCGGTCTCCGGTCCACGACCTTCGCCGCGCAGAAGGTTCCCGCGAACTCGTACTTCATGCTCGGCGACAACCGTCAGTTCTCCAATGACTCGACGCACTGGGGTCCCGCGAATCGAAACCTGTTCGTCGGCCCGGTGTTCATGACGATCTGGCCGCTCGACCGCATCGACGTCCCCGGCTGGTTGTGGGGGGTTCCCATCGTGTTGCTCTTGGGAAGTGGCGCCTACTTCGTCCTGCGTCGCCGCGAGTCCGCGACCGTCTGACCCTTTCGTCACGGCACGGCGCGCCACTCACCGATGGCCGCGAGCATTCGGTCGACGCGGTCCGAGAAGACGCCGTCGATCCCGAAGCGCAGCGCGCGCAGGAGGTGGCGCATCTCTTGGGTGTCCCATGCGAACGCCTTGAGGTCGAAACGATGCGCCAAGGTGACTGTCCCGAGACTCCAGTCCGAATGATGGAGATTCAGCGCATCGACGTGCGCAGCCGCGAGATCTGAGGCGTGGCGCTCGAATCCGGCCGGCGTCACCCCGCCGAAGCCGGGTGAGTGCACCAACTTCACGTCGGCCAACTCGAGCCGCCGAGCCCGAAGGACTTCCAGGTCCGGTGAACACACCCACAGCCGGCCCGGCGCTCCTCCGCCGGCAGATCGGGCCACCTCGACCATGGGGCCGATGACCGCTTCCTCCTTGGCGTCGATGGACAGCTCGAAGTCGGTGCCGCACTCGGCGTAGAGATCAGCCAGCCTCGGCACCTCGTGCTCGGCCAGTTCGGCTGCCGTGCTCTGCGCGACCCGCACCTTGCGCAGGCCGCGTCGGAACGCCTGGTCATGGACGAGGACCACCTCGCCGTCCGCCGAGAGCCAGGCGTCGCTCTCGAGGCCGTTCGCCCCCATCTCCAGACCCCGGTGGAAGGCCGCGAGCGTGTTTTCGGGTCGCTCGGAGCGGGCTCCTCGGTGCGCGAAGGCGATGACCACAGACCCGATGGTGGCGCCCGCGCCCTGCTGATGTCGAAACGAGTCTCAAGCGTCCTCGAAACCCTGCCGATCACCTTTTTGCCAAGGAGTTCAAAGGGGCCAACGAGGGTGACCACAATCCGAGCAAACTGTCCGACCTGCGGTGACGTACAGCTGCGAGCGCATGAGCTCGTGGTCCGGGTCTGTTCTGACGACGAGAGCGGCTCGTACACGTTCCGCTGTCCAACCTGTGCCGTCGCCGTCGCCAAGGGTGCCAGCAAGCGCATCGTGGACCTGCTGGTGTCGTCCGGCGTCCGGATGGAGGTCTGGCGAATGCCGGCCGAACTCGCCGAGCCTCACGTCGGCCCGCAACTTCAACCCGACGATCTGCTCGATTTCCACTTGGTGCTTGAGCGCGACGACTGGTTTTCCGAGCTGGAAGACCTCGTCCGCCGGTCGATGCCGAACTGAGACCGCAGTAACGTCCGACGAATGTCCGCGCCTGTGATCGTCATCCTCGTGATTGTCGCAGCACTCGTGGGAATCACCACGGTGGTGATCGTCGGCACATCAGCACGGCTTCGAGACGAGATCGACCACCTCTTCCGGGTGTTCAGCCGCACCGAACCGACGCTCGTCCCGGTGCGGGTCGCGGTCGAATCCGAGCGAGATCGCCTGCGAGGACGACTCGCGCGCTTGAGTGACCCCGGCTCCGGGACCGACGCCGACCACCGGTAATCTGGCCGACCGTCCCGATTCGCGATCAGAGAGGAAGCGCCTGATGCCCCAGCTCGGCCCGCTCGAGATCCTCGTCGTCGCCGTGGTTGCGCTCATGGTGTTCGGACCGAAGCGGCTTCCCGAAGTCGGACGGCAGGTGGGCCACGGGATCCGTGAGCTGCGCAAGATCCAGGAGACCGTGCGCGCCGAGATCCACGACGTGTTGAACGCCCCCGAGACGCCTTCGAGCTCCTCGAGCCCCGATGACGTCGGCTCGCTCTCGCCCGGCGGGTTGCCCACCGGCTACCGCACCTCTGGCACTCCGGCGGTTCCCGCGGGCCGAACCGCACCGTCCCGATTCCGTCCCGCGGTGACTGGCGCGACGGCTGGCCTCGCCGCGGGCTCCGACCGTTCCGCATCGACGGCGGGAGCGAGCGATTCGGATGCAAGCGATTCGGACGCTGGCCCTTCGGACTCCGGCCCCGACGCGAGCCGAACCGACCGCGTCGAGCCGGCGCGGGGGAGTGGGATGCGCGCACCGTCGCGATTCCGCGTACCCGGCGCCTGAGGCGACTCCGTGGCCCTTCTCGCGCAACTGCGCCGCAAGCGACGACGGCGCTCTGCGGACGGTCAGATGTCGATGCTCGACCATCTGGCCGAGCTCCGGAATCGGATTTTCATCTCGCTTGCCGCCGTCGTGGTCGGCGCGGTGGTGGCCTTCTATTTCTCGAACGAGATCATCGACTTCCTCATCTCCTACTACCGAAACGCGGCCAAGAACCCCCACGTGAGGTTGAAGAACCTGTCGCCCGTCGATGCGTTCGTCAACCGCCTGAAGGTCGCAACCTACGGTGGCATCGTGCTGGCCCTGCCGGTCTGGCTGTACCAGCTGTGGCGGTTCGTGACCCCGGGTCTCAACCCGAAGGAGAAGCGATACGCAATCCCGTTCGTCATCTCGGCGATCGTGTTGTTTGCACTGGGCGCGCTCGTCGCGTTCCTCACGTTGGAACCGGCGCTGAAGTTTCTGATCGACGTCGGCGGATCATCGCAGGAGGCGAGCTACACCGCCGACAAGTACTTGAGTCTCATCTCCCTGATGATCGTGGCGTTCGGTCTGAGTTTCGAGTTCCCGGTCGTGCTCGTGTTCCTCCTCCTTGCCCGGGTCCTGACGGTCGACCAGCTCAAGAAGGCTCGCCGGTGGGCCATCGTGGGTATTTTCCTCTTCGCCGCCATCATCACGCCGAGTCAGGACCCGTACTCGCTGTTCTTCATGGCCATCCCCATGTGCTTGTTCTATGAAGGATCGATCCTCATCGGTAGGATCCTCAAGAGATGAGTGCAGCGGTGACACCCCGCGCTGTGAGCCGGTCAGCCAGCGGAACGGGGCCCGACCGGCCCGGCCCGCAGGGCCAAGAGGGGAAATCATGAGCAATACGCGGAGGCCTCAACGCCGGGACGCGCACGGCGCGCCGGTTCGCACGACTCGGGAAATCCAGATCGCGGTGGCCACGGTGCTCGCAGTGCTGGCCGCCACCGTGATCCTCGTCGTGATCTTTCGGACGCGTCCCATCTCCACCAGCCCGACGGTGAGCACACCGCCGAGCAGTGCCCCCACAAGAGGCAAGGGCAAGGTCACGACGTCGTCCACGTCTGCTCCCGTCTCGAGTTCCACGCGCGCGCCCACCTCGAGTACCAGCGCGCCGTGACCGGGTCGCGCTCGGCCTTCACGGCCGGGCTCGGCATCGAGCTCGATCCGTATCAAGAACGCGCCTTCGACGCGCTCGACTCCGGGAGTTCGGTGCTGGTTGCGGCGCCCACCGGCTCAGGGAAAACTCTCGTAGCCGAGTACGCGGTCCATCGGGCGCTGGGGGAGGGCCGGAAGGTCTTCTACACCACACCGCTGAAGGCCCTGTCGAACCAGAAGTACGGCGACTTCGTTCGGCGCTACGGCGCGGACCGGGTCGGCCTGCTCACGGGAGACAACGCGGTCAATGGCGAAGCGCCGATCGTGGTGATGACCACCGAAGTTCTGCGCAACATGATCTACGCGGGGTCAGGGACACTGGAGAACCTCGCGTACGTCGTGCTTGACGAGGTGCACTACCTCCAGAACCGCTACCGCGGCGCAGTGTGGGAAGAGGTCATCATCCATCTTCCCCTCGAGGTCGCGCTCGTATGCCTCTCGGCGACAGTCTCGAACGCGGAAGAGGTCGCCGATTGGATCACCACCGTACGCGGGCACATGGCCACGGTGATCGAGGAGACCCGACCCGTCGAACTCACCAACCTGTACGCCGTCGCCGAGCGCCACACGCCCGAGATTCATCTGCTCCCGACCTTCGTCGCCGACGACGGTCCCGGAACGGCTGAACTCAGACCGAATCCCGAGGCGGCGCGCCTCGACGCGCGGGGGAGCGGGCGGTCACGGGACCGGAACCAATCAAGCGCTCGCATGGCCACGCCTCGCCGCTCCGAACTCGTCGGGCTGTTGCAGGAACGATCGATGCTCCCGGCGATCTCGTTCATCTTCAGCCGCAAGGCCTGTGATGACGCCGTGCGTCAATGCGTCACGGCGGGGCTCCGACTCACGACTCCCGAAGAGCGGGTGGCGTTGCGAGACCTGGCCGACGAGCGGAGTCGCCCCCTCGAAGACGACGACCTCGATGCCCTCGGCTACAGCGATTGGATCACCGGGTTCGAGCTGGGCATCGCTGCGCATCACGCCGGGTTGGTTCCTCCGCTCAAGGAGGCGGTCGAGGAGGCATTCGCCGCCGGGCTGGTCAAGGTCGTGTTTGCCACCGAGACCCTTTCTCTCGGCATCAACATGCCGGCACGAACCGTCGTCATCGAAAAGTTGTCCAAGTTCACCGGCGAGCACCACGAGTTCCTGACGCCGGGTGAGTACACCCAGCTCACCGGGCGGGCCGGACGACGCGGCATCGACCCCGAGGGGTACGCGGTCGTGTGCTGGAGTCCGTTCGTGCCGTTCGATCAGGTCGCCGGCTTGGCGTCCCGGCGAAGTTCCGCGCTCACGTCGTCGTTCCGACCCACGTACAACATGGCCACCAACCTCGTCGCCCGCTATTCGCCCGACACCGCCCATCGCCTCCTCAACCTCTCGTTTGCGCAGTACCACGCCGATCGTGCCGTCGTACGGGTGGAGCGCCATCTCGGCCACAACGAAGACCAACTCGAGCAGCTCCGCGTCGATGCAACCTGTGATCGCGGCGATGTGCAGGAGTACCGCGCGCTGGCCCACGGCGCGGAACTCGCTCGGCGCGAAGCCGGCCGCCACCAGCGCATCGCCGACGCGCTGGACGCACTCCGGCCCGGCGACATCGTTACGACCCGCCGCGGCGGCGGGCGCGCGGTGGTGCTCAAGCACGAGAGCGGCCGGACCGGCGGCCGGCTCATGCTGCTCGGCACCAATCGAGAAATCTTTCGCCTCGGACCCGGGGACTTCCGCCGGCCACCCGAGCGGGTCGGCCACTTCGACCTGCCGAAGCCCTTCGCCCCGCGCAGCGTTCCATTCCGTCGGGCCGCCGCCGAGGCACTGCGGGCCGCGAAGCTCAGCGACCCCGAGCCAACGCGCGAGGACTCCGTGTCGGTGCGAGAACACGAGCTCGCCGAGCATCCGGTGCAGTCCTGCCCGCAGCTTGCCCAGCACCTGAAGGCCGCGGGGCTCGCGGAGCGACTCGAGAAGGAAACCTCCCGACTCCGTGGTCGTGCGCACCAGCGCACCGAGACGCTGGCTCGCCAGTTCGATCGAGTGCTGCAGGTTCTCCAGGACCTCGGCTACGTCGATCACTGGCAGTTGACACCGGGCGGGGAGTTGCTCTCACGCATCTACTCCGAGGCCGATCTCCTCATCGCCCAGTCGATCCGTCGCAACGCCATGGACGGGCTGGACCCGGCCGAACTCGCGGCCATCATGTCGACCTTCACCTACGAACGGCGCGGTCCGGACAGCGACGGTCCGATGCCGCCACCGGTCTGGCCCACCAGCCGGGTGGCGCAGAAGTTCCGTTCCGTCGACCATGCGTGGCGCGACCTCCACGGTCGTGAGGTCGACGCCGAGCTGACTGAGACCCGCCGACCTGACCCGGGGCTCACCGATGCGATGCATTCGTGGGCGTCGGGCGAATCGCTCGCCGAGGTACTGGACGACGACGACGAACTCACCGGAGGCGACTTCGTCCGCCACGTGAAGCAGGTCGTCGATCTGCTTCGTCAACTCGGAGACGCAGCACCGGACCCGGAGACCCGCGCGAGCGCGAACGCGGCGGCGAACGCGTGCTTCCGTGGGGTGGTGGCCGCCTCCAGCGTGGTCCCGGCGTGATCAAACCCGGCGAGGAGTGGGGACAACCGACCGACGCGACCGCGGAGATCGAATGTCACGGCGACGACCAAGCGCTCGCCGCCCTCATCACGGCGAAACAAGGTACGGACCCCGAGCGCGGACGACTGGTGCGGTTCTTCCCTGCCGGGTCTGATCTGGCGCGCGCGGTCGGACTCGTCGACGTCCGTGACGATCGGCCCCTCCGGGGAATCGAGCTGCCCATCGATGCGATCTCGTCGGATCTCGGAGTGGCGATGAACTGTGTGATCCTCGGCGTCCTTCCCACGCGACTCCGTCCGTACCACCGGCGCCGTCCGGTCCGCGTCTGCGTCGACGGGCGCGAGCTGTTCTCCGGACCGGCCACGACCGTCGTGATCGCCAACGGCCAATTCATCGCCGGCGCCGATCTCGTCCCCCGCGGCCATCCGGGGGACGGCCGGCTCGAGGTCCAGGTGTATGCGTTGGCGCCAGAGGAGCGAGGCCCGATGCGGCGCCGCCTCCCCACCGGCAGCCACCTGCCCCATCCCCACATCCTCGCCACGAGCGGCCGGGTCGTCGAGGTCGACGGCTTGAGCCGACCCTGGCCCGTCACGCTCGATCGACGCTCGGGACGCGCGAGAACTCGCCTCGGCGTGTCCATCCTCCCGAGCGCGCTCCGACTCCTGATCTGACCTGATCTGATCGAGCAACCGTGCCGCCGACGCCGACGGAGAATCCCCGGACTGCTCCAGAGCGGCCGGTAGCCTCAACGGTCCGATGCAGTACGTGGCGGAGCATTTCGACGACGAGGAACAGGCCGTCTTACGGCCGTATTTCACGAACCTCGATGGTCCGGTCTTCGCGCTCGTCAACCTCCCCGAAGTCGTCAAGGGCGCGTTGTTCGCGCGTTACTCACGTTCGGACAAGAGTCTGCGTCGGTTGTTCCTTGATGAGTTCGTGGGCGATCTCGACATCAGCGGCGACCTCACCGTCGACGCCAGCATCGGCCTCAAGCGCGCCGAACAGCTCTACGACCGCGTCTTCCTCGAGTACGGCGACGATTCCGTCGCGCAGCTCGGTGGCGTCCACGTCGCGTGTGAGCAAGCGTCGAACCTGCTGACCAAGGTGCTCGAGTGGGGTCGGCTCATGGCCTATCTCGAACAATCCACTCGCTACATCGAATACGACAGCCGCCTTGGTGGTCGCTACCGCTATTTCCGTCCGCCGGACGTCTTGGAATCGAAGCTCGGCGCGCGGTACGTCGAACAGGTCGATCAACTGTTCACGATTTATTCGTCGCTGCTCCCGAAGCTGCTCGAGTGGGCGCGCCACCGGTACCCCAAGGAACCGGGTGACTCGGACTTTGTCTACAAGCAGACGATCAAGGCCAAGGCGTGCGACGCCCTGCGCGGGATCTTGCCGGCCGCGACGCTGAGCAACGTCGGGATCTACGGCACCGGTCAGGGCTACGAGGCGCTCCTCCTGCGCATGCGGGCCCATCCGTTGCCCGAGGCGCGCCACTACGCCGATCTCATGCTGACCGAGCTCCGCAAGGTGGTCCCGTCGTTCCTCACCCGGGTGGACCGGCCCGAACGCGGCGGCGTCTGGACCCAGTATCTCGCGGACACGAACTCCCATACCGAGGACGTCGTACATCGCCTTTTCGGGCGAATGGATCCCGATCCGGGCGCCATGGTCACGCTCACCGATTTCGACCCCGAAGGCGAAGACAAGGTCCTCGCCGCCATCTGTTATTCGCATACCAATCTCAGCGAAACCCAGATCTTGGACCGGGTCCGCACCCTGTCGGCCGACGAGCGGGTGTCGATCCTGCGGGCCTACGTGGGTGAGCGTTCCAACCGCCGCCACAAGCCGGGGCGCGCCTTCGAGCGCACCGGGTACCGGTTCGACATCCTGGCTGACTACGGGGCGTTT
>JANYJV010000138.1 GCA_025361725.1 Acidimicrobiia bacterium | reverse complement strand
GACCTGATCGGTGAGGTGGACCCGATCAAGGTGGCGGAGGGTCGCTACTTGTCGGACGAAATGACGATTCACTACGGGATGGTGCCGCGCACCAACCGCGGGATCTTTGCGATCAACGAGTTGCCGGACCTCGCCGAGCGGATCCAAGTTGGTCTGTTGAACGTCTTGGAAGAGCGCGACGTGCAAATCCGCGGCTACAAGATCCAACTCCCGATCGACGTGATGCTCGTGGCGTCAGCGAACCCGGAGGACTACACAAACCGCGGCCGGATCATCACCCCGCTGAAGGACCGCTTCGGCTCCCAGATCCGCACGCACTATCCGCTCGACGTCGAGGTCGAGATGGATGTCATCGAGCAGGAGGCCCGTCCGCTCGGAGCGGACGGACTCGTGATCGCGGTGCCGGACTACATGACCGAGATCGTCGCCGAGATCAGCCAACAGGCTCGCCGATCACCGAACGTGAACCAGCGATCGGGAGTGTCGGTCCGCCTCTCCATCGCCAACTACGAGACGATGATCGCCAATGCGATGCGTCGGTCCTTGCGCGCCGGTGAGAAGGAAGTGGTGCCTCGCATCAGCGACCTTGATGCGCTGGTCGCTTCGACCGCGGGGAAGATCGAGATCGAGACGGTGGAAGACGGGCGTGAAGGTCAGGTGCTGGACCGCATCGTGAAGGCCTCCGTCTTGGAGGTGTTCCGTTCCGCGGTGCCGGCCGAGCAACTCGGCGGTTTGGTGAGTGCGTTCGAAGACGGGCGCATCGTGCACACCGGGGCGGACGTCCCGTCGTCGGAGTACACGGACCTGCTGACCTCGATGAACGGCCTGCGGGAGGCGCTGGCGGAACTCGGAGTCGGGGAGACGCCCGCCGGCGTTGCATCGGCCGTCGAGTTCGTCCTCGAAGGACTGCACCTTTCGAAGCGCTTGAACAAGGATTCGATCGGTGGCAAGACCACCTATCGCAGCCGCGGCTGACGCGTCCGTGGCCGCGCCGACCGAAGCGGAGTTGCGCGACGCAGTCGACGAGGTCGCGCTGCGCGCGTTGATCGCGAACTACGCCGACGTCGTCAACCGGCGGGAGTGGTCCGAACTCGACTCACTCTTCGTCGCCGACGCGCCGATCACCATCGATCTGCGCGGTGGCGCCCCGCTGGCGGTCGAGGGTCCGACTGCGCTCGGCGAGTTCATCGGGGGCGCCATCGAAAGATTCGCATTTTTCGAGTTCGTCGCGCTCAACGTTCGGGTGCAGCTGCGCGCCCGCGGCGCCGTCGACCGCGCGCATCTGCGCACGTATATGTGTGAGTTGCGTCAGGACTACGACGGTGCCTTCAGCCGTGCGTTCGGCATCTACCAGGACGAGGTGACGCGCACTTCGAGCGGCTGGCGGTTCGCTTCGCGGAGCTACCAGTCGATCGCTCGGGGTGACATGACGCTCGACATCCTCCCGCCCCCGGTGATCCAGGATCCGGCCTAGGAACGCTGACTTTGGTGGAAGCGATCAGCTGTTCGGTATTCGGTTGCAACTGAACACCGAACATATTACCATTCGCGGGTGGTCCGAAGGTCGCAACACGATGTCGATGCAGACGCCGAGACTGCATTGGAGCGCGCGCTCACGAGCGTGCTCGGCGATGCGGCTCGCGTCGAGCGAGGTCAAGATCCCGGTCCTGACCTCGTGGTCACGTTCACGGATGGATCGACGGTCGCGATCGAGGTCAGGGCGGTTGCAGGGCGGGCGGAGCCGGGGCGGCTTGCCAACGCGCTCAGCATGTGGACTGAGCAGCTTGACGGCTTGCGGGGCCTGACGAAGGGCGGCATTTACGGGGTAGTCGTGGCCACGGCCGTTCCCGAAGCAACCAAGGCGATCTTGCGCGCAAATGGTTGGGGGTGGTTCGACCGGCGTGGGGAGCTCGACGTGCGGGTGCCGGGACTGATTGTTCACGCCACGGATGTCGGGGGGAGCACGGATGACGAAGACCGGACGCCGAGGGACCCGATTCGAGGTCGTGCGGGTATCAGCGCTGCTGCGTGCCTACTGCTTGAGCCGAACGCGGCGCCTGGTGTGCGCGCGATCGCGCGGGCCTCGGAGATCGCGCCCAGTAGCGCGAGTACGGCCATTGCGGATCTCCGAGACGCATCGTTGCTCCGTGCCGATGGAGGAGCGTTGCTGCCCGAGTTGTTCTGGGCGCTTGCCGACGCGTGGAAGCCAAAGCGGCACGCACTCGAAGAAGCTCCAATGCCCGGTGGCGGCGCGCGGCTTGCGCTCGGTCTCAGCGATCTGGACACGCCGGGATGGGCGGCCGGCGGCACGCTCGCAGCTGCGGCATGGTCCGCGTCGGTCGTGGTCACATCGGGTGCGGCGCCGGATTTCTACGTGGCGAACGAGGCCGAAGTTCGCGCTGCTCGCCGCGAGCTCCACGGCACCGTTCAGGCTGACCAACGTGCGTGCACGGTTGCGGTTGCGCCAACGATCCTCGTGGTTCGGCCTCGCTATCCCGCGAACGCGATGGCCACGTCGTGGCTCGAATGGCCCGTCGTGCATCCACTGTTTGCGGCGCTGGATCTCGCACAGGATCGTGCGCGCGGCGTGGAGATACTCGAAGAGTGGACCCCACCGGCTCCGTTCACGAGGGTCTGGTGAACGCGGCACCGGTGGTCCTCGCCGGCGAGTCCGTTGCTTCGATGGTCCGCGCCGCCGAGCGAGTCTGTGGCACGCCCGACCTCCTATTGGCCATTGTCGGAGGTTTTGCCGTGACGTGCCAACTCGGCCGCGTGCACCGCGCGACCGGTGATGTCGACATGGTGGCCGACGAACTCGCAACCGCTTCTGCCGGAGGTTCGAGCGCACGCGCTCTCGTCGAACTCGGGATCGCGCGCCCTGACCCCGGCGGGAAGGACCACCGGGTCTTTGTCGACGGCACCAAACTCGAGATCATCGAAACCCAGGAACTTCACGAAGGCGTCGGCGAGATCGACTCCACACTCGACCGGCTTTTCCTGCTCGGACATCGTTGGGCTCTGGTCACCGCCGAGCCAACGCGAGTCTCCGTCGCAGCGACGAGCATCGATGTCACCCTGCCGATCGCAACTCCTGCCGCGCTGGTGGCGACGAAACTTCACGCATTCTGTGATCGTCCACGCGACGAGAAGCGCGCGTCCGACGCCTACGACATTTATCGGCTTGTCGAAATCCACGACCGAGACGGTGCGATCGCGAGTGCCCTCAACGAGGGCCCATGCGGCCTCGCCGAGACAGTCCACGAGCTGGCAGTCGACAAGTTCGTCGAGAACGCCGAGCGGGTCATCCGATACATGAAGGTTTACGGAGAACCGGCCTGGGGCGAGATCACCGCCGAAGACCTTCGTCGCGTCATCGGAGCGCTTGTTGCCGCGCTGCGTACATGATCGGACTCCTCGGATCAGGCCTCGCGTACAGACCGGAGCGCTCGACGCCAGACGCTTCGATAGCTGTCGAGACCATCGGGTGCGAGGTAGGCGTCCGGTCCCGCGGCGATGGTGACTCGTTCCGGTATCGATCCCCAGACCGGGACCTGCGCCTCGCGCCAGCCCGCCATCGCGTCCTGGTAGTCGCGGGTGTAGGTGCGCGCGGAGCAGATGACGAGGCCGGCCGGGGTCTTGCGAGGAACCAGGTCGAAGACCGCCTCCGCCCGTGCCGTCTCGACGCCGCCGACGCGCGTCGGGATCACCACACAGTCGGCGACCGACATGGCCGCTTCCAGCATCCGTTCGTTGCCCGGCGGCGAGTCGACGATCCCCACCTCGTCCGGAGCGATACGCCCGAGCGCTCTGGTGAGCAGCCGGGTCGTGGGTGCCTCCACGACGGTCACCGCGTCGAGCGGTTCGGCGTCGGCCTGTTCGATCCACTCGGCGGCGCTGGCCTGCGCGTCGGCGTCGATCAGTGTCACGGGGCGACGGCTCGACCACGCCACCGCCGCCAGATACACGGAGGTCGTCGTCTTGCCGACCCCACCCTTCAACGCTGCAACGACCACGATCATGCGCTGAACCTAGTCAGCCGTGCAGCGGTCGTACCAACGTCAACCCCGGATGTGTGCCGCAAGCATCGCGGCGCTCGGGCGTGGCTCTCGGTCACGGGTGAACAGCCCGAACGGAACGTCGTAGCCGAAGGTCCACTCGTAGTTGTCGACGCCGGTCCAGTGGAAGAAGCCGCGGACGTCCACGCCATCGCGGATGGCTTCGTCCACGACCGCGAGTGACTCGCGGAGCACGTCGGTGCGCCATTCGTCGTCGTCGGTGCCCACGCCGTGCTCGCAGATGAGGAGTGGTCGACCCGGGAGCTCGTCGTGGAGTCGGCGGAGCACGATGCCGAGACCTTCGCTCCACGGCGCGTACCCGAGCGGTCCGACGCGTGCGTTGCTCGGGTAGGGCGAGAAGCTGCGGTCGCGTCCGACGGCGTTGGCCGAGTAGTACGAGAAGCCCACGAGGTCGCAACACTCGCGCAGGTCCGCCACTTCCTCGACGCCGCGGCCGGGCAGTGCGAGCACGCCGTCACGATCGGCGCGCATCCAGACTCCCCACATCAACTCGTCGATGTCTCGGGTGTTGTGTTCGGCGGGTACGGAATCGTCGACCGAGAACAGTGGTGACAGGTTGTGGATCGTGGCAACTGGCGTCCCCGCGCCCCGCAATTCTCGCCACGCGTCTCGCTGCGCCAACAGGATGCCGCGATACGCCTCGATCATCTGCCCGAAGTTCCGCCGGCGCGGTGGCAACACGCCGAGTTGATAGCTCAATGCCGCGTACCCGAAGGGTTCGTTGATCGGTTTCCAACCAAACACCAGGTCACCGAACTGTTCGCCGCAAAAGGCGACGTGACGTGCCCAGTAGTAGCTGCGCGCGTGGTCGTCTCGGAACGCACCGTCACCTATCTCGGTGAACCAGCCGGGCAGGGTGAAGTGATGGAGACACACCCACGGCGAGATCCCTGCGTCGCGTGCGGTTTGCAGGATCTCGCGGTAGTGCTCGACGACCGCGAAGTCCGGCCGTCCCTGCTCGGGCTCGATGCGCGCCCACTCGACCGACATCCGATGATGGGTGAGTCCGTGCGCCGCGTACAACGCAAAGTCCTCGGCGTACCGGGTCGCGAACCCGCTGCCGTCACCACTGCGCGGGTACGTGCCACGCTGTTCCTCCCTGAACCAATCCGATTCCGGCGCCGCCCCTTCACACTGGGTCGACGACGCACCGGTGCCCCACCAGAAGTTGTCGGGGTGCGTCACAAGCCTTCTTTGCGGCGGTACCAACCGCAGTCTTGTCCGGCCCGTCGGTTCACGTGTTCGATAGCAGCCTTGACGCGCGGGTTGTCCACCACGGAACGGTCACCGGCGCGCAGCTTCTCGAACGAGTGCCACACCACCGTCGCGTCTCGTCGGGCGTCAGCGGGCGCAGTCTTGGCGATGGCATGTGTGAACCGGACGTGTTGAGCGAGCGACACCTTCTTCGAAGACACCGCCGCGTCATAGCGGGCCGCAGCGGCGCAAAACGCACGCGACGGACGAGGGAGTTTCGATTGCGTGTCGTCCTTCTGACTGCACGCCGTGGTGCCGAGCGCGACGACGACCAGCAGTAACAGAGGAACGGCGGTGCTCCAACGGCGGATCATTCCCGTGATTGTGCAACGCTGGCGCTGAAGTCCACGAGTCGGCGAGGCGTTTCCGTGCAATCCGCGATCCAACGATGGCGACCGCTCGCTCCGTATTTCGGTGCGTTTCTGGGTCTCGGGATCGCCATGAGCTTCTTGGGGCCGGCGCTGCCCGAACTGCGTCACCAGACGGGTTCGACGGTCGGTGAGATGGGCATCGTGTTCAGCGCCCAGTCGCTCGGCGGCCTGATCGGTTCGATCGTGGCCGGGCGAGTGTTTCGCAGGTTCGGCGGCCGGCACTTGATGGCGGTATCTCTCGGTGCGTTCGCGGTGGCGATTCTGGTGGTTCCGGGTGCGAGCGAACTCGGATTCATCGTCATTGCCGGGGCAGTCATCGGCTTTGGCGCCGGGAGCGTCGATGTCGGTGGCAACACGGTGGTGTCGGGGCTCGTCGCGCCCGAGCGGTTGGTGTCATCGATCAACGCCTTACACATGTCGTTCGCAGTGGGCGCGGTGATCGCGCCGCTTGTGGTGGGCATCTCACTGTCGGCGACCGATTCGCTCTGGCCGGCGTGCGCAGCGTTCGCAGCGGGCACCGGTGCGGTCGCCTGCACGTTGTGGTTCGGTGATCGGGCCGGATCGGCGCGCCAAGCCGCTGATGATCACGCCCAGCGCGGTATGGCACCGGAGAGGTGGCGGCTCGCGTTGGTTGCGCTGTTCTTCCTCCTGTACGTGGGCCTCGAGATCGGGTTCGCGGGCTGGATCGCCACCTACAGCGACGAGCTGGGACTCGGCTCGGGGTGGGCCACCGGGTTGACCGTCGCGTTCTGGGTCGGCTTCCTGCTCGGCCGCATCGCAATGGTCTGGCGCGGCGATCGGATCGCGACTGGACGCATTCTGGGGTGGAGCGTCGGAGTGGCGACGCTGCTCGCCGTCGGCGTCGGCGCGGCGGGGTCGCGCACCATTCCACTGCTCGTCCTGTCGGTGCTCTTCGGCGCCGTCATCGCACCGCAGTTCCCGACGATGCTCGCGCACCTCCATCACGTCGTTCCGCTGTCGGGGGTGGTGACGGCCTGGTGCATCGCGGGTGCAGCCCTCGGCGGCCTCCTGCTCCCTCCGCTCATCGGCGCACTCCTCGATTCGGTCGGAACCGGCGCTTTGCCCTGGACCATCGCCGCGGCGTCGGCCGCGAGTGGCGTGGTCGTCTTCGCCATCGACCGATGGGCGTTGGCCATCCCCGCTGCCACCTCGGGTGTCGGCATTTCGAGCTCGATCGCGAGCGCAGCGCCGAACCCGATGGCGGTACCCTCGACGGATGCGTAAACGTCGTTCGCGTCGAGAGGCCTCGGGGTTCCAGTACTCGGCGTGGGACGGCACCCAGGTCGGTTTCGATCTCGATGCCGATGCCTTGCTCTCCGAGATGGCCGACGAGCTGCTGTACCACGGCGACCTCAACGCGGCGATGCGCCGCATGCTCCAGCAGGGGTTTCAGGACCGCAACGGCGAGCAGCTCATGGGCATGCAAGAAATGCTCAAGAAGCTGCGTGAGCGCCGACAGCAGGAACTCGAGCAGCGCGACCTCGGTGGCGTGTACGACGACATCGCAGAGAAGTTGAACGACGTGATGGAACACGAACGGGCCGGGATGGACCGACGCGTGCAAGAAGCTCGAGCCGGCGACGACGAACGCCGTCGCGAGATCGTGGAACAGCTTGCGCAGGAACGCGGTCTCGAACTCGATCTGGTCCCCGACGATCTTGCGGGCCGGGTCCAGGCACTGCAGAACTACGACTTCATGGACGACGCGGCGCGTCAAGAGTTCGAAGGTCTGATGGACGAGCTGCGGCAGCAGCTGATGCAGAGCTACTTCAACCAGATGTCCGAAGGCATGCAAAACGTGTCACCCGAGCAACTCGCGCGGATGAAAGACATGTTGGCCGGCCTCAACCAGATGCTCGAGCAACGGGAGCGCGGTGAGGAACCGGACTTCGCAAAGTTCATGGAGGAGTTCGGAGACTTCTTCCCCGGCAATCCCGAGACCCTCGACGAGTTGCTCGAACAGATGGCGCAGTCGATGGCGGCAATGCAGCAGCTGCTGAACTCGATGACCCCCGAGCAGCGCGCGCAGATTCAACAACTCGCAGATTCGTTGCTCGAAGACATGGATCTGCAATGGCAGATGGGCGAACTCGGCCGCAACCTGCAACAGGCGTTTCCGAACATGCCGTGGGGCCAGTCGCTGGACTTCAGTGGCGACCAACCGATGTCGATGGGGCAGATGTCGAGTGTGCTCCAAACCATTGGGGACCTCGACGGCCTCGAGCAGATGTTGCAGGGAGTCACCCAGCCGGGCCAACTCGCCGAGGTCGACATCGATCAAGCGCGTGATCTGCTCGGCAACGACGTCGCGCGGTCACTCGAGCGCTTGCAAGACCTGGCGCAGATGCTGAAGGACGCCGGTCTGATCGATCAGCGAGACGGTCGCTACGAGCTCACTCCGAAGGGCGTGCGCGCGCTCGGCCAGAAGGCGCTCAGCGACTTGTTCCGCAACCTGGTGAAGGACCGGGCCGGCCGGCACTCGATCGAACGCAACGGCGTCGGTCACGAGCGCGCGTATGAACACAAGGCCTACGAATTCGGCGATCCGTTCAACCTGAACGTCGAACAGACGATCCGCAACGGCATCACTCGCCAGGGCGGAGGCACTCCCGTGCGGCTGAACCCGGCGGACTTCGAGGTCGAACGCACCGAGATCGTGACGAAGAGCTCAACCGTGTTGCTGCTCGACGTTTCCATGTCGATGCCGATGCGGGACAACTTCCTGCCGGCCAAGAAGGTCGCGATGGCGCTCCATTCGCTCATCACGACCCAGTTCCCGAACGACTACTTCGGGCTCGTGTCATTCGGGCGCGTCGCCCGCGACGTCAAGCCGCAGCTGCTTCCCGAACTCAGTTGGGACTTCGAGTGGGGAACCAACATGCAGCACGCGCTGCTGCTCGCCCGGACCCAACTCGAAAAGCAGACCGGCACGAAGCAGATCATCATGGTCACCGACGGCGAACCGACGGCCCACATCGAGGGTGGCGAGGCCGTCTTCCAGTACCCACCGTCGTACGCCACGATCGAACAGACCCTTCGTGAGGTTCGTCGCTGCACCCGGGCGGGGATCCGCATCAACACCTTCATGCTCGACGAGTCTCCGTACCTCCAGGACTTCGTCACCCGCATGATGAAGATGAACCAAGGCCGCGCGTTCTTCACCCCCGCGGCCACCCTCGGCGACTACGTCCTCGTCGACTTCCTCGAACACCGCACCGCCCACCGCCGAGCTTCCTGACTGCTCGTCCGTGCCTATGGCTCGTACGTTCGCCGTCTCGATGCTCGCGGCCCTCCCGGGCTCACTTCCTCGCGGCTCGCTCCGCAGGCTCCGCTCGGTCTCGGTACTTGCGTGCCTGAACTTGCCGTCAGCACGTGCTTGACCTACACGAGAGCCGTAACGGAGTGGAGGCGTACAGCTCGGGAGCGTCCCGGTGGCCGCGCGCTTTTCAACCACGGAGCGGACGAGCCGAAATGCCGTACGAGCAGTAGTGAAGGCAGGAAAAGGGGGCACTTGGCTATTGCGGCCACGGGGCGGGTGGTTCACACTGCGTTTATGCGACGGATTGTGATCCTTACCTTCGACGGCGGTCAGAGCCTTGATGTCACCGGTCCACTCGAAGTGTTCGCCGCAACAGAACGAGCCGTCGGGACGGCGTTCTATTCGGTCGACGTGGTGGCACCGGAACCAGGGCCGGTCCGCACGATGAGCGGGCTCCGGCTCGTCGCCGACCTGGCGATCGCGGACATCGTCGGGCCGATCGACACGTTCATCGTCGCCGGCGGCGACCGCCTGGGCATCACGCACACCATCTCCGATCCGAAGCTCATGGCTCAGGTCAAGCGACTCGCCGGTTCGGCCCGGCGCGTGGCGTCCGTGTGTTCCGGTGCGTTCATCTTGGCGGCCGCCGGGCTGCTCGACGGGCGCCGCGCCACCACCCATTGGAGTGCGTGCGAGGAACTCGCGCGCACCTACCCGACCGTCACCGTGGAGTCGGATCCGATCTTCGTGCGCGACGGCTCGGTCTCGACCTCGGCCGGGGTCACGGCCGGCATCGATCTCGCGCTGTCCTTCGTGGAAGAAGACGTTGGCCACGAGGTTGCGATGGCCGTTGCCCGTCAGCTCGTCGTCTTCCTCAAACGCCCCGGTGGCCAGGCTCAGTTCAGCACTGCTCTCGAGTTGCAGTCCGGCGATCGGGACGAGGTCGCGGAACTGCAGGCGTGGATCGTGGAGCACGTGGCCGAAGACTTGTCGGTCGCGCAGCTGGCCGAGCGAGCCGCGATGAGCCCACGCCATTTCGCCCGCGTGTTCACCGCCAACACCGGGACCACTCCGGCGCGCTACGTCGAACGTGCCCGCCTCGAAGCAGCACGCCGGCGACTCGAGGAATCTGATGTCGGGGTCGATACGGTTGCGAGGGATTGTGGGTTCGGCTCGTCCGAGACGATGCGGCGATCGTTCCTCCGCGCGTTTCACGTTGCACCGTCGGACTATCGCCGCCGCTTCCGGGCCGCGTGATGAACCCCCTATCCCCTCCGCCGAACGCTGGAGTAGTCACATGTCACTGACCATCGGGATTGTGTTGTTCACCGACGCCGAGGAGCTCGATTGGGCCGGTCCCTGGGAGGTGTTCACGATGGCCCGCACCGATGGTGATCGAGTGGTGACCATCGCCGAGACCCTGGACCCGGTCCGATGCCGCAAGGGTCTGCGGGTCCTCCCCGATCACACCTTCGAGGACGCTCCCACACTGGACGTGGTCCTCGTCCCCGGCGGTCAGGGCACTCGAGTGCAGCGAACGAACGGGGCGTTGTTGGACTTCATCCGGCGCGTGGCGCCCCAGTGCCAGTGGGTCACCAGTGTGTGCACCGGGTCGTTCGTGCTCGAAGCGGCCGGGCCGGCAGCCGGGAAACGGGTGACGACGCACTGGGCGGCCTTCGACGAGTTTCGCAGCCTGGCTCCGGGGATCGAGCTGGTCGAGAACGCCCGCTACGTCCGAGATGGCAATCTCGTCACGTCGGCGGGGGTGAGTGCCGGGATCGATATGTCCCTGTGGCTCGTCGGCCAGCTCTACTCGGTGGAACACGCTCGAACCACCCAGATGGCGATGGAGTACAACCCCGCGCCGCCCTACGCCGCCCTCGTCTGAGTCGGTCCGATCCGGGCGCTCCTCACCACGCTCGGTACCGCCGGGTCCGAAACCCGGTGAGATCTGCCCGGAGCCTCTCAAGCCACCTCGACTTGGGGTCGATGCACGGTCGACAGTCGAGAGGCGACATGGACCAGCTCCCCGTAGAGATCAGTCAGCGCATCCGCCACGAAGCGCGCGTCGCCGGCATGCACGACCACGCGCCGTCGATCGAGATGGTCGAACGCCGTCGACTGCAGCTCTGGTCGATCATGATCATCGTGATGGTCGCGGTCGGCCTGGCCGCGATTGCCGTCTCGGGAGCCACCGACAACGTGAAGTGGGTGACCGGACAGCCCCTGCTCCTGGCAGGTGGCGTCGGGGCCCTCGCGGTCGGATTCTGCGTGTACGCGGTTGAAAAGGAAGTGCACCTGCACCGGCTCTCGCGCCTGCTGGTGGACGAGCGAATCTTGAGCAACACGATGGCGCTCCAGATCCAGATGAACACCGCGCTCTTCAACGCGGGGAAGGCACTGAACTCGGTGATGGATCTCGACGACGTGCTCGATGCGATTCTCGCCAACGCGCTCGATCTCCTTGAGGGATCCGGGGGCTCGGTGATGCTGCTCGAAGACCAAGCGATGCTGCGTGTCGTCGCGGTGCGAGGGCGCGGGATCGCTCGGGATGCGCGTGTTCGGCTGGGCGAGTCGATCGTCGGTCGGGTCGCGCAAAGTCGCGAACCGCTCCTCGTGCCGCAGGTGGTGTCCCCGGCTGACATCGGTGGCGTGCTCGACTCCGAGACCGACATCGGTGGTGCGATGTGCGTTCCACTCGTCAATCGTGGCCAACTGCTCGGGGTCCTCACGTTGCTCGCTCCGAAAGACGACGCGTTCGACGAAGACGATCTCTCGGTCCTGAATCTCTTCGCCGAACCCGTCGCCGCGGCGACGGCCAAGGCCGGCTTGTACGAAGCCGAGCGGGCGAACGTCGCGAAACTCTTGGAATCGGACCGGATGAAATCACAGTTCGTCGCGTCGGTGAGCCACGAGCTGCGAACGCCCATCACTTCTATCCGGGGCGCCGTCGCGGCATCGCGTCGGACCGATGACCCGGGCCAGCGCGAGGAGCTGCTCGATGTCGTCGACCGTCAATCCGGGCGGCTCCAGACGATGGTCGAGGAGATGCTCACGGCGGCGCGGATGCAGGAGAACTCGAACCGCTCTGCCACCCAGCAACTCGACCTCTGCGCGCTGGTGCGCCTGACCGCGCTCGACTCGCACGTGGCCGGGCGCCCCGTCGAGATCGAGATCCCGGCGGAGTGTTCGGTGCGAGCGGAGCCCGAGGCGTTGCGTCGTGTGCTCACCAACCTCATCGAGAACGCGCACAAGTACGGCTCTGATCCGATCCGAGTTGCAGTCCAGCGGGCAGACGATCAGGTGGTGATGTCCGTGATCGACAGGGGCCCCGGTGTTCCGCCGGAAGAACGCGAGCGGATTTTCGAACGCTTCTACCGAACCGATCCCAACGGAACGAAACCCGGGATGGGTCTGGGCCTCGCGATCGTGCGCGGATTGGTCGAGTCGTGCGGCGGAAAAGTGTGGGTCGAGGACGCGCCCGGCGGGGGAGCTGCGTTCAGAGTGTCTTTGCGTGCGAGCGTCGGCAGCGATGCGCGCTCGGAGGCTGTGCATGTCTGATCGGCCGAAGATCCTCATCGTCGACGATGAACCCGACGTCCTGCTGACCCTTCGCATGATCTTCGAAGCCGAAGGGTTCGACCCCTTGCTCGCTGCCGACGGCGAGACGGCGCTCCGTCGCGTCGATGAGGAGCTTCCGGACCTGGTTGTGCTCGACATCATGATGCCGGTGCTCGACGGCTGGTTCGTGCTCGCGGAACTGGGTGGACGTCCGACGCACCCCCACGTGGTCGTCTGTTCGGCGAAATCCGGAGACGAAGACCGCGCACGCGCGCGTGAACTCGGAGCCGCCGAGTACGTCACCAAGCCGTTCGAACCGGACGACCTCGTCACGATCATGCGTGAGGTTCTCGCGCGCGATCGCGCTCACGTCTGACCGACGCGCACGGAGCCGGCCACCGGAATCCGGCGTCCTGGCCTCGTGATTCGACGTCGCAGCGACGTCCTCGCCGAGTGACCAAGGGCGAAAAATCCCCCGAAATAGCTATCTTCCACTTGCATTGACTGGGCGACGCTGCCAGAGTGACACCGTTGTAATTCCACGGGCGTGATTACGTGCCCATCGGTGTCAAATGGGAGAGGGGTTCGCCAGTGCGAGAAATGATCGTTGCCCACGTGCAATCAAGTCACTCGGGCGACAAGCGCTGGCAAGAGCGGGCGAACTGTCTCGGGGTTGATCCGGATTTGTTCTTCCCTGAGCGAGGCGCGTCGACGCGCGAGGCGAAGTCGGTGTGCTCGAGCTGCGAAGTGCGGGTCGACTGTCTCGAGTACGCGTTGGTCAACGGCGAGAAGTTCGGGATCTGGGGCGGGCTGAGTGAGCGGGAACGCCGTCGGCTCCGGCGCCAGCGTGCGTTGGCCCGGCGGGCCGCGTCCACGACTGCCGTGACTGCCTGATCTCACTGGGGGCGCAGACGCGCCTCGATCGTGTCCTGAGCGTCGACGCCTGACCACGTCAGGAAGTCTGCGCTGCTGCGAGTGATCTCGGAAGCCGGAACCAAGCCGACGAGTTCGACCCGGTCGACCGCTACCGTCGCAGCTTCGGCGAGGCGGCGGACCTCGACACAAGCTTGCTCGAGGCTGATCGCGTCGAGGTCGACCAGGTTCATGCTCACCTGGACGGTCGCTCGACTCGCCAGGACCATGCCGAGTGCGCGCACACCCGGCAGCCCGCCGTCGCGCTCACGCACCGAACTCGAGATCCTCTGGGCCAGCTGGAGATCCTGGGTCGCGAGTTCGACGTTCACTGCGATCATTGGCCGCCGCGCACCGACCGCGGTGGCGCCCAACCGCGGGTCGGGACTTTCCGGACCGCGGTCGGGAATCAGTCCGGCGAACGCCGAGCGCCGCACGGTGGGCAGCGTGCGGCCGTCCGGTGCGGCGAGGTCGTAGAAGAACGCCGGGACTCGGTGGACCCGCGCGAGCCAGTCGGCGAACGCGCGCGCCGCGGCCAATGCGGTCTCCGGCGGAGTCAAACCAAGAGCAACGAACGGAACGACGTCCACCACGCCGAGGCGCGGGTGAACGCCCGAATGCCGGCGCAGGTCGAGATCCTCGAACGCGACTTCGGTGAGGCGGCGAGTCGCGGCTTCGGTGACCCCTGCGTCTCGCGCCGCGAGGGTGAACACACTGCGGTGATGGTCAGGATCGCGATGAATGTCGAGCAGGGCCGGTCCCGCGGCCGAACCGATTGCATCGATCAGGCGCGCGTCGCGGCCCTCGGAGATGTTCACGACGGCCTCGAGCACGCGGCTCAGGGTACGTGCGCCGCGACCAACGGGTGTCGAGATGGGTCGATCGCCGGAGCCGCCGGTAGAGTCGCTCCGTGCGGTTCGGGCTGGCGCTTCCTCACTACGACTTCTCGATCGTGGGCGAGCACCCCCTTCGGTGGGAAACCCTGCTCGGCCAGGCGCGTGCCGCCGAGACGCTCGGTTTCGACTCGCTGTGGGTGTCGGACCACCTGTTCCTCGACATCGGGAAATACGGCGGGAGTGCGCAACCGGAGGCCGCGTTCGACCCGGTGGTGACGCTGGCCGCGCTCGCCCGTGAGGTGGCGCGCGTCCGTCTGGGGACCCTTGTGCTCTGCGAGGCGCTGCGTCCGGCATCGGTGCTGGCCAAGACACTGGCGACCCTCGACCGACTCTCCGGCGGCCGTATCGATGTCGGGATCGGTGCCGGGTGGTACGAACCCGAGTACGCCGCGATCGGGATGGACTTTCCTCGACCGGGCGAACGGCTCGCGCGATTGCGCGAGACGCTCGAGGTTGTCAAGCCGTTGCTCGGCGAGTCGGGTGGTCCCGTGCACGTGGATGGCAGGTTCCATCACGTGGACGGCGCACGAAACCTTCCCACTGCGGTGCAGCGTCCCCGTCCTCCGCTGTTCATTGGTGGGAAGGGTGATCGGCTTCTGCGGTTGGTGGCCGAAGCGGCCGACGGTTGGAACACCTGCTGGGTGTGGACGTTCGAGGACTACGCCGAACGGCGCACGGTCCTCGAACGCGAGTGCGAGCGCATCGGTCGCGATCCGGCTTCGGTGTGGTGCTCAGTGGGCTTGTATGCGCTCTGTGGCGAGGATGAGGCGGACCTGGCGCGGCGGTTCGAGCGGTTGCGTGCCCGCACGCCTCCGGGAATCCTCGATGCCGTCACGCTCGACGAATGGCGTCGGGGTCGGCTGGTGGGCACGGTCGACCAGGTCCGCGACCAGGTGGCGCAGTGGTCGGCGCTCGGGGTGGAAACAATCATCCTCGGCGTGGGGGCCGTTCCGTTCCACGTGGGCTCGCCGGACGACGTCGAACTGCTCGCTCATGCCGTTGGCGTGACGAAACCCGCCGTTTCCGGCGGGTAGAGTTGGGAGGTCCCATCACCGGAAGGACGTTTCCCCCATGTTCGGTCTCGGAGCTCCAGAGCTACTCATCGTTCTCGGCGTCGTTGTTGTGCTCTTCGGTGGCGCCAAGATCCCGAAACTCGCTCGCTCGCTCGGTCAGGCACAAAAAGAGTTCAAGACCGGGCTCGAAGAGGGCCACCGCGACGACGTCGTCACTAAGAACGACGACTCCAAGCCGAACCCCTGATCGCAGGCGCTTCGAACCTTTCCTTCCTCACGTTCCCGCGCCCTGCGGTGTGACCGGGAACTCATCGGCAACCGGGCGACGTTGACATGCCGTCAGACGGCGTACCCACGTGGGAAGCAGTCGCCCGTGACCACGGGCGGTTCCTCTACAACGTGGCGTATCGCCTGACCGGCAACGTTGATGATGCTCGGGATCTGGTCCAGGAGTCGCTGCTCCGCGTACGCCGCGGGTTGGTGAACTACGAACCGGGTTCCCTCGAGGGATGGTTGACCCGGATCGTGACCAATGTGTTCTTGGATGACATGCGCCGGAGAAAGCGCCGTCCGACCCACGCGCTGCCCGAGAACGCCGACCTCGTACTGCCGCCGTCCGAGGCGGCCGATGTCGCTTCGGATGCCGCCGGCTTGTCGAGTGAGATCCAAGCCGCGATCAGTACCTTGCCCGAGGAGTTCCGAGTGCCTGTCGTGTTGTGTGACGTCGCCGATCGGTCCTACGACGAGATCGCGCACGTGTTGGGTATCCCGATCGGGACCGTCCGATCGCGGATCCACCGTGGCCGGCGGCTGCTGCGCGCAGAACTGAGTACGCGCGGAGTCGTGGCGTGACCGAGCATGGGGACGTCGGGGACGACGATCGGTTCTCTGCGTGGCTGGACGGAACCCTCGATCCGACGACCGCCGCCGAGTTCGCAGCTGCATGCACGAGCGACCCGCGGTGGGCTCGGGCGCGCGAAGAACTCGTCGAGGTACGAACCTTGGTGCGGGCACTGGAGGTGGCCGAGCCGCCCCCCGGCTTTCTCGAGTCGCTGGTTGCGACCCATGAGATCACGGAAGATGCGCCGACCGCGTCGGCGGACCCGGTGGACATCGAGATGGCTCGGAGCCGCCGCCACCGGCGCGCGAGCTCGGGAGTCGCGGCACTTGCGGCCGCCGCCGCGGTCGCAGTCGCCTTCATGGTCCCGTCCCTCGGACACGTGAAACCGGCGCTGGCCACCGACATCAGAGTGCATCAGGCCGGCGTCTCGTCGTCCGGGGATCCCATCTCAGGACTTGCTCCGCTCGGGACCGGGATGAAGTTCGGGAGATGACCGGCTGGCGGGCGCGGGCCCATCTCATTCCCCTCAGCGTGGCGGTGCTCACGATCCTCGTGCCCGGTGAACATGCGCTCGCCTCCGGGCGTAACCCGGCGGACCGCCTGTTCGATCGCGCCCGGCACGCGGTCCACGCCTACGAGTTCAGCGGGTCGGTGCGCATCTGGTGGCGCGATGCGTCCGGTGGACATGAGACCACGGTGTCGGTGGACGCCCGGCACGGAGCGCTCGATGTCGGCGACGGTCGGATCGTCCATGAGCAGGGACGGGCATGGATGCGCAGCGATCGTCGATGGATCACGCTCTGGGGTGAGAACGGCGACATCCCATCTCCGAGCATCTCGCCGAAGTACCGCGTCTCGAGCGAACCGGGACCGCTGATTCTCCGCCGCGCAACAGATCGGCTTTCCGTTCGCCGGCACGAACAACTGGTCGAGATCGTGGACTTCGATCGCGAAACTGGAGTGGTTCTCCAACGCAACCGGTTCGACAGTTCCGGGGCATCTGCTTCCCGAATGGAGTTCGTAGCCTTGGACGGGATGCGGAGGCGTGAAGGCCCCGGCCGCTCGCCGGTCAGAACCGCCGCCGCAGATGTGGGAACCCGCCGCGAGGTGCCGTCGACTGCTCTTCGCTCGCTCGGCCAGGGGTTTCGTCTGATCGAAGCGCGCTCGATGGCCGACCAGGCGACCCAGCTGCGCTACAGCGACGGGGTGTTCGAGGCGTCGGTGTTCACACAGCCCGGAGTGACGGACTGGAAGGGACTGCCGGCAGGGGGACGCGACGTCTTGTACGCCAACGTTCGTGCTCGGCGCTACCGAACTCCAGCGGGAACCGTTCTGGTGTGGCAGGTCAACGAGCGGACGCTGACGTGCGTGACGGATGCAACCGTCACCGATCAGGCTGCGATGATCGGAACCTTGAGTCGCGAGCACGAGGGGCTCTGGACCTCACTCACACGCTTCGTGAATGGTCCGTTCGACTGGAAGTGATGCAATCGCGGCAGCAGGGCTATACGTTGACCTCGGCCCGCCGTCGGCGCAGGATCCGACGGCGCTCACGCTCGGATGCGCCACCCCAGACCCCATGCTCGATGCGGTACCGCAGCGCGTACTCGAGACACTCTGACTTCACCGGGCACGTCGCGCAGACGCGGCGTGCGTGGTCGACGCCGACTCCGTCGGAGGGAAAGAAGAACCCGGGTTCGCGATCGCGGCAAAGGCCTGACAGCATCCAGGTGTGTTCGGCGTCGTATTGGGGAATCGTTGTGTGGTCCATGCGTATCGTTGAACGGTAGGCGGCCCCGGTTCGTTCCCACTCAGAGGGGGGCGAAATCTCAGTAAATGTTCAGCTGAGTATGGAACCCTGCCGAACCTGGTTGCGTTGTGCTCCCCGATCGCGTATCCCCGACCAAGGCCTCCGACGTGAACGAAACCCCTGAGTCCACGAACACCTCGAACGATGCAGACGCGTTGGCGCCTCCTGGCACCGAGGTCCTCTCCGAGCAACCGACGACGCCGAGTGTCTCGCCGCCGCCGCCGCCCGTGGGCTCATCGCCATCCTCGAGCGTCACGACGCCGCCTCCGTCGTCCCCGACGACGCGTCGGGAGGGTGTCGGCTGGCGACACTTCATCGTCGGTGCGCTCGTCGGTGCGTTGGTCGGTGGTGGAACCGCCGCGGGCGTTTCGGTGGCGACTCGTGACGACTCCTCGAGCACGACGAAGACCGTGGTCGTCGGAGCTGCGTCACAACCGGTGCGCAACACCTCCGTGATCGGCAAGGCCAAGGACGTGCAGGCCGTGCTCCGCAAGGTTGAGGGCGCCGTCGTTGCGGTCCAAACGGGTGCGGCGGTTGACAAGGGTCTGTTTTCCGGGAACTCAGGGAGTTCGGGGGGCGAGGGAACCGGATTCGTGATCTCTCCCGACGGCGTGATCGTCACGAACAACCACGTCGTCGCGGATGCCGGTGGGCGTATCGAAGTCGAGTTCGGTGACGGCACGAAGCAGGCCGCCGAGCTCCTCGGGCGGGCGCCGGAGTACGACCTCGCGGTGATCAAGGTCGATGGTAAGAATCTCCCGACGGTGAAGTTGGGAAGTTCTGACGCGCTGGCGGTCGGCGATCAGGTGGTGGCGGTCGGGAACGCATTGGCGCTCAAGGGCGGACTGAGCGTTACTGAGGGCATCGTCTCCGGGAAGGGACGGACGGTTCCGGAAGACCAGACCGGAACGACGCTGTACGACGTGCTGCAAACGGACGCCGCGATCAACCCGGGGAACTCGGGCGGACCGTTGGTGAACGCGGCCGGAGAGGTCGTCGGCATCAACACCGCGCTCGCGGGTGGGAGCCAGAACGTCGGATTTGCGATCAGCATCGACTCGGCGAAGGCGGTCATCGCCCAGTTGCGGGCCGGCAAGCGGGTCTCGGTGGCATTCCTTGGCGTGCAGACGACGGACGTCACCCCGGCGATCGCTCGTTCATTGAACCTGACGACCAAGAACGGCGCCGTCGTCAAGGAAGTCACGAACGGTCAGGCCGCCGAGAAGGCCGGCCTGAAAGTCAACGACGTGATCGTCGCTATCGGCGGAAACCGGGTCACGGGACCGGAGGGCGTCGGCGCCCAAATCCGACGTTTCTCACCTGGTGAAAACGTCGAGGTGACGGTCGAACGGGGCGGAAAATCCGAGAGTGTCAAGGTCACCCTCGGAACTCGCCCGGACTCGCTCGGCTAATCTCACCGGCTCTGATCGGACCGTTCGTCTGCGGTCCGATCACGCCGGTCTCCCGAGTTTCGCCGAGTACGAAGGAATCCATGTCCCAGGAAGCCGAAGCCCTCGAGGATGTTCCACCACAGGGTCATGTTCGGGTGATCTACCTGGGCCCCGTGTCACCCCACTGGGAAGTACACGGCGTGTTCGGCGACCGAATCGCGGTCGACGAGTTCCGTCAGCGTGCGATGGCTCGGTTGCAGCTACTTCCCCCGCACGATCCGCAGTTCCGCCGCAACCGCGAACGCGTCGCGCGCGACGCCGAACGCGAGCACCTGATCCTTGAGTGGGACCTCGGTTACGACGAATCTGAGTAACCGAATGGCGTTGCTTGGTTAGACCTGGTCGTGGTCCTGGCCGGGGTGGGTGCCGGTGACCATGAAGCGGACGCGTTCGGCGATCGTGACGGCGTGGTCCGCAATCCGCTCGTAGTGGCGAGCGAGGAGCGCGATCTGCATCGCCTTGACGATCGTTCCCTCATCGGCGTTCGTCCCGAGGGTGAGCGAGTGGCGGAACAGGCTCTTACTCAGTTCGTCCATCGCGTCGTCCATGTCGGCGAGCGCGGCGGCCCAGCTGGGATCACGGTCCGCAAAGGCGTCGATGGCGAGGCGAGTCTGATTCGCGGCCTGGACTCCCATCCGGTCCACGATTCCTCGGGTCTTGGGGTCGAGTTCGTGGGGGTAGATGCGCCGGGTCGTCTTGGCGACGTTGACCATGAGGTCGGCGTCGCGTTCGAGTTCGTGGTTGATCCGCAACATCGTGATGACCGTGCGGAGATCGGCGGCAACGGGTGACTGCGTCGCCAGGATCAGGATGATGTGATCCTCGATCTGGTGGTACAGGTCGTCGATGACGTCGTCGGACGCGACGACGCGCTCGGCCATCGTGAGGTCACCGTCGAGGAACGCCTGGGTGCCGGCAGTGATGGCCTCGGTCGTGAGCGCGCCGAGCCGGATGAGATCAGCACGCACCTCGTCCAGCTCGTCTTGCAGCGTCTTGCGGGCCTCGGGCCCCGAGTCAGTCACAGCATCTCCGCTCATGGCCGTCCATCATGACGGCTCGCTCGTGTCGGTGACCGTACCCGCAGGCGGAACCCGCCGCAGTTTGCCGGTTGTTCACCTGAACGCCACCGAATCGATCATTCGCACGCGCTGGCTCGGGCCGATCCACCCGATGGCCACCATCAGTTCACCTCGATGTCACCCGGGGGCCAGTGCGGCGCCAGATCGGATCCGTACCGTGAGCGGCAATGCAAACGAGATCCCACAAAAAGGAGCAATCAATGAAACGTTCACGCGCGCGGATGCTGGTCCCGCTCGTGCTCACGATCGGCCTTCTCGCCGCAGCGTGTGGCTCAAGCTCGAGTTCGACACCCAAGGGAGACAAAGGTGGATCGACATCGCCCACGACGGCTGCTGCGCCGAAGCTCGCGGCCGCGACGCTCAACGGCTCCGGCTCGACGTTCCAACAGGCCTTCGACGAAGCAGTGATCACGGAGTTCCAAGCTGCGCAGCCGGCCGTGAAGGTCGTCTACGGCGGCGGTGGATCCGGCAAGGGTCAGACCGACCTCCAGGGTGGACTGGTCCAGTGGGCCGGTTCGGACAGCACGGTGAAGCCTGAAGACGTCGCGAAATACAAAGGCCGGTTCCTGTACTTCCCGACGGTTGCCGCGCCGATCACGGTCTCGTACAACCTCTCCGGCGTAAAGCTGAAGCTCTCGCCCCAGACGTTGGCGAAAATCTTCGAAGGCCAGATCACGAAGTGGGACGACGCGGCGGTCAAGGCAGAGAACGCCGGTGCGACCCTGCCGTCGACCGCGATCACCGTTGCCCACCGTTCCGACGGTTCCGGTACCACGGCGAACTTCACCAAGTACCTCGTGGCTGCTGCCGGTCCGGCCTGGACCCTCGGCACCGACAAGGTCGTGGCGTGGCCCAGTGGAACCCAGGCTGGTGAAGGCAACGGCGGTGTGGCCCAGATCGTGAAATCGACGACCGGTTCCATCGGTTACGTCGACTACTCGGACGCCAAGGCGGCCGGACTGGTGTTTGCCTCGCTGAAGAACGCCTCGGGAAGCTTCGTTGAGCCGTCGCTCGAGTCGGCCACCGCAGCGTTGGAGGCCGCCACGCTTGCGGCGGATCTCACGTACAACCCGCTGAACGCGACGGGCGCCAAGGCGTACCCGATCACCTCGCCGACCTACATCCTCGTGTACTCCACGCAGGCGGATCCGGCAGTGAAGGCAGCCATCAAGGGCTTCCTCGAGTTCATTTACGCGGACGGTCAAAAGACCGCAACGACCGTGGACTTTGCGCCATTGCCGAAGGCGATCCTGACCGCGGCGAAGGCACAGATCACCAAGATTGGGGTTTGATCGACCAGTGTGATGCGGGCAGGGTTCTCCTGCCCGCATCACCAGGTTGACCCCGGGACCTTCGTGACCACCACCATCGCCGCTCCATCCTCACTCGCGGGTTCGCAGCGCCCGCCGGGCCTCATCACCGACCGCATCGTGCGGGCGGTGGTGTTCGTCGCGGGCGCGGTGGTCCTCGTGATCCTGGCGCTTATCGCGTACACCATGATCAACGAGGCCCTGCCGGCATTCCGATCCGAGGGCTGGTCCTACTTCACCTCCGACGTGTGGGACCCCGCGCACTCGAAGTACGGGACCCTCGCGTTCACCTTCGGCACGGTGCTCGTGTCCGGGATCGCGCTCGTGCTCGCGGTTCCGGTGAGCATCGGTATCGCGCTCTTCACGACTGAGGTCGCGCCACGCTGGCTGCGCAAGCCGGTCACCTACCTGGTCGACTTGCTGGCGGCCGTGCCATCGGTCGTCTTCGGCCTGTGGGGATTGCTCGTCCTCGCGCCGGCGCTCCCCGGCTTCTACCAAGGCTGGCACGACCTCTTCTCCGGCGTTCCGGTCTTGGGTTCACTCTTCGATGGTCAACCGATCGCGCAACGGTCGTTCATGACCGCCGGAATCGTGTTGGCGGTCATGGTCACACCGATCATCACGTCCGTCGCACGCGAAACGTTCGCCACGGTTCCGCAATCGCAGAAGGACGCCGCCCATGCGTTGGGTGCGACGCGCTGGGAGATGATCCGCGCCGCCGTGTTGCCGCACAGTCGGGGTGGTCTCACCGCCGGCATACTCATCGGGCTCGGACGCGCGCTGGGTGAGACCATCGCCGTTGCTCTGGTCATCGGTTCGAGTCCCCAGATCAGTGGGAAACTGTTCGGGTCCGGTGACGCGGCGGCGTCCGTGATCGCGCTCCAGTGGGGTGAGGCGAGCGACGGTACCTACCGGGCGGCGCTGATCGGTCTCGGTGTGGTCTTGTTCGCCGTGACACTCGTGGTGGGGGTGGCGGCGCGTGCCATCGTCGCCCGCGCCGATCGCAATGCGGGCGGCACGGCATGACTTACACGATGCCCCGACCCTCGATCACGCGTAGCTCGGCCTCGCCGTGGCGCCAGACCAAGAGCGCGGTCATGACGGCGTCGCTGGTCTTGGCGTTGGTCGTGGCCGTCGTGCCACTGGTCCTGATCATCCTGTACGTCATCAGTAAGGGCTGGGCATCGGTCAATGCACCGGGTTGGTTCACCGCCGACATCCCGATTTTTTCGCGGGCCGTAGGCCCGGGGATGGGGCCGGCGATCACGGGGACGCTGATGATCACGGGCGCGGCGACGGCGATGGCCGTCCCGCTCGGGGTGCTGGGCGGCATCTACCTGAACGAGTACAGCGCCGCCAGCCGGTACGGCAATGTGATTCGCTTCTTCGCCGACGTGATGACCGGTGTGCCCTCGATCGTGATGGGACTGTTCGTCTACGTCATCTGGGTGTTGTCGTTCGGGTTGTCGGCCTTCGCGGGTGCGCTGGCCCTCGGCTGTCTGATGCTGCCGATCGTGATCCGGACCAGCGAGGAGATGCTGAAGCTGGTGCCGCGGGAGCTGCGCGAATCTGCGTACGCGCTCGGAGGCCGGAAAGCGGGGACGATCGTGCGGGTGGTCTTGCCTGCGGCGGCTCCCGGCATCATCAGCGGCGCGTTGCTGGCCGTGGCTCGAGCCGCCGGTGAGACGGCTCCACTGCTCTTCACCATCGGATTCGTGAACCAAGCCAACAGTGACCTCCTCCACGATCCCAACACCGCCCTCTCGACCCAGATCTTCAAGAACGCGATCTCGGTGTTTCCGGGTCAGGTTTCGCGCGCCTGGGGTGCGGCGCTGACCCTGATCGGGATTGTGTTCGTCTTCACCATTCTTTCCCGAATCGCTTCCAGCTTCCTGTCTCGAAAGCACCAGTCATGACCGCGACCTCACTGAACGAGAGCCAGATGACGCCCACTAACGTTGCGGCGGTGAACGAGTCGAACGCCGATCTCGCCGACGCGCCCTCCGAGATCGTTTTCGAGGTCCGAGACGCCGCCGTGGACTACGGCAGCCAGCGTGCCGTGGACGGAGTGACCCTCGACATCGCGTCACGAGAAATCACCGCGATCATCGGACCATCGGGGTGCGGGAAGAGCACCTTTCTCCGCTGCCTCAACCGGATGAATGACTTCATTCCCGGCGCGAAGGTGAGCGGCGGTCTCACCTACCACGGAGAGGACCTGTACGGGTCCAAGGTCGATGCGGCCGAGGTGCGGCGTCGGATCGGCATGGTGTTCCAACGCCCGAATCCGTTCCCGAAATCGATCTTCGACAACGTTGCGTACGGACCCCGTATCAACCGACACAAGGGTGACCTGTCCGCGGTGGTCGAGAGCGCCCTGACCCGCGCGGCGCTGTGGGACGAGGTCAAGGACAAGCTCAAGAAGAGCGCATTCGCGTTGTCGGGTGGTCAGCAACAGCGACTCTGCATCGCTCGCGCCCTCGCGGTTTCGCCCGATGTGATTCTCATGGACGAGCCGTGTTCAGCGCTCGATCCGATCGCCACATCGCGCATCGAAGATCTGATGGTTGGCCTCAAGCGTGACTACACGATCGTGATCGTGACGCACAACATGCAGCAGGCGGCGCGAGTCTCGGACCGGACTGCGTTCTTCACCACCGACGTCGACGACCGCGGGGCTCGGACCGGGCGTCTCGTCGAGTTCGACCACACCAACACCATCTTCACGAGTCCGTCGGACTCCCGGACCGAGGGCTATATCACCGGCCGGTTCGGATGATCGGCGCAGGGCCGATCCGGTCCGGGGTCGCGGTCCCAGAGGATTGCAGATGAGCGGTCGTCGGCGCGCGTTCGTCCCTGACGAGCGGCGCGTACCGACCGAGTCCGATCTCGATCGGCGGCGACTCGCGGAAGCCCTCGATGCCGTCGGTGACGCAGTCGTGGTCGTGGACACGGTCGGGGAGGCGGTGCTGCGGAACAACGCGGCAGATCGATTCAACGACGCACGCCATGCGGACGCGTTGGCCGGAGATGCACTGCGTGAACTCCTCGATCGGGCGCGCTCGGGTGAGGAATGCTCACGGGAACTCCAACTCTTCGGGCCACCCGCCGAGGTCTTCTGGATGACGGCTCGGCCGTTGATGGCCGACGGTCGGCGGATCGGCGCGGTCGGCCTCGTCCGCGATGTGACCGAGGCGCGCCGCATCGAGACGGTGCGCCGTGACTTTGTCGCCAACGTGAGTCACGAGTTGAAGACCCCAGTCGGCGCGCTGGCGGTGCTCGCCGAGACCCTCGCCAATATCGATGACCCGGCCGTGGCGCGGACATTTGCCGAACGAATCGCCGACGAGGCGACGCGAGTGGGCGCCATCGTGGACGATCTCCTGGACTTGGGGTCGATCGAGTCGCAGGTTGCTCATCGCAGCACCATCTCGGTCGCGGGGCTGGTGCACGCCGCGCTCGATCGGGTGTTGGCCGCGGCTTCGGCGTCTGGGCACGAGATCGTGGTCGCCGACTGCGAGGAAATGGTGACGTGTGATCGTCGCCAGATCGTCAGTGCGCTCGCGAATCTGCTCGACAACGCGATCAAGTACTCACCATCGGGGACCAAGATCTCGATTTCGGCGCGATCCGCCGATGGGTGGATCACGTTCGAGGTCTCGGACCAGGGAGTCGGAATCCCGTCTCGGGACCTGGATCGGATCTTTGAACGCTTCTATCGGGTTGATCGGGCGCGGAGTCGCACGACGGGTGGTACGGGCCTCGGCCTCGCGATCGTTCGCAACGTTGCGCATTCACACCACGGCGATGTGACCGTCGATTCCAGCGAAGGCGACGGATCGACGTTCCAGTTGCGGATCCCGATTGCGGGCAACGTGAGTCCACTCTTCGCCGAGGGCCGATAGATGGCTGACCCGCCGTTGGTCCTCGTTGTGGACGACGAGGCCTCCTATCGCGACGCGTTGTCCGTGGCCCTAGCTGCCGAAGGATTCCTCGTCGAGACCGCCGCCGACGGAGTGGAGGCGCTCGAGCGCTTCGAGCAGTCGCGCCCGGCGTTGATTCTCCTCGACGTGATGCTGCCCCGGGTTTCGGGGATCGACGTGTGCCGTCAGATCCGCACGAAGTCGCGCGTGCCGATCATCATGGTCACCGCCCGTGCTTCCGAAATTGACGCGGTCGTCGGACTCGAGGTTGGAGCCGACGACTACGTCGCCAAGCCGTTTCGGCTTCGTGAGCTCGTCGCTCGGGTCCGTGCAGCGCTGCGGCGCGGACATCAGGACGAGGCCATCGACGACGAGCGCGAGGAGTCGATCTCCGTCGGCGACGTCACCGTCGACCTCGGTCGGCATGAGGTGCGGCTCCGGGACGAGCTCGTGGCATTGCCGCTGAAGGAGTTCGAGTTGCTCGAACTGCTGATGTTCAACGCAGGCCGGGTGCTGACGCGTGACGTGTTGATCGACCGGGTGTGGGGTCCGAACTACTTCGGCGACACGAAGACTCTCGACGTCCACATCAAACGGCTTCGCGCCAAGGTGGAAGACGACCCTTCAGCGCCGACGCGAATCGTGACCGTGCGAGGCGTGGGCTACCGGTACGAGCGAGCCTGACCGGACGGTCTCACTCTGGCGTCACCAGCGCTGGGCGGGTCGGCGTGAGCGACGCCGGAGTGTGGCGTTCGAGGTATGGCCGCGTCAGTGTGGGAGCAGGTCGTCGTCGATCGACCCGAGACCCTCGAGCCATGCAGTGGTGTCGAGTTCGGCCGCGCTGGCTGCGCTCTTCGCCGAGGTGGGTGCGCCGGGGCGAGGCGCGAGTTCGTTCATCACGTCCATGATGGAGGGTTCGCTCATCAGCTGTTCAAGCGACGGGGTTTCGACGGGCTCCGTAGGTACGTCAACCGATGACGACTCGGCGGGTGGTGGCCCGAAACGAATCGGCGCTTCGGGCGCCGGTGCTGCTGTCCATTGCGTCGCAGGCGCCGCGGTGTCAGTCGCTTCGGTTTCCTCGACCGCCGCCTTCGCGGCACCCTTGCCCATCATGTCGGAAAATTTCATGTCACCCTCGCCAATGCTTGCTCGTAGTCGTCGCGCGCACGAGGCGACGCGAGACCGGCCGATTCGAACTTTGCCACGACGACACCGTCGCGGTCGATGACAAACGTTCCCCGCATTGCGCACCCGAGTTGTTCGTTGAAGACCCCGTACGCTTTGGCCACCTCGCCGTGAGGCCAGAAGTCCGAGAGGATCGGGAACGTGAAGCCCTGCTGCTCGGCCCACTGGGCTTGAGCGTGGCGGGTATCGCAGCTGACTGCGAGCACGGCCGCACCGGCACCATCGAACGCGGACGGATCGTCCCGGATCTCACACAGTTCGCCTTGGCAGACGCCGGTGAACGTGAAGGGATAGAACACCAACACCACGGGCTGCTTGCCTTGGTAGTCCGACAAGCTGACGTCGTTGCCCGCTTGGTCTTTGAGCGTGAACTCCGGTGCGGTCTGGCCGATCTCGACGGTCAACGAAAAGCTCCTGGATCGGTGAGTGGAACGATCGCAGTGTACGGGTTGGCGCGAAGCCGAGACCGGGTTCGCGCTGTGGTTGTCGCTCGCGGTTGTCGACACCGAATTGCGACCGCTTGAGGTGCCAACGGTCCGCGCCGCGATTGGGCGCGCGATCCGCTCGCCCTCTCAGCTGGGCGGTGGGAGGTAGCGGGCCGAAATGATGGTGCCGTCGTCCGTCGTGATGATCCAGGTGCTCGCCTTGGCGAGGCGGTCGTCGGCGAGGTCCACGCCGCGGCCGGCGATGAGGTGCATCACGTCGCCGATGACGTCGCCGTGCGAGCAGATGACGAGCGGGCTGGTCGCCTGCTCGATCACTGCGAGCGCGTGCGTCGGGCCGCTGCCCTCGGCGAGGTGAAGGTCCGCCTCGACGGGGAGCCCGAGCGCTTTGGCAAGGGGCGCCAACGATTCCATGCACCGAGCGAACGGGCTACTCAACAATTCGGTCACACCGACGGTGCGGAGCGGGTCGACCAAGCGATTGGCCTGCGCACGCCCTCGCTTCGACAGCCGGCGCTGGTGATCGTTCTGGATACCGCGCGAACCGGCATCGGCGTGGCGCACCAGGTAGCACTCGATCACGGCCGTCCACCGATGCCCGCCAGGAGATCACAGTCGCGGGGGTAGGTCAGTGCGGTTCGGGCGTAAGCGATCGGCCACCACGCGACGATGTCCACTTCGTCGTCGGGAACCCGATGTCCGGGGTCCGACTCCACGTCCATCATGAAGTAGCGCACCACCTTGGGCCGCCCTTTGCGGTCCACGTACTCGATCGAACCGGCGTCGCCGACGATGCGGGCGTGGACACCGGTCTCCTCGGTCACTTCGCGCCGCGCTGCGGTCTGGTCGTCCTCCCCGGCATCGAGTTTGCCCTTCGGCAGACTCCAGTCGTCGTACATCGGCCGGTGGACCACGAGGACCTCGGCTTCGTCCTCGCCGTCGCGCAACACGATCCCACCCGCGGCGCGAATCGTGACGTCGGTGGGCGCCGCGGCTCGGGCTTCCGGGCGCGCCTCTTTGCTGCGCGCGACGGCCCGAGCCATCAGCACCCGGTGGGCGTCGATCCCGGTGGCGGTCGTGACTCGCGTCCATGTTCCGTCGGCGAGAAGATCCCAGACCTGCGTGTCGTCGGACAGTTCGAGCTCGAGGATCTCGCCGAGTCGACGCCGCAGCGCTGGCGCGCGCACCGGCACCAAGGCTTCGACTCGCCGGTCGAGGTTGCGGGGCATGATGTCCGCGGAACCGATGAGGTACTCCGCAGTGTCGGGGTCGGCACCGAACCGGTACACCCGGGAGTGTTCGAGGAAGCGGCCCAGCAACGATCGGACGCGGATGGTCTCGGACAACCCGACCACTCCGGGACGGAGGCAGCAGATGCCGCGGACGAGCAGGTCGATCCGGGTACCGGCGGCAGACGCTTGATAGAGGGCTTCGATCGTCTCCGGGTCCACCAACGCGTTCATCTTCATCACGATCCGACCGGCGCTCCCGAGTGCTGCTTGCTCCGCGACGCGATCCAGGATGCCCTGGCGCAGACCGTGAGGAGCGACCAGGACCTGTCGGTATCGGCGCGGACGCGAGTATCCGGTGAGTGAGTTGAAGAGCTCGGTCAGGTCCTGGCCGACGTCCGGATCGGCGGTGAGCAGGCCGAGGTCCTCGTAAAGGTTCGCCGTCACCGAGTTGTAGTTGCCGGTCCCGACATGGCAGTAGCGCCGCAGTCCCTCGGGTTCGTCCCGGACGACCAGCAGAATCTTGGTGTGGGTCTTGAGGCCGACGAGGCCGTACACCACGTGCACGCCCGCTTCTTCGAGCTCGCGCGCACGCTCGACGTTGATGGCTTCGTCGAAGCGGGCTTTGACCTCGACCAGCGCGACCACCTGTTTCCCGTCACGAGCGGCTCGGATCAGCGACGCGACGATTGCGCTCTGCTGTGATCCGGTGCGGTACAAGGTCTGCTTGATCGCCAGCACCTTCGGGTCCCTGGCGGCCTGGGCGACGAACGCGGCAATGCTCGTCGTGAACGAGTCGTACGGGTGCTGAACGAGGACGTCGGTCTGTTGCAGGACACCGAAGACGTCGACGGGCGCATCGTGGCGACCCAGGATTGCCTGGGTCTGGGGCACCCACGGTTCGTCCTTCAACTCGGGCCGTTCCAAGTCGTAGAGGGCCCAGAGTCCTGAGAGATCGAGGGGGCCGTCGACAACGGTGACGTCTGCGGGCGTGAGTTCCAACTCGCGCATCAGCAGGTCTCGGATGTCGTCGGCCATGGTGGCGTCGACTTCGATGCGCACCACGTGGCCCGAACGTTTGCGAAGGTTGAGAACGCTCTCGACCGCCTCGAGGAGATCTTCGTTTTCGTCGTCCAACTCGAAGTCCGCGTCTCGGGTGACGCGGAACGGGTAGTGCGCAGTGACCTCCATGCCGGGGAAGAGGAGGTCGAGATGGGCTGCGATCACCTGCTCGAGGGGCACGAAGCGGAGGTTGTCCGGCATCACGACGAACCGAGGCAGGATCGGCGGCACCTTCACCCGCGCGAACCGTTGCTCGTTCGTCGCCGGATCGACGACCTGCACGGCCAGGTTCAACGACAGGTTTGAGATGTAAGGAAACGGATGCGCGGGGTCCACTGCGAGCGGGGTGAGCACCGGGAAGACGCGAGCCTGGAACACGTCGACGAGGTACGAACGGTCAGCTTCGTCGAGATCTTCCCAGTTGGAGAAGACGATGCCGACGGATTCGAGGGCCGGCGCAATCACTTGCGTGAACAACGCGGTTTGACGCGTCACCAGCGTCCGGATCTCGTCTCGAACGGCGTCGAGCTGTTCATGGGGAAGGAGGCCGTCCGGCGATGGGCTGCGCACGCCGGCGGCCACCTGTTCCTGGAGCCCGGAGACGCGCACCTGAACGAACTCGTCGAGGTTGGTGGTGAAGATGGCCAAGAACTTGGCGCGTTCGAGCAGGGGGCGATCTGCGCCCTCGGCCAGCTCGAGTACCCGCGCGTTGAACGCCAACCAGGACAACTCTCGGTTCAAGAGCAGCGGAGCATCGGGCATGAGAGGCATCGTACCGGGGCCCTGGTTGGAGAAATCGGGACGCGATCCACCACGGGGGAACTCGCAGCGACCTCCAGACCGACGGTCGAGTCGGCTCGACTCGTCGGTCTGGAGTTGGTGCCTCCCGATGCGGGCTCTAGCCTCGCTGGGCCGATGGTCACCCGCGACCCCCGAACGTACGAGCTGAATCCGTTTGGCCGACTGGCGATCGCGCATGCAGCGTCGTCGGTGGGTGACGCGTGCCTGACCGTGTCGCTTGCCGGGTCGATCTTCTTCACCCAGAGCGTCGGGCAGTCGCGCACCCAGGTGTTGCTCTACCTCTTGTTGACCCTGGCCCCGTTCTCGATCGTGGCGCCCGTGATCGGTCCGGCGCTGGACCGCAGCCGCGCCGGCCGGCGCACCTTGATGGCCGTCGGCTGTTTCGGTCGGGCCGTCGTGTGTTTTCTGATGATCTCCCAGCTCGACACGGTCTTGCTGTTTCCGCTCGCCTTTGTCGCCCTGGTCCTCTCGAAGGGCCACGCTGTCGCCAAGTCGTCACTGGTACCCACGGTGGTTCGTGACGATGCGGAACTCGTCGAGGCCAACTCGCGCTTGTCGTTGATCGGCGTGATCGCGAGTGTCGTCGGCGGGCTCCCCGCAGCCGGCGCGGTTGCGATCTTCGACGCCCGGGCGTCGTTGTTCATGGCGTCGATGATGTTCGCCGTCGCCGGTTTCCTCGCGGTTCGGATTCGCGCCGCAAGCCGACCGACCGCTCCCGAGACGGTGGAGGAGCGGGCCGAACTGGCCATACCGAGCGTCGTGTTCGCCGGAACGGCCATGGCCGTGATGCGCGGGTGCGTCGGCTTTCTGACGTTTCTTCTCGCCTTCCTCCTCAAACAGCGCGGTGAACCGGCATGGGTGTTCGGCGTCGTGCTCGCCGCGAGTGCGACGGGTGGATTCGTGGGCGTGATCGTCACCCCACGGGTGCGCCGCGCGCTGCGCGAGGAGTCCATCCTCGCCGCGTCACTGTTGGTTGCAGCGGTGGTCGCACTGCTCGCGGCGCGTGATGGGGGAACCCTCGGCGCGGTGGCGATCGGGTTCACGGTGGCCGCGTGTTCCGCAGCCGGGCGCATTGCGTTCGACAGCCTCGTCCATCGCGACGGCCCCGAACACCTCCGCGGCCGAGCCTTCGCTCGATTCGAAACTCGCTTCCAGCTCAGTTGGGTCGCCGGCGCGCTCATCCCCGTCGCCCTCTTGAACGTGCTCGATCGCCGTTGGGGTTTCTTCGTGCTCGCACTGACGCTCTTCTTTGCCGGACTCTCGTACGTCGCCGGACTGCGTTCACGCGGCGAGTGGAGTCCCGAGCGCCGTGCGTCGCCGCCGCCAAACCCACACGAGTTGACGGACGGGACCGACTAGAACCGGCAGGTGGATTCGACTTTGCGTCCGATCGCCGAGCATGAGCTCGACGCCTTCGCCCTCGTACCGGCGTACGGCTTCGGCGATCGGATGCCGCTCGACGAGCATCGAGGCTGGGCGAGCCATGACCTGGACCGCACCGTCGCCGCGTTCGTCGACGGTGAGATCGTGGCCACCGGTCGGAACTACAGCCTGGAGATGACGCTGCCGGGCGGTGCGACCGTTGCCGCGGGCGGAGTCAGCTGGATCACCACCCGACCGACCCACCGCCGCCGTGGATTCCTCACCGAGGTCATGACGCATCTGGTCCAGGACAGTCGGGATCGAGGGGAGCCGGTCTCGATCCTCACGGCGTCGGAAGGTGGCATCTACGGGCGTTTCGGGTACGGCGTCGCGGCGCAGACGGCGGCCGTAGCGATCGACCAACCGGCAACGATCACCCGAGTGGGCGCCAACCCCGGGACGCTCCGCTTCGTCGAGGCCGAGGAGGCCGCGACGGTTGGTGAAGAGCTGTTCGACCGCATGCGCCACACGCGCGTCGGTGCCGTGTCACGGCCGGCCCCGTGGTGGGGTGACGAGTGGGCGCCCCAGGACTGGGTCGACGCGCGCCGACGATTCGATGTTGTCTACGAAGCAGATGGTCGCATCGAGGGGTACGCGCTGTACTCGGTGGCCGGAGAGTGGCCGCACGGAATCTCACAACAGGTGGCGACCGTGCGGGATTTGGTTGCGTCCACGCCAGATGCCGAAGCAGCACTGTGGAGCTTCTTGCTGGAGCTGGATCTGATCACCGGGGTCCGGATGCCCCATGTCCCGCTCGACTCTCCCGTGCCGTGGATGTTGAGCGACCACCGGCAGTTTCGCACCGAGTCCGTGCGCGACGGTCTCTGGGTCCGCCCGATCGACACGGCCCAACTCTTGGCGAGTCGGACCTATGACGCCACTGGCGAGTTGGTGGTGCGAGTGGTCGATCCGTTTCTGCACCTCGAAGAGTCCGAGGGCACCTTCCGGTTGTCCGTCGATGCTGGTGGGGCCTCGTGCGAACGAACCGGTCGAGACGCGGATCTCTCGATGACCGTCGATGCGCTCGGAGCGATACTCCTCGGAGGCGTCGCCCCGAGCGTGCTCGCACGAGCCGGTCGGCTCACGCCCACCGACGCACACGCACTGACCCTCGCCGACGCCATGTTCCGCGCCGAACACCAACCATTCCCCTTCACCTGGTTTTAACTCGCGAGGCAGGAGAACGCCGAGCACCCCCGAGTCGCGCTGAGAAGGCCGTGTATCCCCGAGACGTAGCGCAGCGGAGTCGAGCCGCGAGGCAGTGAGCCCACGACAATCGCGAGCACCGCGATGGCGAACGTACGAGCCATCAGGACGTACGAGCAGTTAGGTAGCAGTCCAGCCGGAGCCGGCACCTTTCACCATGCCGAAGGGACCCGCCGGCCAGCGGTAGCAGTCGGTCATGAGTTGGTCCACGTCGTCGGCCGTGGCAATGCCCTCGTTCACGATCTTCTGGGCTTCCGCGACCATCGCGAAGTACACGCGGTTGGCGACGTAGCCCCATGCCATCGGCGTGTCCTGCACCACGACCGGGTGTTTCCCGCATTGGGTTGCTGCGCCAATCACGACTGCCACGGTGGCGTCACTCGTCGTGCGCGTGCGGACGATCTCGGCGAACTTCATCACCGGCGCGGGGGACGCCCAGTGCCAGCCCACGACGAGTTCGGGTCGGTCGGTGGCCGCCGCCAGCGCCTGGATGGGGAAGCCAGAAGAGTTCGAACAGAGGATGGTGCTCGGTGGCGCCGCCGCGTCGAGATCGCGGAAGACCCGAATCTTGAGGTCGAGTCGCTCGGGGACGGCTTCGATCACGAGGTCCGTGTGCGCCGCGGCGGCGAAGTCCTCGGTGAACGTGATCCGCGCCAGGGCGGCGTCAGCGTCTTCGCGCGTCAGCTTGGCGCGCTCGACGCCCGAGTCGAGACCGAACCGGCCCGTCGTGGCGTGTTGCTTTCCCGCAACCAACGCCTCCGAGTCGATGTCGTAGACGACGACGTCGAAGCCCACGGTCGCACACACTTGGGCGATCGCTCCGCCCATGACGCCCGCACCGAGCACCCCGATTCGTTCGACGGTCATCGGGCGAGATCCTGTTCAGTCATCGCTGGGGAGATCGATCCGGGCGAGCCAGAGCCCGGGAGCATCGAGCTCGTTGGGGGTGGGCAGGAACTCCGGTCCGGTCCAGAGCCGATTGAGACCGGGCATTCCTGCTCGTTCGACAACCCCGGCGCAGAAGGCCTGGCCCCGTTCGTAGTGGCTCCGGTCCAACTCGACCCCCAGCATGCCCTCGACGAAACGACCGGCGTCACCGCGCTCGACGTGGTGTCGGCGCAGCGCTTCGTGCACCCGTGGGTAGTCGGCGAGCAAGTGAGAACCGATGTGTTCGGTGACGAGATCTGCGTGGCCCTCGAGCACCATCGTGAACTGCTGGTTGCGTTCGAGGATCACGCGCTGTGCGTCGCTCCGGAGCGCGCCCAGCAAGACGTCCGGCCGTTGTGCGAGCTGAGCCATCGCGTCGGCATCGGTCGGGTCGACATCACCGAAGGCGTCGTCGAACGCGCGTGGATCGAGTTCGAACGCGCCGACATATTCGGTCGCGATGGACTGGAGCCGCTGCCGGATCCAGGGGCGCGTCCGTTGTGCTGCACGTACCGTTTCGGCGATGGCGACCGCGCAGCGGACGTCTCGCGTTTCGATCGACCACTGAGCGGCGAAACGGTCGATATTGGGCGCGACGAACGTGATCGTCGGCTCATGGCCCGACGGCAACGGGAGGTCGAACCGACCCAGCGCGTACTGCGCGAGGTACCCGATCATCGACCCGGTCTGGGCCCCGAGGAGGAGCGGGCCGAGCATTCCCATCATGCTCTGCATCCCCGCTGCCCCCATCGGCATCCCGAGGACACCGGCGGTCGCCGCCTCGACCGCTTCGTCGTCGGCCTCGTCGAGGTCAGCCGCCATGGCCGACTGCATGGTGGTCGCCAAGGTTTCGAGCACGGGCCGCAGTCCGTCGAGATGCTGCTGGACCCACATGCGCCGGTCGATCACCTCCACGGACAGCTCGAGAATCTCTTGCATCCCGGTCTCGGTCACCACCGGTCCGGACACGGTGCGTGCGAGCTCGACGAGCTCGGTGCGGGTCGAGGCATCGATCGTGTCGGCGACGCCGTCCTCCAACGCGACCTGGTCAGCCACCTGGCGGGCAATCTCCCAGTTCAGTGGGCCGGGAGCTTGCAGGATTCGCATCGCCTCGGCGAGGTCGATCTCGGAAAGATCGAACGGCAAGCCGAGGGCAGCGAATGGGTTCGTCGGCTCCGATTCGTCTCCAGCTTGAGGTTCGTCGGCCACGCGGCCAGTCTAGGGAAGCTCATGACGCCCACTTCTGCCGCCCATTCCGATTCCGGTGAACCAACGGTCAGGGCTGGGATGAAGTCCGTGGCGGTGACCGGCGCGTCCGGATTCATCGGATCCCGGTTGGTGCCGGCGCTCGCCGGGGCCGGCGTCGAACGAATCGTTGGCCTCGACGTGCGTGACCCGCACCGCAGTGCGCCTGGCTTCGAACATCACCTTGTGGATGTCGCCAGCCGCGAGGTCGAGGGGTTGATCGAGGGAGTCGAGACGGTGGTGCATCTCGCGGGCGTGCTGGATCCCATCGCGGACGACGGCGCGATGGCGCGCGCGAACGTCGAAGGGACACGGCGCCTGTTGGACGCGGCGGCGGCGGTCGGTGTGCGCGCCATCGTCCGGGTGTCTCCGACCACGGTGTACGGCGCGTGGGCGACCAATCCGGTGCCGTTGACCGAGGACGCGCCGCTACGACCGAACCCCGGGTTCGGTCCGGCGACCCACGCGGCCGAGGTTGAGCGTCTGCTCTACGAGTGGCAGCTCGATCATCCCGACGTGACGGTGACGATCTTGCGGTCGGCGCCGGTCATGGGCGCCGGTGCCGAGCATCTGTGGGCACGCGTACTGGCCGGCTGGCGTCGGCTGCGCATCCGCGGCGAGAGCGCGCCGGTCCAGGTGGTGCACGTCGACGACTTGGTGCGCGCGCTCACGCTCGTCGTGGGCGGCGATCACCCGGGCGTGTTCGACGTGGCGGCACCAGGCTGGCTCGGAGCCGAAGATGTGCGAGCGCTCTTCCCTCGCGGCGCGCTCCCACCCCTGCCACTGGACGTGGTCCGGCGGTTGTTGTCGCGGAGCTGGGGTCTCGGCGTGGGGGAGATCCCGCCGACGGTGTTGCCCTACCTACTCAACCCGTGGATCGTCGCGACCGACCGCATCGAGACGCTGGGATGGCGCGCGACCTACACGAACGAAGAGGCGCTGCTCGAGACCCATGACGCCATGAAGCACTCGATCGTTCCGGCACCGCGAACGATGGTTGCGGTGGCCGGTGCTGCGGCCGTCGGCGCAGCTGGTGGATACGGCCTCCGCCGCCTCTGGCGGGACTGACGAGGTTCAGGCCGCGGTGCGACGTACAACCATCGCGACCAACTGGTCCGGCGTCTCGGGTACGTAGCCGGGCACGCCGAACGCTTGTCCGGTGACGTGGGCCGAAGGGCGATCGCGGCGGACCGCCGGATCGTGCCGTAGGCGAGCGAGGTGGCGAACGAAGCGCAGACCTTCGCGCATCGAGACATTCGACCGGCCGTGTTCGCGTGCTTCGAAGTGGTACGGAACCTCGGCGAGTGAGGTCCAGTGCGACCGGGCCAATACCTCGACGAGGGTCTTGTATCCGAGCGGCGCGAGGTGGACGCCGTCGAGGATGCGGAGGTCGAAGCCGAACAGGCCGCTGCCGGGATCGGTCGTGAGGCGCAACTTCGGTAGCGCGCTCCGGGCGAGATCACGGGAGGCGACGGAGACGAAGCGACGCCACGGCCCTCCGAGTCCGGCGTTGTCGCCGCCGGCGAGGTAGCGCGTGCCCACGACGACGTCCGCCGTCCCGGACAGCAGGACGCGAGCCATCGGGGCGAGAAGCTCGGGCGGGTGCTGGAGGTCACCGTCGATGCACAGCGCATGGCTGCCGCGCGCGTCGGCAAAGCCCGCGCAGAGTGCACCGCCGAGACCACCCGCCTGAGTCCCGGGACGGCGGTGCAGCAGCCGGACCGGAGAACCGGTGGCTGTGTGGGCCGCGATGGTCTCGGGAGTCTGGTCGTCGGAGTCGTCAACGAACAGGATCTCGTATCGGATACCAGTTGATCCGAGTGTTCGCTGGACGCGCTCCACGAGTTCGTCGACGGTGTCGTGCTCATTTCGAGTCGGGACGATGACGGTGAGCGCCACCGATTCGTCGTCGCGGCCGACAGGAGCGTCGATCGATTCCGTGGATGGCGCGAGCGGCGAGAGAGCAACGGTCATGGCAACGTCCTCCAGCGAAACCGGGTGGTGCCCACGTTGTACCGAAGGCGGATGAATCGCCGGTGTCCGAGAGGTGTCCGGGATACAGAGACCAGCCGAATCCGCGCCGATCAGGGTTGACGTTTGGTGCTGCCGCGCGGTGCGCGCAGGGTTCGCTACGACGCGGTCGGAGCGAGGTTTCGGTCGTTCCACTGCGCCCATTCGGACGTGAAGTAGCGGAGCCGCACCTTCTTGTACTCCTTGATCGACCAGAGCAGCGTGTACTCGTCGACGCCGGTCTCTGTTGCGATGGCGTCGATCGTCGCCTCGCAGTCTCGAGCGCTGCGACCGTGCACCATCGTGAACACGGTGTACGGCCAATCGTCGTAGGTGGGTCGGCGGTAGCAGTGCGACACCGCGGCGAACTCGGCCATCTGCGGACCGATCTGCTCGAGGTCCTCCTCGGGGACGGCCCACACGCCCATCGCGTTGGCCTTGAACCCGGCGGTCCGATGGTTCATGACGGCCGCGAACCGGCGCATGAGCTTGCGGTCGGTGAAGGAGTGGAGGATGGCCAGTAGCTCGTCCTCGCTGATCCCGAGTTTCTCGGCCTGGATGGCGAACGGTCGGGGTTCGAGCGGCAGGTCGTCCTGACACAGCTGGATCACGCGCACCTCGAGGTCGCTCAACACCGGCGCGGGCATGTCCGCCTTGCGTTCCGGGCGCTCGTGTTCGAGGACCTCGGCCTTGGCGTCCGCCGCGGTCTGGCCGGTCATGTCGAGTTTCACGCCGATCTTGTACAGCTTCAGTGTCGGCAGCTTGCGCGTGACGCGCGCGCCGGACGCCTGGTGCAACACGTCGAGGTGGGCGTCGAAGTCCTCACCCGGTGGAACGGCGAGCGTGTACCAGAGGTTGTAGTCGTGGTTGCGCTTGTAGTTGTGACTGACGCCCGGGTGCTCGTTGATGATTTCCGCGGCCGCGTCGACGTGATCGGCGTCGACCTTCGCCGCGATGAGCGCCGATGTGTATCCCAGAGCCCGCGTGTCGAAGATCGCCGACAACTGACGCAGCACGCCTTCGGCCTTGACCGCACGCAACCGATCGATCACTTCGTCTTCGATGAGCCCGAGCCGATCCGCGAGGACCGCGTACGGCGCCGCGTCGAGCGGGAATGACCACTGGACCGCATTGAGAAGTTGGGCGTCCGCCTCGGTGATCTCCATCGCGCCAGTCTCGCACCCCATCGGGGAACCCGTCCTACCGTGCTGGGGTCCGGGCGCGCGGGCCTCAGACGTAGGCGGTCGTTCGGGGCTCGGTGCGTTGCGGGTCGGCGACGGGTTGGTATCGGACCTTTGGCGGTGCCCGGTCTTGGGGCGGATCGAATGTCCAGCCGCCTCCGGGAGCCCGGGCGAGGATCCAACCACGGTCCAGCATCCGGTGATGGCGACGGCAGACGAGCGCGTAGTTGGCGAGATCGCTGAGCCCACCACCGAAGTACGCCGCCACGTGGTGGGCATCGGTCCAGTTCGGCGGATGGGAGCATCCGGGGACCACACAACCTCGATCGCGGTGGCGCAGCGCGCGCCGCTGCGCACGATTGGCGAAGCGGGTACCGCGGCCCAGGTCGAGGACCTCCGAGTCGGTGAGCACGACCCGCCGCAGTACCGCATCGGTCACCCAAGAGCGGATCCACGCGGGTGGTACCGGTCCGTAGCCGTCGACATCGGATCGAACACGCGTCAAGTCGTCGGTCCACCGGCTGCGATACGTGGCTTCGTCGATGGTGATGTCGATGTTCTTTGGCGAGGTTGCTCGACCGTCGAAGAGAAGCGCATACAGCGCCGCAGCGCGGCGTTCTGCGAGGGTCCGCGGCGCCCGCTCCCCGTGGCGCGGGTCGGGTTGGTCGTATGAATCGATGAGGTTCTGGATCTCGATTCCGGCCGCGGTGTGGAACCAGCCGGAGACTCCGAGCCCGCCCGTGGTCGGCGAGAGGGTGAGCTCGTCTCGGGAAGCGTCGAACGGATCGTCCACCTCACCGATGAGATCGTCCACGTTGGACCGCCACGCGGCGGCACACGCGCGGAACGCCTCGGGCTTCACCGCCAACGCCGCGTTGACGAGCGCCTCGCCGTGGCTCGCGAAGATGTCCTCGCGTTTGTGTACGACGCGCGCGATCTGCTCCACGTGCGAGACCGTGGTCGCGCCGTTGGACAAGGCGTCCGCGAGGGGTTCGGACCGCCGGCTCATCCGCGCGGTCGCGACGAGACGGGCCGCGGCCGCGCGAGTCATGGGCACGCGATGGGCGATCCAGGCCGTAGCGCTCAGCGCGCCGTCCGCCGCGTGGTCGCCGGCCGCGTCGAACGCGGCGACGGCGCGAACGAGTTCGGCGGCGAGCGCCTCGACTGCGGCGCCCAACTCCACGACCCGGTCGGCGCGCGCAGGCGTGGACCAGTCCGCGCGCGATTCGGCGCGCAAAGCTGCCACGCTCTCGCCGATCCCGGCAAGGGCCGGATCAGTCACGGAGTGGGACGAAGCGAACATCGTTCGCAGTGTGACATGAGGGTACGACCATGCCTGAAACCCCGTGAAACCCGACAGAACCGTATCGAATCAGTCGCGGCCGGAGTCGCACACGGATGTCGCAGACCGATATCCATGCGAACGGCAACCGCCACCAGTTTCGCTACGGGGCTGCGCCGCCCGCGAGGTGTGAGACGGGTTGGTTCACGGACGTGGCCGTGGTCCCTGGAGCGGTGGGCAACGGAACCGAAGCCGCCGGCGCGTCGTCCAACGTGGCTTCGAGAACGCTCGTGCGTTTCCCCCGTACCACGCTGAGTCTCACTCGGCGGCCGGCCGGGCGTCGACGGAGGGCGTAGACCAAGGAAGCAGAGTCAGCGGTCCGGGTCCCGTCGATCGCGACGATGCGGTCGTCCACCTGGAGACCGGCTCGGGCGGCGCTCGAGCCCGGAGCAACCTCCACCACGCTCGCACCGCCCGCCGCCGCGTCCGTGGCGCGGATGCCCAGGGAGCCGTGGCTCGCCCATCCTTGCTCCACGAGTTGGGTCGCGACTTCGGCCGCCATGTCGACCGGCGTCGCCGCTCCACTCACCGAGAGGATGCCAACGACGTTTCCGTCCCGATCCACGAGCGCGCCACCGCGCGCTTCGTCGGCGAGTTGCGTGTTCGTGGCGATCATCCCGGCGTGAACAGTGCCGGTGGGGTCGGGCGTCCACCCACCTGTCGCGGTGACGACTCCACTCGTGACCCAGGTGCCGCTGCTCGCCGTGCGTCCGACGGCGGCAACCCAGTCGCCGGCGCGCAGGCCGTCACCGACTGCAAGTGCGACCGGTTGCAACGTCAATGTCGGAACGCGCAACAGCACCAGCCCGGTGGCAGGATCCTTGCCGATGACGGTGGCCGGGTGCCGACGGCCGTTTGCCACGCAGATCTCGATCGTGGTGCCGGGCGCGGTGTGGGCCGCGTCACCGACCACCGCAGAGGTGGTCAAGACCTCGTGGGCACCGATGGCGATGCCCGAGCCGCGTGATTCTGCACTGTCGACGGTGCTGATGACGGCGGCAACGCCCGGAACCACCTGCTCGGCGACCTGCGCGGCATCTTCCGCGGCGGCTGACCGAACCGGAGGTATCGACCGGGGCCCTTCACGTTCGAAGACACCCAAGACTCCCAGCAGCGCGACCGCCGCAACCGCGCCCATCGTGCCCGCGGCGACGGTGAGGACGACGTCGCGACGCCAGTTCCGGGGTGGGGATGGCGCCGTGGCTGAGGAAACAGCTTCGGTTCGTGCTGCGGCGAACAGCTCGGAGGGGTGCAGCCAGGTGCGATCGAGGGGATGCGGTGGAGGCCGGGTGCCTTCGTCGTCGTCTTCGAACCCCGGCATTTTCGAGATTCTACCGGCGCATTCCGCTCGACAATCCGCGGTCCACCAGGGGTATCGCGACCGGTCCTCTCTACACTGTGCGACGTGGTATCCCCGATCGCACCGGACACTCCCGACTGGGTCGGACTGAGTACCGAGCCGTTGCCAGTCGAACTGGCGGCAGGCTGGGCGTCGGTCCCGAACGCCGGCGCGGTCGTGAGCTTCCTCGGCATCGTGCGGGACCACGCCGAAGGACGAGACGGCGTGACGAGCCTCACCTATGAGGCCTACGAGTCCGAAGCCACCACAGTGATGACCGAGATCGTGAGGGAAGCCCGAACGCGCTGGGCCGACCTCTCGCGCGTCGCGTTGCTGCACCGCACGGGCAACATCACACTGTCCGAGGCGTCGGTCGCAGTCGTCGTCTCGAGTCCGCATCGCGCCGACGCGTTCGACGCCGCGCGCTTCTGCATCGACACGCTGAAGGAATCGGTCCCGATCTGGAAGCAGGAACACTGGGCCGGGGGCGACGACTGGGGACTCGGTGCCAATGAGTTGCGCACCTTGACACCGAGCGAACGGAGCTGATGATGGAGTTCTTGGGTCTCGCGCTCGGAGTGATCATCATCGGCGTGGCCATCGTGCTGTACCGGCACCGCAGTCCGCGTGGTCTCAATGCCAGCATCGACGACTTTGCCAAACGGCGGGAAGCGTTGGCTCCGGACGCGCCGCCTCGAACACGGGGCCGGCGCACTGGCTAGAGACCTTGCGATCGATCTCGGGACCGCGAACACCTTGGTGTACGCACGCGGCCAAGGGATCATCCTCAACGAACCGACGGTGATCGCCCTCAATAGTCGGTCGAACGATGTGCTGGCCATGGGTCACGAGGCGTGGCAGATGATCGGCCGCACGCCCGGTTACATCGTCGCGGTGCGTCCGCTGCGTGGCGGGGCGATTACCGACTACGAGATCACGCAGCGGATGATCCGGCTCCTGTTCCAACGCGCCGGCGTCTCACGTTTGTCGCGCGCCCGAGTGCTGATCTGTGTCCCGTCGGCGATCACTCACGTCGAGCAGCGTGCGGTCCTGGAAGCGGCCCGTCTTGCCGGCGCAGCATCCACTTACTTGTTGGAACAGCCGATGGCCGCCGCCGTCGGCGCGGGTCTGCCCATCCACGAACCGCTCGGAAACATGGTCGTGGACATCGGGGGTGGCACCACCGAGGTGGCGGTGATCTCGTTGCGCGGGGTCGTCGCGCTGGAGGCGGTGCGCGTCGGCTCGTTCGATATCGACGCTGCAATCCAGGCGTACGTGCGGCGCGAGTACGGAATCGCCATCGGTGAGCGCACCGCCGAGGAGATCAAACTCGCAATCGGTTCGGCGTTTCCGACTCCCGACGAATACAAGGCCGAGGTACGCGGCCGAGATCTGATGAGCGGGTTACCGAAGACGGTGGTGCTCACGCCCGAAGAAGTGCGCGACGCCATCGAAGAACAGGTGCGCGCCATTTGCGACGCAGTGATCGCCGCGCTGTCACAGACGCCGCCCGAGTTGGCCCATGACCTGATCCTGCACGGCATCCATCTCGTCGGCGGCGGCGGCATGTTGCGCGGCCTGGACTTGCGGATCGCGCAAGAGACGAAGCTGCCCGTCCACCTGGTCGATGCACCGCTCGAATGTGTCGTGCTCGGGGCCGGCCGCTGTGTCGAGATCTTCGATCAGGTCGAGGACATGCTCATGCGGGGTCCGCGCCACTCTCACTGATGGTGGCGTTCACCAAGTCTTCGGCGGCCTGACGGGTCTGCCAATCGGAGTCGGTGAGTGCCATCTTCAGGGCGGCCTCGACCTCGGGACCGTCGAAGGGTGCGAGCGCCAACACCGCTCGGCGTCGGACCGTGGGCCGGTCGGAGCAGCCGGCGAGAATCGCGGACACGCCGGCCGGGTCGCCGATGGCCCCGAGCGCGGCGACGGCAGATTCGCGCACGAGCGGATCCTCATGAACTGCGGCCGTCGTCAACGCCCGCACGACTCGTGCGCGTGCGGCGTCCGGCCAGATGATTTCGCCGGCGGCGAAACACGCAGCGTCGGCGACCAGCTCGTCGGGGTCCGCGATCAACCGCACCAGTATCGATGGCGCCGGAGCCGCGAGGTGCGGTGTGAGTTCGGCGGCGCGCAGCCGGACGCGGCGATCCGTTGCGTCGGCACCGGAGCGCCACGCCCGCCGTCGGACCGTCTGGCTGGTGCCTCGCACGAGCGCGCCGAGCGCGGCGACGCGCAGACGCGCATCATCGGCGTGTTCGAGTGCGTCGAACAGTTCGGGCGTGCGCGCGCGGACGGCACCGCCATCCTGGACCATCGCCGCATACTCGGCGGCGAGCGTCATGAGGTCAGACGTGGCCGGAGGGTCTGACGCGGCGGGTTCGTTCGCGATCTGATCGACGCTACAGGTGGCGGGCGATCGCGCCGATGCCTTCGACATGGGAATGGCTGAAACGTTCGGATCGGTGCGTCGCCGCGTCGCTGCGGGCGGTTTCGTCGCGCTCGCCATCGTGAGCGTGGGAAGCGTGGCGCTCCTCTCGGAGTCGCCGAGCGCCGGGTCGTCGCTGGCGCCTCGTCGCGCCGCCGCCATAACTCCGGCGGTGCCACTGACCC